>DAOULF010000047.1:0-22292 GCA_034420555.1 Dehalococcoidia bacterium
TTTCTGGTGAAATCTCTCCCATATTCGCTGGACTGCTCGGAGCGGCATTCGTAGTCGTGCTTGGAAATCTCGACGGCGCGATTCAACTCGGCCAGGGTGCGTGGCGGGCCGCGGTCGAGGGTCTTCCGATGGGCGAATTCGACTTCTGGCGTTCCAGCCGCATGATGCCGCCCGACCCGCCCGGCCACGAGATAACCGAGTTCCCATTCTTCACCTTCCTGTTCGCCGACCCGCACGCGCACCTCTGGGCGCTTCCGTTCACAGTCCTGTGCGTAGGCATCTGCGCCGCGCTCATTTTGGGCATTAGGTCGCGCGTCGGACGGGATTCCTTCTGGAACGCCGAGCAACTGCTGAGGATTGCCGTTTTAGGCATAGCCGTCGGCGCATTGAGGCTTCTGAACACCTGGGACTACCCGACCTACCTGCTGCTCGGCGCGGCGGCCATAGCGATTGGCGAGTATCTCGCCCAGGGAGGACTTTCGTCCCTGATGCTACTGCGGACGGGTGTTAAGGCCGCGCTCGTGTTCATCGTTGGATACGTCGCCTTCCTGCCCTACCACCTCTACTACGAAACCTTCTTCAACAGCGTAGAGAGTACCACCAACACGACACCTCTGTGGCAATTCCTCGCAATCACCGGGCTGTTCGTGTTCGTCATAGGCTCGTTCTACCTGTGGCAGTCGCGCCGCGTTCTGGCCTCGACTCTTTCCGCAATACGACCCGCCTTTGATTCCCTGGTGGACACCCTCTCCGAGCGCCGGACGAATCCCGAGCTCCAGGTCGGACCGTGGACGCTGCTCGCGCTGATCGTGTCCGCTCTTGCGGCGGGCTACGTCCTGACGGCCCTGGCATACGGCTATGGCGCGGGAGGCACGATGGTATTTGCAATCGCGCTTATCGCCCTGGTCGTGGTCGTGGGCTTGCGCGCTCTTGCGAACCCCAGGCCGGAGACGTCGGTCACCCTGTTCGTCTCTCTCATGGCAGGAACGGCTCTCGCGCTGGTACTCGGACTTGACATATTCAGGGTCGAGGGCGACATCGAGCGCATGAACAGCGTCTTCAAGTTCTATATGCAGGTATGGGTCCTGCTCGCCCTAGCCGCCGCCTACATGGTCTGGAGACTTCTGGCCTCAGAACTATTCAGTGGAGGGCAACTCTGGGGATACCGATACGTCTGGGCCGGTGGACTGGCCGTCCTGGTTATGAGCGTGGCGGTGTACCCCGTCCTCGGAACGCAGGACAGGCTGCGCGACCGTTTCAACGGCAACGTCACGCCTCTCACGCTGAACGGCCTCGCCTACATCGAAGGAACTATCTATAACGAACCCGAAGGCCCCATTGACCTTGAAGCCGACTTTGAGGGCATCAGGTGGTTGCGAGAAAACGTTCAGGGTTCGCCGATAGTCCTGGAGGCCAACACGCCCACATATCGCTGGGGCGGGCGTGTCTCGATATACACCGGCCTACCCAGCGTCGTCGGCTGGCAATGGCACCAGGAGCAGCAGCGCTGGGACTATCGCCAGATGGTCGCACCCCGCATACGCGACGTCGAGCTCATCTACTCCACCCAGGACATTTCGGTTGCCCGGGACCTACTGGCCCAATATGGCGTCGAATATATCTATGTTGGCCAACTCGAAAGGTCGTACTATTCCCCGGAGGGGATAGCCAAATTCGACTCCGACCTCGCGCCTTACTTGAGCGAAGTATTCCAATCCGACCAGGTATCCATCTACCAGGTCCTGAACTAATGCCCGGACTGCCGAGCGTTATACTGATACAAGAGTAGTAGGAGACATTGATGCTAATCGTCAATCTCATTCCGCCCCGAAACGAGATTCGCCCCGACCACCAGTTCGATAGCATAGCCGACATAGACGCTCGCGTCCTGTACGACTTGGGTGTCCGCGCTGTCGGCTTTGACGCTGATCAAACGCTGTGCGCCTTTCACGGGACTGACATACATGAACGACTACTGGCGAGCATCGAATCAATGCGTGACCTGTTCTCCGGTCAAATGTGCATCATCTCGAATTGCACAGACAAGCGGCGCGCTGAGCTAAGAGAGCGTTTTCCCTTCTACGTTATACCGATGGGGGATAAGAAGCCGTCCATTGAGCCTTACCGCGAAGCTGAGCGACACTTTGGCGTTCCGGCGGAGCAATGGGCGTTCGTGGGTGATAGACTTGCCACTGACATTGTTGGCGCCAATCGCGCGGGATGGCGCTCGATACTGGTGTCCCCACTCGTGCCGGAGACGGATCCCTGGTACATCGCCCTCGCTCGTTCGTATGAACGTCTGCTTTGGCGCGTGTATCGTGTGTGACAGGGATACTCGTTTCCCATGGCAGGAGAGTCAATGGATTTGTCCTATATGCGGAGGAACCCCATGTGCAGAAGCATCAAGAAACTCAGAAACGCTGACCGTCCCGCAACCGACGAAGAGATACGCGAGGCGGCGCTTCAGTTCGTCCGCAAGATAAGCGGGTACAGGAAACCCTCAAAGGCCAACGAAACGGTGTTCGATCACGCGGTAGAAGATATAGCTGCCGTATCCCGAAGGATGCTCGACTCTCTGAAAGTCGGGGCGCGGGTCTGAGCATTTGGATAAGCTCCCTCTCCCTCTGGGAGAGGGCTAGGGTGAGGGTGACCAGCTTCTATACCTGCTGTCGCCATTAGGGAAGAAGCGAGGCTTTTGAAATCTCTTTGAGGGACTGACCCCTGCTACTGAGCGGTCGCCCCTCCGTCAATGATCAGTGGCTGCCCCGTCATAAACGACGACTCATCCGAAGCCAGGAACAGTGCGCCGTAAGCGATCTCTCTCGGCTGCCCGAACCGTTTCATGAAATTCGAGTCCGCCGCGTCCGACAGGAACTTCTCCCTGTCTTCGCCCGTGAACCGGCGGTGCTGCTCGGTCGCCTGCGTCAGTATCGCGCCCGGGCACACGCAATTCACCCTGATGTTGTCCGGCGCCAGGTCCATAGCCATGCAGCGCGTTAGCTGGAGCAGCGCGCCCTTAGACGTGTTATACGGCACAAACGCCGGTTGCGCTATGAAACTAGACACCGACGCGATGTTCACGATAGAGCCACCGCCCGCTGCCTTCATTGGCTCCAGCGTATGCTTCACCATGTACGAAGGCCCCAGCACATTCACGCCCAGGACTCTCTGCCAGTCTGCGTCCGTAACGTCCTGCACCTCACCGAACACGAACGCAGCCGCGTCGTTCACCAGGACATTGACCGCCCCGTACTCCGACACCGCCCTCTCCACGAGAGCCTGCGCCTGAGACTCTTGCGACACGTCAGTCGCCACGAACACCGCGCTCCCGCCCGTGTCCTCGATCAGCCTCACGGTCTCCCGTCCGCCCTCTGCGTCAATGTCCCCGATGACGACCTTCGCGCCCTCTTCCGCGAACACTTCGCATATCGCGCGTCCTATGCCCGCCGCGCCCCCGGTTACGATAGCGACCTTATTCTCGAGTCTCATATCAAAATCCAGCCTATCTAATAGTGCGACAAGTTAGCTGTGATGGATATTCAGAATTCCGATTTATCCCCTCTCCTTTTGGGAGAGGGCTAGAGTGAGGGTAGATAAGTCGTCAATCCAAAGGTGTTGAAGCGCTCCGTCAGTCCGTGTGAAACACCTCTTCCAGTTCCACCATCATCTCATCCGGCTTCGCTCCTGGCGGAATCTCGAAATACGGAGCCATGAACTCCTGCCAGCGCGCGTTCGCCTCCTCGCCCGACATGCCTTCCAGCGCCGCGGCGAAATCCTCCTCCGCCTCGAAATACCCGAACAGCAGACCATCCTCCCGCGCGAACAGCGAGTAGTTCCGCCACCCGTTTCTACGCAGCGCGTCCAGCATCTCCGGCCACACGTTCCGGTGATGCTCCTTGTATTCGTCAAGCATATCCTGCCTGACCTTCAGCAGAAATCCAACGCGCTTAATGGCGGTCCTCCGAAGTGAGATGAGTGAAAGCAAAATGAGAAGAAAGGAGGGATGTGGAGCGGGAGACGGGATTCGAACCCGCGACAGCCTGCTTGGAAGGCAGGGACTCTACCACTGAGCTACTCCCGCTCGACACCAGAATCATAACACAACGACATAGCGAATTGTAGCCGTGTGATACAATGCGCTCGCTCCGGCTCAACCTCCATATCTCTTGTAAGGGGTACAATAATGACCTACGAATTTATCGAATACGACGCATCCGACGGCATAGGTCGGGTTTACCTTGCTAGGCCCGAGAAGCTAAACGCCCTCAGCCGCGAACTCCAGGCCGAGCTTGTGGACTGTATGCAGATGTTGGACGACGACCCCGACATTCGCGTTATGACTCTCATGGGCAGGGGACGCGCTTTCTGCGCGGGCTACGACATCACGCCTCCCACCACCCCCGAGGCCGAAGTCTCCGCTCAGGCCGCGCGGGACAACATCCGCGTGGACATCCACCGCATGAAGCAGACACCCAATACCATGTCCCAGATACTCAACCTATCCAAGCCCGTAATCGCCGGCATACACGGCTACTGCATAGCGGGTGGCACAGACCTCGCCATGCACTGCGACATCTCCATCGCCGCTGACGACGCCCAGATAGGCTTCCCGCCCGTGCGCTCGATGGGCGCTCCACCCACCCACATGTGGACCTACATGGTCGGCCCGCAGTGGGCCAAGTGGTTCCTGCTCACCGGCGAGTCCGTATCCGGCAGGCGAGCGGAGGAGATCGGATTCGTGTGGAAGTCCGTCCCGCGCGACCAGCTCGAGGACATCGTTGAGGACCTCGCCCGGACCATGGCAAGAATCCCTTGGGAACTGCTCGCCGCCAACAAGAGTATTGTCAACAAGGCCATGGAACTTATGGGACGCGACACGCTCCAGCGTCTCGCTGCCGAGACCGACGCCATCGCTCACCAGGCCCCGATAGTGAAGGAATTCGCCCGCCGCTCCAAGGCCGAGGGCCTGAAGTCTGCCCTCGAATGGAGAGACGGCCCCTTCCGCGACTACCGCGGAAGCCGCAATAGCTGAGACCTCTGCACAACTACCGTCATACCCGTGAAAACGGGTATCCAGGGGTGGGGTGGACGGTGCGACCAGCTACGGATTAAACTCCGCCCTGACCTGTTCAGTCTTAAGGACTGAAGCGGACACAAGGTCTCGCAAAGCTCTCAGCTAAATCTTCTCTTGACTTCCGAATCACCCAGTCGCTAGCATCAATCTATCAGGAGTTGATGGTCGAAATGCTGAACATATCCCCAATCGCCACGATGATCGTGAGAACCCGTTGCCTGCGGGTTGGCCGCGTTCGTGGGGGGAGTGTGCTTTCGGCTTGAGTTAAACTCTGTAAGGTCGTTCCTTCGCCCACTATCGCGCTATCGAGATAGTGGGCTTTTTCTATTTGGCTGAAAATCCATCGCCCCATCCCATATTAGGAGCATAACCATGAACAGCGCAGCTCCGCTCAGAGTCGAGTCGCTTATGAAGAAATTCCCCAGCGGCCCCGACTGGCGTCAGATTGTCCCCATACTCAGGGACAGACCTCGAAAGATAAAGGTCACGCCGATAGACGACGTTTCGTTCGAGATTCAGCGCGGAGAGATATACGGCATCATCGGCGCGAACGGCTCCGGTAAGTCAACCCTCGTCCGCGTCCTGAGCACCTTGCTGCTGCCCGATTCGGGCCGCGCCGAAATCTTCGGATACGATGTGGTCAGAGAACCCGCGAAGGTCAGGCCCGCCATAAACCGTGTTTCCGCCGACCCTTCCTTCTTCAGAAGCATGAGCGCCATTGAAAACCTCATGTTCTTCGGCAGGGTCTATGGTCTGAAGACCTCGGGCATAAAGTCCCGCGCCTACGACATTCTCGAACGCCTCATGCTCACCGCGGAGCAGGCGCGCGACCCCATGCAGAACCTCTCCCGCGGCCAGCAGCAGAAGGTGGCCGTTGCGCGCGCGTTTCTGACATCGCCCGTCCTGATGCTTCTCGACGAACCCACCACTGGCCTCGACCCGCGCAGCCGCCGCGAGGTGCAGGCGTTCATTCAGACCGTCCGCCGCGACCACGACGCCACGATTCTGCTGACCACCCACGACATGCAGGAGGCCGGCCTGCTCTGTGACCGCATAGCCGTATTCTCCGCCGGACGCATCATAGCCGAGGGTACGCCCAACCAACTGCGCGCCATGGTCGCGGGCGACATGCCCCTGGACGAAGTTGACATGGAAGAAGTCTATCTCGAACTGACCGGCAGGAGCATAGAGGAAGACGAGGAGACACATGATTAGCGCAGATTTTCACACCGCGCTCGGAAGGCCCCGGCCCATCGGACTCGCCTGGGCATTCTTCGAGCGCCAGATAAATCTTTGGAAGCGATACTGGTGCTGGGAACTCGTCTGGCTCGTCTATGGAGTCGTGAACACCCTCGCCATAACCTTCATCGCCGAACAGGTCGGCCAGGACAGCATCGTCGGCAGGGGCGAGATCAACAGGCTCGTCATGTTCCTGCTCATCGGGACGCTGGTGTGGGCCTACCTCTCCGCCGTCCTCGACGACGTCAGCCTGGTCGTCGGATGGGAACGCTGGGAGGGGACCATAGAACACACCCTCATGGCCCCTGTGCCGCGCGTCGTACACCTGCTCGGAATGTCCGTATTCGGAGTCGCCCACGCCGTACTCAGGACGGCGCTCATATTCGCGATGGCCGTGCCATTCTTCGACATCAACATCGCGAACGCCGACTGGTTTGCCGCGTTCGCGGTCATCGCCGTTGGAAGCGTCAGCGTCATCGGACTCGCCATACTCGCGGGCATACTGCCGCTGCTATACCCTGAGCGCGGCCCGCAGATGTCCTTCATGGTGCAGGCCGTCGTCCTGCTCGTGTCCGGCGTCTATTACAGCGTGGACGTGCTGCCCGGCTGGTTGCAGGCCGTATCCTACCTCTCTCCGGCGACCTACATGCTCGACGGCATACGCGGCGCCATGCTGGACGGGCAGGGCATAGCCGAGATGGGTCGAATCCTGGTCATTCTGCTCGTCTTCGGCGTGGTTCTCGTGCCGCTCAGTGTAGCCGCCTTCTCTCTCGCCGAGAAGTGGGCCAAGATCACAGGCCGCCTCAAGAGACACGGCTGAAACGCCCGCATCTACAGAGCGGCCTTGACGTTGTTCAGGAAGTCTTCAGCTCCGATGCGGAGTAGGCCCCAGCCGGAAACGGTCACAAAGTTGGCGCCCTGATTGATGAACTCGGCGACTCCCTCGGTGTCGGCGGGATTGTTGCCGCCCACTCCGGCGAACTTCCCGCCGGCCCGAATCCGTGGAATGACCTCGCTCATCACTCTGCGGACTTCGGCCACCCCGGGATTGCCCAGGCTCTGGCCCAGGTCGGAGGCCGCCACGTGGAGAACGTCAGCGCCGGATACCTGGAGGATGTCGTCAAGGTTGCGGACCGCTTCAATGTCTTCGACCATGGGAATAACCAGCACTTGGGAGTTGACCCAGGCCGTGGCCTCGTCCCGGGACACGCCGATGCCGTAGTCCTGGGCCCGACCGCCGCCCATTCCTCGGTAGCCCTCGGGATGATAGCGAGCGGCCCGGGCTATGGCCGCTGCCTGCTCCCCTGTATTGACGTGCGGCACGATTATCCCCTGGAGGCCGCGGTCCAGGAACCGGAGTATGGTGCTCTCTGAATGGTCGGGGATGCGTGCGATAGGAGTGATTTCGAAGGACTCTGCGGCGCGTACCATGTGTTCGACCTGGTCCAGGTTGGCTGGTCCGTGTTCGCAATCTATCATCACGAAGTCGTAACCGAGAGCGCCGAATATCTCCACCATGTCGGGAGCGTAACGGGTGATGATGGCTCCGAAGACGACTCCGCCTTCGTTGAGTTTGGCCTTGGTCGTGTTAGTGCGCATGGGAAAGTCCCCCTTGATTGCAAGCCTATGAGACTGAGGCGGGCGTCCACTCGTGGCCGGTGAAGATGAGTCTCCGTCACGAGCCGTCTAAGAATGTATTCTGGATGGTCAGCCTAGCGGAGTCAACAGATGGTCCGGCGTCAGCACGGCCTTTGCAAAGTCCTCTACGGTTTCTCACAAGACTACACATTCGTGCGCTGCATATGCTATGATGCGAACATACAAACTAACTAACTAAGGAGCGTGTCCAACGATGATTCTGAACCTCGATATACATAAATGTCAAGTTATGTCGGCCCAAAATTGGAGGGACGAAAAACTCTTCCCAAAGCTAATGCAGGTGATTAACAGGTGGATTTCAGGTGTTCTAATCACCTGTTGGTCACCAGTCAAGCCACCTGTTGCCACCTGTCGCTTTATAAACGAAAGTATATGACTAGGCGAATCCGTCCGGTAGAATAGATGACTTTGCAAAAGCCCTGTGCAGACAGGTTTGGAGGTGGTGAAGTGAGCGGCGAAGACGTACACCTGATGGCTCATCTGATGCGGCGCGCCGGCTTCGGCGCTACACGCGACGAGCTGGAGTCGGCGATTGCCGACGGCTACGAGAAGACTGTGGACGCCCTGCTGGACACGTCCACGGTCTCCTATATGCCCGACGACATCATAAGGCGTTACCACGTGGATCAGTCCGAGTTGCGCGTCGTGGAAGTCGCGGTCACTAACTGGCTATACCGTATGATGACCACGACGAGCCCGCTCCAGGAGAAGATAGCGCTCTTCTGGCACAGCCTGTTCGCCACAGGCGAACGCAAGGTCAACAACGTACAGACCATGGTGAACCAGATCGAGACCTTCCGTAAGTACGGTCTCGGCAGCTTCCGCGCGCTCCTGGTCCAGGTCTCCAGTGACCCCGCGATGCTCCACTGGCTCGACAACCACGACAACCACAGGGATGCTGTCAACGAGAACTACGGCCGCGAACTGCTTGAACTCTTTTCGATGGGAATCGGCAACTACACCGAGCAGGATGTAAAGGAGGCTGCGCGGGCATTCACCGGCTGGACATTCGAGAATGCCGAGTACATGGCGCTGCGAGCTATGAAGGCTTCGATCTGGCCATACAGCCGCGTCGCCTGCCAGTTCGAGTTCAGGCCGGACGATCACGACTACTCAGAGAAGACCTTCCTCGGTGAAAGCGGTCCGTTCGATGGCGAGGACGTGATCGAGGTGATAGTCCGGCAGCCTGCTACAGCCCGTTTCGTGTGTACTCGTCTGTACCAGTTCTTCGTCGCCGACGAGGTGGACGAGGACGGCGAGGCGCTGATCGAGCGTCTCTGCGAGACCTACTTCGACTCCGGCTACGAGATCGCAGTGGTCTTGAGGGATATGTTCAACTCAGACCACTTCAAGTCAGTCGCCGTCCGCTTCCGCAGAGTCAAGAGTCCGGCGGAGCTGGTCGCAGGTACGCTGCGGACTGCCCGGCCTTTCCCGCGACCGACCGTCGAGATGTTTCAGGTTGGTCTCGCCACCAACTACATGGGACAGGAGCTCATGAACCCGCCAAACGTGGAGGGGTGGCACGAGGGAGCCGAGTGGATAGATAGCGGGTCTCTCGTCGAGAGAGTCAACTTCGCCTCCAAGTACCTTGGAAACCCGGACTCGCCCGGTGTCCGGGACATCGCTGACAGGCTTGTCTCCGAACAGCAGACGCAGTTCGATTCGGAGAGGCTGGTTGACTCCTGCCTGGACCTTCTAGGCCCGATCACGGTCTCGGATGAGACGCGGGCGACTCTCGTGGCGTCCTCAGAGGCTTATGAGCAAGACGATCTTAACACCCGCGTCGCGGAGACCCTGCGCCTGATCGGTTCTACTCGGGAGTACCAACTGGCCTGACCCGCTCACACAAGTCGTAGCTGCACCCCCGCCCTCTCCTCCTGGAGTCTCAGGAACGCAGAGCTGTCAAGGTCGGCCCATCCCCGGTTCATGGCCTCCTCCATCTCTGCCCGGCAGACATCGGTCAGGTTCATAGGGACGTCGTAGCGCTCGGCCAGGTCGGTGGCAAGCCGCATGTCCTTCATCGCGGTTTTCAGCGCGAAACGGGGCTCGAAGTCGCCGCTGAACAGCGTATCGGGCAGACGGGTGTGCAGGTTGAAGTTCCTGCCGATGGCGCACTTCTGGAACACCTCCACCAGCGCCGACGGCTCCACTCCTGCGCGCGCTCCCATGGTCAGGCACTCGATTGTCGCCATGTCCAGTGAGAACCCGGCGCAGTTGTGCGCGATCTTGCACACGCACCCCGCTCCGATGTCGCCAACGTGCATGACCGTCTTCGCAATCGCGTCCAGGACCGGCTTGCAGCGGGCTAGGGTGTCGTCGTCGCCTCCGACCAGCATGGTCAGGTCGCGTGTTCTCGCGCCCTCCGTGCCGCCGCTGACCGGGGCGTCGAGCATCCCAACTCCTGCACTCTCCAGTCTCCGGTGGGTGTCTCTTACAAGTTCAGGGGAGTTGGTCGTGTGGTCCACCAGCACGGAGCAGGCAGCTATTCCTTCCAGGATGCCATTGGCGCCGTAAACCACTTGCTCGAACTCGGATGGACCCGGAAGACAGGTGCATACTATGTCGCACTGCCGGGCAACTTCCTTTGGGGAGTCGCCCCACTCGGCCCCGGCTTCGAGCAGCGGAGTCGCTGCGCTTCGATTTATGTCGTGGACTACCAGGGAGAAACCCGCGCCAAGAATCTGTCCCGCCATGGGTTGACCTATGCTCCCGGTCCCAATGAATCCAATGTGCATCGGCTCACTCCTGATCGTCATGGACTACTCTTCGGTCGTTGCGATACTATCACAATGATGTGGCTCGAAAGACGAAATTCGACGGAGAACGGAATGGCGCCATCGGTGTGGCTCAAGCTCGTCCGCTCGTCCGCGTCGCGGAGTTTGGCCCATCTGATACATTGAGGTTCAGAAGGTCGGGAGGAAGATTGTGGCCGGACAGTTGCTGAAGTACGACCGTACGATAGGCATCGTTGCGATGGAGGGACGCGGGTTCAGCAACCCGGTGGATATCGCCTTCTCCGGCGACGACCGCATCTATGTCGTCAGCCGCACGAATTCGCTTCAGCCATACGGCATACGAATCGGCATCTGCGATCTGGACAGCAACTACTACGGCCACTTTGGTTCGTATGGCTCTGAGCCCGGACAGTTCGTGTGGCCCACGTCCGTGGCGTTCGACTCGGAAGACAACCTGTATCTCGCCGATGAGCACAACCACCGCGTCACTGTGTTCGACACTTCCGGCAGGTATATCCGGCACTGGGGCGCCCACGGTTCGGGTGATGGGCAGTTCGATGGCCCGTCCGGAATTGCGATTGATTCCTCCGGCGCTTTACTCGTCGGGGACGCCTACAATGGGCGCATCCAGAAGTTCACGCGGGATGGCGAGTTCATGTCGAGTTTAGGTCACCCAGGGGACGGGCCCGCCGAGTTCAGCATGCCGTGGGGCGTCACTCTCGACGGCGACGACAATGTGTACGTCGCCGACTGGCGAAACGACCGCATCCAGAAGTTCTCTCCAAACGGCGAGTTTTTGGCTGTGTTCGGCGAGTCGGGAGATGGCGACGGCCAGTTCCGGCGACCGTCCAGCGTCGCGGTTGATGACGAGGGGCTTATCTACGTTGCCGATTGGGGCAATGAGCGCGTTCAGGTGTTGTCGCCTGACGGCGAGTTCCTGGAGAAGCTCAGGGGGCAGGCGACGCTGTCCAAGTGGGCCGAAGAGTTCTATGCGGCCAACCCGGACGAGTGGCAGGTGCGCCAGAAGGCCAACATCATGGTGACTCCAGGTCCGGATGTGCAGACTCCTTACCAGGAATCCGCGCGAATCGAGCCGTACTTCTGGGGTCCGATCTCTGTCAAGCTGGACCGGCAGGGACGGCTATACGTCACGGAGTCCAACAGGCACCGCATTCAGGTTTACGCGAAGTTGTGAGACTGCGTTACTCTTCTCTGCCCCGGTGGTCCAATATCTGTCCGCCCTTACCACGTCGGGCCATCCATGGGGAACACTTTAGCTCCACCGTTGATATGTGAGCCGATCTAGGTTGACACAATGCGAATCGGGGAATATATTTCGTGAAATAGTGTTCGTAACTGTATCCGATTCAGGGCTGTTGGAACCAACCTGAGCCCATTGTCGGAGGCAGCATCGAAATTACCAGATGGGTCGTTGTATCCCGACATTACTTAGAACGCGACTCCCTTCAAGCTGCGCTTTTCAGCAGCCTGTCAGAGCCGCGCAGCTCTGGTCGCACCACAATACGCAGTGTATAACTAGGAAAGGACGGGGTACGGAAATTGAAAAAAGTACAGTTATTGATAGCGATGGCGACTCTGGCATTAGCGTTAGTGGCGCTGATGGCGTGCGCGAGCGATACGCCGGCGGCTCCCGCAGCGCCGACACCGGACGTCGCCGCGATAGCGGCGCAGGCAGCTCAGCAAGCTGTCCAGCAGGCGCAGGCGGCGCAACCGGCGCCGGCCCCTGCGGTGCAGCAGGGAGCAACTTCGGAAGAAGTCGCCAAGGCCGTTCAGGAGGCCCTGAAGGCGCAGGAGGCCCAGATAGCTAAGTCCGTCGAAGAGGTCGCGAAGAAGGCTGCCGAGGCCGCGGTCGAGGCCGCTCCACTCGCCGTTGCGCAGTTGAGGCCTGAGGACGTCAAGGCCGTCGAGATCAGGACAGGCCCGTCCTACGGCGGACAGCTAAGGATTTCGACTCCCAGCGATCCCGGATCCAAGTGGGATATGTGCGAATTCAAGAACCAGGAAAGGCTCTCCTACTCGGTCGAGAATTTCCTGATGGGAGACTACAACAAGGGTCCGTCAGGAACCGGCGAGACGACATATCTGCCCACACTGGGATTCGGAACTGACAAGCTCGCAACCGGAGCCCTGGCTGATAGCTGGTCAGTGCCGGACCCTCTGACATACAGCTTCCACGTCAGGCCCGGAGTTAGATGGCAGGACAAGCATCCCACATTCGGCAGGTTGGTCGAAGTTGACGAACTGGTCGCCGAAATGAACCGCATCAAGGACTGCCGCTGGCCCAGGCACGACTTCCTGGACGAGGTCACCGGTGACGATACGGACGGTGACGGCGTCAACGATACGGTTACCTACCACACCAACAAGCCGGTCTCGTTCTGGGGTTATGAGTTCGCATGGGGCCCATACCTCATAGCCGCTCCCCCTGAGACCATCGAGCTCGGTACGGACATTCCCTGGAACCAGTCCGGCACCGGCCCGTGGATGACGGTCGAGGATGGATACGTAGCCGGCAGCAAGCTTGAATTCGAGAAGAACCCGGACTGGTGGGCCACGTACACTGTCGAGGGCACAGAATACGCGCTGCCCTTCATGGACGGGATAGTCGAGATCGTCATTCCACAGGAGGCCGCCAGGCTGGCCGCCCTGAGGACGGGCAAGATTGACAAGCTGCGCTCGGTGCGTGCGTCCGACTGGGCCAGCATCGAAGAGTCGAACCCTGACCTCGGCAAAGTCAAGCCCCTTGAGAGAGCGCACGTGTTCTGGATGCCGATGAACAAGCCTCCGTTCGACGATCTCAGGGTGCGTCTTGCGATGAACTACGCCATAGACAGGCAGGTATTCTCGGAGAACCTGTTCGAGGGCGACTCCGTCCTGTTCGCCTTCCCATCGTCTCCTGAATGGCCGCTCCACTACATACCTCTGGACCAGCAGCCGCAAATGGTCCAGGATTACTTCGAGTACAACCCTGCGAAGGCGGAAGAGCTTCTGGACGAGGCGGGATATACGCCGGACGCTGACGGCACGCGCTTTGAAATAGACATAGTGATCAGGAACTCCATCGAACTCGAACTGGAGTCGGCGCAGATAGCGGTGGACTTCTGGGACGACATTGGCGTGAAGGTCACGCTGGACCTTGTGGACACTCCTGTCCTACAGAGCCGCCTGTTCGAGAAGCAGTACGACTTCTTGTTCTGGCACGAGCCGGCGAGGCCGAACGCGCTGAACAACTTCAGGGCTGGTCACCAGTGGAACTTCTCCAACCTGAACGATCCCGCATGGCACGCCATGTGGGAGGACGTACTGGCCGCGACCGAGTCTGACGAGCAGATAGCTCTGATCAAGGAAGCGAACACAGCCTTCCTGGAGCTGGCGCCGGCCATACAGATTCCGGCTGGTTTCAGCGGTGACTACTGGCAGCCATGGGTCCAGAACCACAACGGCGAGAGAATTCTTGCCTTCGTGGACTTCTCCACCAAGTGGTCCTATGTCTGGCTCGACCGCGACATGAGAGAGAACAGGACGGGCTTCCGGTAGGCGGTAAACTCAACGTCTGACAAGTACGACGACTAGCGAAACGGGGTGTGGCGACATAATCGCCACACCCCGTTTGTTGCATTACAGGCAGAGTGTTGGAGTATCGTGGACGGGCGCCGTACAGATCGTACAGGAGCGAGTGAACACCGGAATGGTGGAGATAGGGGGAGCGCGTTTAGCTGTTCTTAGACAGACTTTTGCGAATAATACCACATTTAATACCACATCATCACCGTTCTTGATATACGCAAGGGGCGACAACAAGCTGCATATATCAGGTCGCTGACTATTGCAAATCCGGCCTCTGTGGGGGCGAGTCGAACGTCGGGAAGTTGCTTTCAGGGTACGGTGAAATGGCTAGAAGGCAGCCTGGGAACGACACAGGTTATATTGCGTCAGCTATTGAAGTGAATTTCGGCTCGTGGAAGGCAACGACACAGTTATTGTCGTGTTCCAGCAAGTCTGACCGGCGGGCACAACCCGGGGTTGGCAATGCGATTTTCGTGACTTTGCACTATTGCTCTTCTAGTCAGCTTCTATATCCTCGCCAGGCATCACACTGTCTCGATGAACAACCGATAAAGTCCTGTAAAGCCTGCCGAACGTTGCCGACCAAGCCCTGGTGGCCCGAAATCTCTGCCTTAACAGCGACGATCACTCTTGCCGGGGCGTTGCCCCGAGGTGGTTTAGTGGGCCAAAATATACATTCCGGTCATTTTCTCGCTGTTTTCCTTGGACTGGCGGGTTCTCTCAGCTACGAGAGGGGGTGTTTTACTGGGACACCACGTGCGTTTTGATGGGACGGTTACGTAGTTTTACCGGGACAGATTCGCCTGCCTATAAGCGAAGACGATGCCGGTAGCAGGCAAAGTTGGAAGGCTGCATCGGCCACCTCCTCCATTCCGTATGCTTCGCCCTTTTTCCAAGGTGGGGCGGGTTAGGCATTCATCTCGGGATGAGAGGGTTGTCGAAGGAGTGGTTGCAAAGCAGAGAATCCTGAGACGGCTCATGCCGCCAAGCACGCGGCCGAACAGAGAACCGGCTCGCCAGTCGTGCCGACATGTCAATGCCGCGCGAACTCGGATCAATGATTTACCGCGGCTCGTGAAGACTGGTTCGGCGAGCTAATGCATTCATCCGCGAAGGTGGGAGCGTTTCAACCGCGCCTGGACCTGGGGCGGCAGTGTCCAGGCTCCCTGCCTGCCCGTCGTCTCGAACGGCGGTTCGACCGGCCTGACGTGCGACAGCAGCCATATCCAACGGCCTTCGGAGTAGTCTCGTAGGGATCCGAATCCATCAGCGCTGCGCAGCCTCGGACAATCTCGTGCAGGTCATCGGCTGCGCGTCATAACTGACGCCAGCGGAGCATACAGGGCCTTCGATACGCCGAGCGCCGATTCCTAGGACAGCGAGGGAAGTCTCAGCCTGATAGTCGGCCGACACTTCGACGCCGAACAGCCCGACCATGCGCTCACGCGCTCAACCAAAATGCGTGACGTCGAAGATGAGCTGGGTCGGAAGCCGCCGGAACATATGCCAATGCTCGGCGTGTTGGCGGACGCAAGTTCCACAAGAGAACCTCGACACGTCGGTGTGCTGTATCAGTGCGAAATCGATTGTAAGATATACTCCGAACGCTCGGACGGGTTCATAGCAGACTCGCCCATCGCAGGCACATACACGCTCGCAGAACTCACCAAGCCCACAAGTCTCATGGACCCCGGTCTGAGATAGCGACCCGGAGCCTGATGAAGATAGCGAAGACATACGCAGAGAGCCCTGAGCGAAATCCCACGGTCAAAAGGAGAAGACCGGTGCTGATACCCACTACTAACTACTACATACCCGATGGCAACCGCCTGGCCGACGTGGAGACACTCGCGCGCCCGCAGGACCTCGACGAGCTCATAGCCGACCTGGAGATGATGGGCGAAATCCGCCCGGGAGAGGAACTGAGCGCGAGCGTCTACTCGCGCTCCATAACGCGCGCCTGGCCCGGCCCGTTGCCGGACGAACTCATAGACCTACTGCTCGATGAAGAGCAGAGCGCCGAGTTCATCATCTCCGTATCGCCCGAGGACGGGTCCACCCAGCACCTGGTCATAAGGGACGGTCAACTGGTCGAAATATCGACCCTGGTGAGCCTCAGCGCCGAAGAACGCGCCGTCCTGGCGGACGAGCTGAACATCTTCTTCATACCCAGGGAGTCGGCCAGGCCGATGGCAGCGGTGCGCTACCTGGACATAGGCCCAGAGCTTCTGTACGAAGACGAGGGAATGTCCGAAGCGTTCAGGAACTTCACGGCAGAGCAGATGAGAAAGGGACCCAGAGAAAGGATCACCGTCCTTCAGTGGACGGAGTGAGCCAGAAGGTCCATGAGAGAGCGGACTTACCTAAAACGCGGGGTCCGCTAAACAGCGGCCCACTAAATTCAAGAGCACGAAGGGAGTTTGCAATTGAAACTCCCCTGCGATGGTACGCTATGGTCATATGAGGTGAGATATGGCCAGGTCAGCCTGGGCAGCGCGGCCCATTGTGGAGGAGCGGCTCCTCTTCCCTGAGACTTTCCTTGAGTGGTTGAAGGACGGGTGGAGTGAATCGCCTGTTTAGGTTCCTCCAACATGCAGGAGAATCGGGCCGGATTGAATCGCCATCGGTGGGAGTGAGTAGATACAACATCGAAATCCGCCGCCGCATCTCGACGTGGGGCAGGGGACAGCATGAACGGGCCGCGAACGGCGCCGAAGGAGCTACGCAATGACCGAGAGACCCCCTATAACCACCGCCGACTTCTTCAGCAACTCCGCCAGCCGGGAAGCCGGCCTCAGCGACGAGTTCTGGTTCCGGGCCTACAACCTCTACAAGGAGGAATTGAATAGCGTCGCGGGCGCGTCGTTCGACATATTCGAGATGGCGCGGACGGTCAGGGTCCCCTTCGACCGGGGCCATGCCGAGGTGCTCGTGCGTTCCCAGCCGGAGCCGCGAGAGGCGCGGATTCTTCGATTCACGGCGTTTGCCGCGGGCGACGAGGCCGAGGTCCGGCAGGTGGACAGGCTGTACTGGCTCGACGAGGACCGTCCCGTACTCGGTGAGGCGGTGCTGCCGGACGATAACATCCGATGGTGAGTCGGAGCGCGCACGTCCTGGCAGTAAGGCATTTCTGACATGCCGAAGGCTATCAAACCCTCTTCACCTGTCTCCCTGAAATGGAGTTGCCGCGGCACTGGAACGCCCGTGAGTCGAACTGCTAGTGTGGTTGATGTCGCGGCAGTCCCACTGCCCGGCACGTAGACATGCTCGAGGAACCCTGCATGAACAACGAGGTCAACATCATAATCACCAGCCTGGACGCGCTCGAGGAGTGGACGCCGGTCCTCAACGACGATCTGGGAGATGAGCGGGAGGCGGGAATCGCTGAGGACGCCGTGGTCGGCTTGAGGTTCGCCGCAACTCCGTACCGGCCTTCGCTGTGCTCCCGCATGGAGGAGAACCCGGAGAGACAGTTCCGGCTGAGGGATGAACTGACGAAGATCGGCGTGCCCGGGCATTACCTGAACGTTCTGGACTGGGAGTTGTCCCGCCCCAGGAACGAGG
This sequence comes from Dehalococcoidia bacterium, assembly GCA_034420555.1. Lineage (GTDB taxonomy): Bacteria > Chloroflexota > Dehalococcoidia > Lucifugimonadales > UBA1123 > VXRN01. The sequence goes on from DAOULF010000047.1 coordinate 17,860, forward strand.
ACGGTGAGATCGATTTCGAGAATGTCGCCACGCTCGAGATACTCTTCAGGAATCCCTTCGACCCGCAAGCCGGATGATCCGACCGGAGTCCCTGCCATGACCCTTCCGCGCCTGGACATCGACACATGGGAGATGGCCGACGGGCGTCTGGCCGGCGAGATCGCCGACGCCGGACAGATCGGACCCTTCGAGGAGTTCACGCGTAGGAGCCTGCCGGTCAACCGTCCCGACCTGGTATTCTGGCTGGAGGCCCCTGCCGTCCCGTATGAACACCGCGGACTGAAGTAGGCGCTGAACCTGGGATTCGTGTACGACACCGACGTGGCGGAGGTCGGGGGCAGGCAGGTCGAGGGAGACTGGACGTACTATGTTCCTCGTAAGAGCCCCGCCGTCGCCGTGCTTGTAACGAGCCTCGTCAGGTTCAACTACATGGAGAACCGTCCGCGGATAACCGGACAGCTACCAGGCGGGCTCATCAGCGTGAGCGGCCCGTGATACAGAACATGATGAAAGTTGTATGAGTCATCTTACCCCTCCCGGAAGTGCAGCTATCTGAAGAGTCTCGTGCGACCCGCATCGAGGCGCTAATCCGTCTCCCAGGTAATCAGCAGTTCCCTCATCGGCCGCTGCCACCTGGGACGAAACCCGTCGGTTCCGGAGATGAACAGTTCGTCGAAGCTGTCCCGGAAGATGCGGGCGGCCCGTTCCCTGTCCTCGTCAAGAAGCCATGGACCCTCGACAGCCCACTCCAGAGCCTCTTCGCGGCTGGGGTGGGCTCTGGTTTCCCACCAGGGTGCGTCCGGCAACACCAGCACGTCGGGCAGGATACCCATCTCCCACAACGCCGGAAGCAGCAGCCGAAAGCCGGGCAGCTGCACCTGCTCCTCGCCATGCGCCAGCCGGAACAGCGGCGCGCCCCTGCAGGGTGGCGGCACGCTCCACAGTATGATCATCACCCTCCGGCGTGCGGCCGCCGCCAGCTTCTCCACGAAGGGAACGATGTCCCTCACATAGTAGGTAACGCAGCTTGAGATCGCCACGTCGCCCTCGATGTCCGCCGCGTCCATCCAGTCGGACTGCACCCTGCGCGCGTTGTCGATGCCGGCCTCCCTGCGGCTGGCGTCGAACTCCGCTCCCATTCCGGGCGAGGGCTCGACCATGACGACTTCCCTGCAATACCGCGCCAGGGGAAGACACATTCTGCCCGCCCCGCCGCCGACATCGACGAGCAAATCTTCTGGCCTCAGATAGGAGGAGACCATCTGTAGGTTCGGTTCCGGATCGCGGTTGGGATCCATGCGGAAGGACTCAGCCGCAGCGCCCCAGGGGTCGCCCGGCGGCTCCGGACCGAATATGCGGGACTGCTGTTCGGCGACTGCATCAAGACGGGCGGCGTAATCCGTGGCGGCTGACATTCGGTTGGTTCTCCCAGGATTGAGTTGGCCCGTGTCCAGTGGGCGAGTAACCCTATCCATAACCGTCTTCGATGCGCAAGTCCGACCCGGCAGGACGGGCGGTCTTCTCGATCTTAGACCTTCCGCACGTTCGGGATGCCGGACCGGCTCCCACGTCTGGCCGACCATCCTCTTTGACATTGGCGTCGGCGGTTGAATAGAGTTTCAGGCGGAACGAAGCCATGCTCCCGCAAATGCAGCCGGAGGAAGAATCGGGATGCACCTGAGAAGAACCGCCGTTATGGTCACAGCGACTTTGGCCATTGTCGTAATCGTCGTCATCGCCGGACTGACGTTCATGGGTCTGTCCAGAGAGGAAGGTCCCACGAAGGAGGACCCCGCAGCCTACACCAAGGCGTTTGTCCAGAAGGCCATCGAGCGCTACGAACGGGACGGCAGACAGGCGACGATAGAATATTACGACGATCCCGCGAACATGGACGGCCAGTGGTACGGCGTCATAATCGACGAGGACGGCTACACGATAGCGCACTACAACCCGGAGCGCAGGGGAAGAGATCCGAGCGAACGCGTGGACGCCACCGGCTACTTCTTCGGGGACGACGTGATGGCGGCCACAGAGGAGGGACACTGGGTGGAGTTCGTTCTCCTGAACCCCACGACCGGACGAAACCAGAAGAAACACACCTGGGTCGTAAGGCAAGACGGTTTGATCTTCGCATCGGGCTGGTACGAGGGATAGATCCTGCGGAGACGCGCGCGGCCGGGCGGCAGGCGGACCAGCGAATTCAGCTCGCGGTTGCTCAGCTTCCAGGCGGCCGGTAGTCGACGGTCCTTCCGACCGCCTCGTCCACGGTCTCAGGCGTTATGAGGACCGTCGACTTCACGTTGCCGGCGCCGGATGCCCCCACGACGAGAGAGGCGGCGGTTGCGGCCGCTTCATCGGGAAGGTCAGCGATAACATAGATGTCGCTGTCGCCGAAGGCATAGTAGAACGCCTCCAGTCTTCCTCCCATTTCGCTCGCCAGCCTCTCAATCGCTTCCCGTCGTCGAGTGCCACCGTCTTTCAGGAGGCTCTACAGTCCTTCCGTCGAGTGCGATGCCTCGAATAAGAACTTCGGCATGATACATACTCCTACCCGTATTTTCGGTCTGGTGTGGATTCTGGCGCGAATGGAACTACTCCGTCATATGCGCGCATACTCAGCCGACAGGTGGATGCAGAGCAGTTGCTTGATTCCTCTGGAAGAATCCCGGACCATGATCCTCGATGCCTCGGGAGTTCACTCTGGTAGCGAACCACGAGTTTTGTATAAGCGACTTTACATTGAGTTTTTGTGGATGCTCTGATTCTGGGGAATGCAGTATATCGTGTCAGATGGATTTCGAGGGTTACATCCGACTAGGTGGCTCCTGCCTTGTTGAATCAAAGGCACTTGAACAGTTGAAAGTCGCAATCCTGAACCTAGCAGAGGCCTTAGTCTAGGGCGGGAAGGTCACCTAATGCCGAGGGAGTATCAAGTTGCCGATTTACTTCGGTGTGCCTGACAATGCTCTGGAACAAGCTCAAACGAACGAATTACTAAGTGTTGGTGCTGACCACAAAAGGCAGATCCAATGATCCGAACCGTGAGGGAATCCGAATGGTCGAGCGATGTGAAGCCGGGAGAGGAAGTTGGACGTTGCTGGATAATTCCTGTAGCTGATCTCTGGAGTATATGCGCTGATGGGATGGAAAAGGATAGAACGTGAGGTCCTCAGGCTAACAAATGCCGAGCGGTCCAGGTGCGGACTCGCACGGGTTGATTACAGCCGTAGGCTACACCGGGCCGCAAAGACACAAGCGAAACATATGATGAGAATTAAGTGGATCACACACACGGGTCCACATGGGAATCAACCTGCAGATCGCGCCAAAAGAGAGGGGTATTGCGAGTTTGTTGGGGAGTGCTGCACTGGAGTCTTGCGCCGACGAGGTCAATCTGACCGCGAGATTGCCAGACGAATCTTCAGATCGTGGATGTCATCCACGCCTCACGACGAGAGAGGAATCCGTGCGGCTCATTGGCGCACGGCAGGTGTCGCGGTAGTCCGTCGTCTTCCCCGAGGCAGTACCTACTATGTTTCTCTGGTCTTCGGAGTCGGTGTGCCAAATTCTGGAACGACAAATGGAGCTAGACGCAAGCGAAAAAGCCGACGTGCCAGACGCAAGCAGGGATTCTTCAGGCGGCTCTTCGGATGGATGAAGCAAGAAGGACATCTAAACAGATGATCGAAGCATATCGGCGTCGGACTCTGATACCCGAGGTGTTTTGCCGATCTCAAGAGAGATGAAAAATACATTGCGTGACGTATAGAGTGTGTTTGTCGTACAGTCTAAACTACTGGAATGAGCGCCATGCCGACGTTGGACAGCACACAGGGTGTTCGGGAGACAAGAATGCAACTAAATGGGATGGACAACCTGATGGCCCAGGGCGGGCTGCTGCTGGACGACCCGGACTCAAAGACAACGTCATCGAGGCTGGATGTCGTTTATGCCAGGGCGCTGAACACGGGGGTCTTCCAGCGCGACGAGTTGTTTGGCGGATTCACGAAGATGCGCGCTCTCACATACAGCGCGAGCATTCCGATGGTGATGGCGCTGCTGAGAGACTATGAATACGAGAAGTTCGAGTGCATATTCGGACATGGGGGAATCATCGGCGCCGAACCCGAGAAACTGCTTCGCTTTCAGAGGGTCATGGACGAAAAGCTGAATGACGGGTTCGTCTCCATCGCCGGTCTGGACTCTGAGCGTCAGAAGATTCTCTACGACCGCGTGGCCGAGGGGACAGCTCGTTTCCACGTCGTCAAGGACGTGATCGCTCACGCCAAGATATACTTGCTCGAAGACGAGGAGCGGCGAAGGGTCATCGTGGGTTCGGCCAATCTATCCGAGACAGCGTTCTCGGGAAGGCAAGCTGAAACGCTGGTCGTCTATGACGACGATCCGATTGCCTGGGAACACTTCGAGAA
>DAOULF010000048.1:0-2732 GCA_034420555.1 Dehalococcoidia bacterium
TACCAACTCGGCGCTGACGACTTAACCAGGGCCACAGAACTCGACATCGAGGACTACACCCGCGCAATCGAACTGGATCCCAACGATCTGCTCAGCTATGTGCGCCGCGCGGAGACTCACCGCTTCATTGGCAACCACAAACTGGCGATTGAAGATTACACCCGCGCCATCGAACTCGATCCGAACAACCCGGACCTCTACGCGGCCAGGGCATGGACCTACTACGAATCGGGCCTGTACGGGCGCGCGTCGAGCGACAATGGGAAGGCCCTTAGGCTCGACCCGGACAATCCCTACCGATACGCCGACAGAGCGCGCCTGCTTCAGAAGATAGGACTTCCTGAACCAGCGCTATCGGCGTATGGTCGCGCTATCGAACTCGAACCCGACGATCCGTGGCTCTACTTCGAGCGGGCATTCCTGTATCACCACGAACTCGGCAGGTACGAAGACGCGATAGCAGACTACACGGAGGCCATTGAACTCGAACCCGATGACGCCCATTTCTACCACGAAAGGGGGGTCGCTTACGAGGCCATCGGGGACGACGACCGGGCGATGGAAGACTATCTGACAGCCATACTGTTAGACGAAGACCTCATAGACCTCCACCCCAATCTGGGAAATCTTTACTTTCAGAGAGCGCTGAACCGGGGCATAGCCATAACAGGATCAGAACTTCCATGGCTGGTGCCCGGCATGGCGTCATCGCCTCCCGGTTTTGAGGCTGACTTCAACAATGCCTTCACCCTCTACGAGATCCTGCTGCACACTGACCACAGCAACATAACAGCGTATATCTCTCAAGCCCATATCCTTATATGGTCCAGCGAGGCCGGAACCATCGCGGGGGATTCCACTTACACCTATCATGACCCTACCCACCCCGCCGCAGCCTACTTTGAGGATGTGTACCACAATCCCGAAGCCTATGAGGACAGCGCCAGCGTACTGGCGATTGTGGGCAAGGCGCGCAGAGAGATCGGCGACTACGACCGCGCCATCGCCGACTTCGACAAGGCAATCGAACTCGACCCCGATTCACCACTCCATCATCGGGACAGGGGCATCGCCCTGTATCTCAACGGAGATTACGACCGCGCGATTGCGGACTATGACACCGCTATCTCGATATTGCCCGACGACGCCTACCTCTACCTGTTCAGGGGTCTTGTCTATCACATGAAGGACGAGTACCGGCGCGCGATCATAGACTACAACCCCGCCGTCGCCATCAACCCCGACGATCCGTACCTCCACTTCTTCCGAAGCATCTCACTCAAAGCCCTCGGCGAAGAAAACGAGTATGAGAAATACTTCGCGCTGCTGGAAGACGAGTACGACATAGAGCTTGCGCTCAACCTGCTATTGCCCGCTGTACCAGCCAGCGAGTCCCAGACCGCCGCGGACTAGAGCATCCCCTCATTCAGACTCACCCCGAAGCCCGGCGCGTCAGTCGGCGCTATGTAGCCATCCTCCGGGAACGGCTCGCCTATCCAAAGTTCGTCTTTCGGCGCTCCCCGCTGTCCGGGCAGGACCTCCGCCAGGTCCATGCAGTCCGACGACGCTATCAGGTGCAGGCCCCAGACCTCACCTCCGCGGTGAGGCGCGACCGGGATATTATATTCCCGCGCTATGTCTAGGATTCTCAGGCCCGCCGTTATCCCGCCGCACCAGGTGATGTCGGGCTGCCACAGGTCCATCGCGCCCGCTCTGGCCGCGTCTCCGAACCCGATGTGGGTGAACTCATGCTCGCCGCCCGCTATCAGCGTCGGCTTCACCAGCGGTCTCAGCGCCGACTGCCCTTCCAGGTCGTCCGGCGTCAGCACGTCCTCGAACCAGAATATCTCGTAGGGCGCGAGACGGCGCCCCATCTCCACCGTGAACTGCGAGTCCCACGTCATGTAAGTGTCTATCATAATGCGGGCGTCCTGCCCCATTATCCGGCGCGCTCGCTCCGCGGCCCGTTCGGCGCTGTCATAGTCATCAGACTTCCCCGTGTAGCGATGCGGGAACTTGTTCGCCCTGAACCCGAGTTCCGCGTACCACTCTGCGTCTGTTCCGGTGGCATACGAGTCAATCCGGTCCTTCGTTCTCGACCCGATGACCGCGTAAACCGGAACGTCCTGGCTCTTTGCCAGAAGGTCCCACAGCGCCAGGTCAATCCCGCTCAGCGCCATGACTCCGATTCCCTTGCGTCCGTAGGGAATGGACTCATAGTACAGCGCGTCCCAGGCGCTGAATATGTCCTCGACGCTCTCCACCGTCCGACCAACCAGCAGGTCGCGCATATGCCCGTTCACCACTTCGACCGCCGCCCTGCCTCCGCCGCCGTACCCATGTCCGACCACTCCGTCGTCCGACTCCACGCGCACCACTATCTGCCACAGATTCGTCCTCCACGACGGCGGAACATTCTTATAGTTCGGATATACGGCCTTTAGGTCGGTGATCTTCATATTGCTTGGGTGTTCCTTCCTGAAATTAGCGCGGCGGACTCTCGTCTGCTTGTCAAAAGCCAGGCGCATTGGTATTGTAAATTTGAGATAGTCGGTACGCAAACATGGAAAGAGGTCCCATCGCGCCCCACGCTACTAAAATACAGATAATACCATTTCGCTCTGACCGAGACATGAAGTTCGGCGACAGTCTATGTATCGTCATTCCCGCGAAAGCGGGAATCCACTCAGCCCGGCTGGGTAGAATGTGGCGACATCACTCCGAGTTGGTAT
>DAOULF010000049.1:0-24909 GCA_034420555.1 Dehalococcoidia bacterium
TTCGGGGTTGGGGACTAGTCGTCTTCCTTCCAGAAGCGCTCTTCCCTTACGTCGTATCCCCTGGGGATCATGCGGTCCTTCACGTCCTCTATCATCCCCGGATGGCCGCAGGCATAGACGATGGTGTCCTGGGGGGTAAGCTCCCACTTCTCTGCGTACTTCTCCACTATGTTGTTCACGCGGCCCGTCTCGCCGGTCCATCCGGCGTTCGGCTCCTCGTCGGGGCGGCTGATAGTGGGGACGAAGGTGATCATGTCGGGATGTTCAGCGGCCAGCTTTTCGAGTTCGGCGTCGTATGCGAATTCGTCGTGATAGCTCGCGCCCATCAGGACGTAGAAATGGTGTCCGGTCTGTCCGTCCTCGATGTACTGCCTGATGATGCTGATGTACGGGACGATACCCGTTACGGTGGCCACGAATAGCTGGTTCGGCTGCGACGGGTCGAATACGAAGATGCCCTTTGCCCTGGGCCGTATGGTGACGCTGTCGCCATCTTTCAGGTTGTAAAGCAGCGGAGTCAGGTTGCCGTCCGGCGGCGGGACGAGTTCGACGAAGAGTTCAAGGTCTTCTTCGTATGGCGCGGACACTATGGAGTACGCCCGCTCGATTCCTTCCGAACCAATCGTGCAATACTGACCCGGCTTGAAGGTAAAGCCCTCGGGCTTTTCCAGCCAGATAGTCCAGAGATCGTGGGTAAAGTCCTTTCTCTTCAGTATAGTAGTGTCGGCCAGCTTAGGACGCCGGACTCTTCTTCTGGTTTGGGTGGTCAAGTTAGAGTTGCTCCTTTGTGTTCGTGTTAGCTGTTCAATCCGCCGCGACCTGTGCGGTAAGTTTTACTATCCGCACCGAAGTCAGCGGCAGTGTGGGTACGTTAAGCATGGGGTCGGGGTCTTCGCTCCGAACGAGCGCGGTTATCAGGTCTCCGAACAGCGTCGTCATAGATACCAGTCCACGCTGTGGGCCTGTGAGGTCCGCTATTCCGGCGGCCCTGCCTCGGCTGGATATGGCTTCGACCCATTCCCCTTCCACAATGCCGAGTTCGGCTGCGTCTTCAGGGTGCAGTTGGATTGTCTCGTCGCGCTGTATGGCGTTCCTGCCGTCTATCTGGATGATCTCAATGTCCTCGTCCGGCTGGTGCAGGACGCGACCGCGCGCAAGCATGAAGGGGTATTCTACACTTTCATGCTCGGGAACGTCTGGCATGGACATCGGAGCCAGCTTCAGTTTGCTCTCTGCCTGGGGTTCCTGGTACAGAATGGCGACGTCGGCCATGTCGGAAGCAAGACAGGGCCAGTGAATTCCCCCGGCCTGGATCCTTCCATAGGTAATGCCGCCGTATATGGAGATCAGGTTGTTGAGCTCGTCGAAGATGTCCGATTCCTGGTCAAAATCAAAGCCCTGCGCGTCCATGCGCGATGCAATCTGGCAGATTATACGCCAGTCGGCTTCCTCGTCACCCTTGGGGCCGAGCGCAGGCCGAAGCAACTGTACCCGACGCTCCAGGTTGGTGTATGTTCCCGCGCGTTCCGCGAAAGTCAGTGAGGGAAGAACGACATCCGCAAGTTCGGTAACATCGTTCTCGAACGTAGCGTGGGCGACGACGAATTCGGCGCTGTCCAGAGCGGTCCTGAAATCGCCCAGTTCGCCATTTGTGAAGTTCGGACTGTCGCCGACTACGTGAACGGCTTTCACCAGCCCGGAGTCCACGACCCCAGTGAGTTCCCTTATGCCGATGCCCGGGGAAAGTGGAATGTCCGCGTCCCAGGCCCCGGAAACGCGCTGGCGGTGTCTCTCGTCATTCACCTGTCTGTGACCTGGGAGGAAGTCCGGGACACACCCAACGTCGCGCGCGCCCTGTTCATTGGCGCCGGTGAACAGCGGGTACAGTCCTGAGGACCGCCTGCCGACGTTGCCGGTCACCAGGGCGAGGTTTACCAGCGCGCGTGAGCATTCCTCGTACAGTTGCATGGGAAGAGTCTCAAGCGCGTATAATATCGCGCCCGGTCGCTCTTCCGCAAAGAGTCGGGCGGCGGTCTGTATATCTTGGCGAGAAACGCCTGTTATGCGTTCGACGTTTGCCAGGTCGAACTCGCGAATAATGGAGTTCCTGAGCTCCTGGATATTGTCGGCATACTCGTTGAGGAATTCGTAGTCCTCAAGCGATTCGTCCCAGATTACCCGGATCATGCCTCCGACGAGAGCCGCCTCCGTGCCTATTCTGGGCCTGACCCATAGTTTGGCGTGGCGCGCAAGCTCGGTTTCGCGCTGGTCAATCACTATCAGCGACGCGCTTCCCTCGCGCACGGCCTTCTTGATGGGCACCGCAAGGACGTTCTGCTCCTCGGTCATGTTGGAGGAGACCACCAGGAATCGCTTCGAATCTTCCAGGTCCCATATAGGATTGGTTGCCGCCGGGTGTCCAAGCTGCTCATGGAGAGGCTTGAGAATCTCTGGGCGCGTATTCGACGCGACATCCACATTATTGGAACCCATTACCGTTCGCGCGAACTTCTGGGCGATATAGGCGTCCTCGTTCGTTGCCCTTGGCGACGCTATGAGCGCGTACTGTCCGTTCTTGTAGCCGGGGAGCTTCTCGGCCACGAAGTCAATGGCCTCCGGCCAGGTCGCCTGTTGCAACTGCCCGTTCCGGCGGATCATGGGCGACTTGATGCGGTCGCGCCGGTTGACGAACTCCATCCCGAACTTGCCCTTGAAGCACCCCTGCCCGCGATTCGCGGCGGCGTGACGGTCTGGTATCGAGCGGATCAGGCGGTTGCGCTTGTTGACTTCCAGCTTCATCTCGCAGCCTACGGGGCAGTGGGGGCATATGGAATTAACTTCCTCAACTGCCTTGTCCCACTTGTAGTCGTGTTCGACTAAGGCCCCGGTGGGGCATACGTCTATGCACGCTCCGCAGAATTCGCAGCCGGATTCGAGCAGGCTGGTGCCCTGGGCTGTTCCTATCAGGCTCCGGCCCGAGCGCATCTGGAGAGTAAGAGCGGAGTCGCCGCGTACCTCGTCGCATACACGCACGCAGCGCGCGCAAACGATGCACAGGTTCATATCCATGTCCCAGTACGGGTCCTGAGTCGCGAGGGGCAGGTGGCGGTTGTTGTAGGTGAGCGGAGTGTCCATCTCCATCTCGAGATAGCGCACAGTGTCCTTGAGTTCGCAGCGCTCGTTCTTGGGACAGGTCACGCAGCGGTCGTTGACCGACACGTGGCGCAGGCAGATGTCCGCCGGGCCGCATAGCTCGATGCGGTGGCAGGTCAGGCATCCGTGCGGATGCTCCGACAGCAGCATATCCATTATGCCGCGTCGAAGCCCCTGGAGTTCGGTGCTCTGGGTGGTCACCCTCATTCCGGGAGAGATTGGAGTGGTGCATGACGCGGGCGATCCTGGCAGCGCGCGATAGTTTCCTTCCCGATCCGGCGCTTCGGCGGTCACCACGCACATCCGGCACGCGCCGAATGGCTTCATCCCCGGGTAGTAGCACAGGTACGGGATATACAGACCCGCGTCCATAGCGGCCTGAATTATCATCTGGCCCGGCTGTGCCGGAATATCCTGGCCGTCAATGGTAATCGTTATGTCGTCAGCCATTATGATGCTCCGGGTACGAAGTCGTGGGCATACGGTCTTGTGTTCTTTGGCGCGATATGCGGACCGAGACAACCGCCGGTTGGGCATCGGCGTTCCTCGATGTGCGCTATGAAGTCGGACTCGAAATGGGTGAGCGCGGAGCGGATCGGCCCGAATCCAAGCTGGCCGTGTCCGCAGAGCGAACTGGCCTCCATCGTGTTGCCGACGGACCGCATCAGATCGAGGTCGCCGGGCCTGCTTTCGCACCTGGCTATACGCTCGGTGATTTCGAGAAGGTGTTCCATGCCCAGCCTGCACGGGAAGCACTTGCCGCAGGACTCGAACTGGCAGAAAGCGACCAGCACGCGAGTCAGGTCAACCGCGCACACGTCTTCGTCGCCGACTATGATGCCGCCTGAGCCGAGAATCGCCCCCGCGTCGCGCATCTCGTCGAAATCAATGTGAATGGACATACTCTCCGCGCTCAGGACGCCTCCGAGCGGCCCTCCGGTCTGGAGCAGCTTTAGTTCCTTGCCGTCGGGTACACCGCCCCCGATGTCGTTCACCACTTCGCCAAGCGTGAGACCCATCGGTACTTCATACAGGCCGGGGTACTCCACGTTTCCGTTGAGACAGATGATGGCCGTGCCAGTGCTGCGGTTGACGCCTATCGAACTGAACCACTCTGCGCCGCGAGAGATTATCTCTGGAGCGTATGAGTATGTCTTGACGTTGTTTATCGTTGATGGGTAGCCCCAGACGCCGTAAGCGGCAGGGAAGGGGGGACGGAATCTTGGCTGTGAGCGCTTGCCCTCGATGGCTTCCATCAGGGCGGTCTCCTCGCCCGCTACGTATGATTCCCCTGTCAGCGCGACCTCGATGTCGAAGCTGAAGTCCGTGCCGAATATGTTCTCTCCAAGGATGCCGGCCTCGTATGCCTGCCGTATCGCCTCTTCGGTGCGGTCTATCGGCCCGTCGTGGCCGTGCCGGATGAATACGATGCCGTTGGAGGCTCGTGTCGCGTATCCGCCGATCATCAGCCCTTCGAGAAGGGTATGCGGGTCGCTTTCGAGGATGCCCTTGTCGTTGTATGCGCCCGGGTCGCCCTCTTCGCAGTTGCAGAGCATATATTTCCTGGGGCCGGGGGAGCCCACCATGAAACTCCACTTGATGCCCGTCGGGAAGGCTGCCCCGCCTCGTCCACGAAGGCCGGAGTCGGTCATCTCCTTGATTACGTCGTCTGGCTCCATCTGTGTGAGGGCCTTGTGTATGCCCTCGTATCCGCCGTTGGCAATGTACTGGTATATGTCGCCAGGAGCGGTGTTTCCCGCGTTTCTGAGCGCTATGCGTTGCTGCCTGGCGATTCCGGGTATGTCGTTGAGGTCGGGAGCGCCGTCTATCGAGTCTTCTCCCAGGTAACCGAAAACCTTGTCGGCGGGCAATTCGCCTTCGGCAATATACGCGCCTACTATTGAGGAAACATCGTCGGGAGTGACGTTTTGGAAGAAGAGCCTCGACTCGGTACCGGGACGCAGGACGTCAACCAGCGGCTCGGCGTAGCAGACGCCGAGACAGCCTACCTCGTCTATCTGGGCCGTGATGTTCCGAGACTCCAGTTCGTTCCTGAGCGCTTCGATCACCTCGTACGCGCCCGCGGAGTGTCCGCACATCGCGGTCCCGACCCTTATCCAGGGCTCGGAACCCCCGGTAAGGTCTTTCCAGCGTTCATCGGCAGTCTGTTTTATTTCTTCGTATGTGGGCATGGCTCACGAACAGGGCTTATGGGATGTGTATCAGGACTGGTCGTTCAGAAGGATTCCTACGCGCTCGGATGCTGTTTCGGGAGTCAGGCGACCCACGAGGTGGTGGTCTATGCTCATGACCGGCGCGGTGGAGCAGGCGCCGAGACAGGTATTGAACTTGAACGATATGTTGTTGTCTTCAGTCTCTCCCTCGTCCTCCAGGCCGAGTTGTTCCATCACTCGCTTGAGGATTTGGGCCGCGCCTGTCAGGTGACAGGTGGGTCCCCAGCAGATCTCTACATTGTGCTTGCCGGGTGGAGTAAATCGAAAATTGGTGTAGAAGGACGCGACGCCCCAGACTTCGTTGATTGTCGTGTCATTCAGCGAGGCTACTTCTTCGATAGCTTCGTCAGGTATGTAGCCTAACTCGTCCTGCACGGCCAGGAGAGACGAGAGAACCGTTACAGTAGGACGGCGCTGGTGGTTGATCGCGTCAATGATCCGCTCTTTGTCCTGTGCGCTTATTGGAGGCAAAGGCAAGTCCTCTCGGTTAGAAAAATCCTTCACAATAATACCATATTGGAAGGCCGAGTGTTAGACATCGGTTTAGGCAGGGTCTTTTCATAGTCGGCATTGTTCAGGAGTAGGCCGCACCCCTCCCCTGGATTGCCGCTTTCGCGGGAATGACGGCCTAGAACTTTGCAAAGGCCCTGCGGTTTAGGTCTTCGGTAATCAGCGCTCTCTGCGGCGCGCGCTTCTGAGACCAAAGATGAGTCCAAGCGGCGCCATCAGGAGCAGGGCGTTGGCCGCTCCCGTCAGCGGGGACACCTGTGCCGCCGAGAAGCAGCCGCCCGCCTCCTCAGCAGGAGCGGCGACCGTGGCCGTCGGCTCGGACTCTGCTGGCGCCGGAACAGGCGTGGGGACCGGAGCGCTGGTCGGCGGGATAGGTGTGCTGGTCGGTATGGGCGTCTGCGTTGGAGCCGGAGTCGAGGTAGGCGGCGCGGGAGTATATGTCGGTGTCGGCGCGGGTGTATTCGTAGGTGTGGGTATGGGCGTGTTTGTGGGAACCGGAGTGTGAGTTGGAAGGGGAGTGGGGTAATCCGTGAACAGAATGTCGAAAGTGCGCTCCAGCTTGCCGCTTTGATAGACGGCGGTCGTGCGCGCGGGGATGCCGTTCAGGAAGAAGCGTATCTCGCTGCCCTCGAAACTGGTGTCTCCGGGATCAACCACAAGGCCGCCATACGTGCCGTCGATGGCGATTGCCGCGGCTTGTTCGGACTGGTAGCTGTCGCCGATTCGGGCCACGAGTATCGAGTCTGTCGGCGCCTCCGACGTTCCACGTATGAACACCAACCCGGACACGAACACCATCGGCTCCGCAGACGCCGGCGTTGGATCAGGGACTTGTACCGGTGCAGATGGCTGCGTCGGGACGGGTATAGGAGTATCGGCAGGTATGGGAGTCGGCAAAGGCGTCGGTTCGGGCAGACCGGAGAATGTCAGATTGAAGTTCGGCTTCACGATCACCACGCCGGGTTGGTATATGTCGGTCTCATTCGCTGGCACGCCATCCAGTAGAAAAGTTATCGTTTCTCCGCTAAGCGAGTCATCGCTCGGCGAGACCGATAGTGATTGATAGTATCCATTCCCATTCGACAGCGTGACCGGATTCGACTCATAATCGCCTACTTTGGCGGTGATTGTGTGTCCGTCCGGCACGGGTACTCCATTCACTGTCGCGGTCCCGAAATAAGTCATGACACCGGGTGGGCTGCCTTGGGCAATAGCGAGGTTGGGAAAGAATGCGACCGTCAGCGTCAAGACCAGGGCCAGGAATGCGGTGAGGGATGCGAATGCCACCAAGCGAGGCATGGAATTATCGTTCGATGATGTGTTGTCTGACGCTTTTCTCATCAGCCTCTGCATATTCGGAAGTATTGAAAACACCCGTTATTATACAGAGTACGACAGAAGCGGTGTTAGAGATTGAGCCGAGTTGAAATCAGAATAAAGAACAGCCCTCCCCAAATTGGGGAGGGCTGTTTGCTAACTAGTTATTCCGATTGCTATGCGGAGCTACGGCGCGATTACGCCCGCCTCGCTGGCATGGGCCCAGTAGCCGTAGCCAACCATTACCATGCCGTCCTCAAGGTCCACGTTCTCCCACAGGCCCATCAGGGTGTTGAAGGTATAGACTCTGTTGACCTTCGTGCCGCTGAAGTATTCTCCGGCGGATACGGAGTCGCCGTGGCTCATGCTGCCGCTCACGTCGGTAACCGGGACGAAGTTCCAGCCCTCGGCCAACATTATGGTCGGCGGCACGGACGTGCCGGCGCTTATCCTGGGTATGTCCACCGCGATGGGGTCGAAGGTATCGGTCTGGATCCAGTAGGCGCGGTTGGCGTCTATGGTCATCAGCGTACCTATCCAGGTGCCGTCCTCGCTACGGATCGCGGTCGTCCATCCGGCCTCGGCGTCATAGCTGAGTATGGTGCTGGCCGGGTGGTCTGCCGGTATCACCGCGTTGAGGCTGGTGTTGGTAGGAGTGCCGGGCAGGGAAACCAGGTTCCAGCCGGGCTTGAGCTTCAGGCTGAAGGGCTCGCGCTCCACGATCTTGACCGTGCTCTCGAACTCCTCCTCGTTACCGGCCGCGTCCATGGCCTTGACCTTCACCGTGTGGTTGCCCTTGGCTAGGTCGGAAGCCTTGTACAGGAATATCACGTTGTCGGTCGTTACCAGGGACTCGGTTATGTCCATGTCGCCCAGGCTTGCTGACACGACTGTCACGTCGCCGTGAGAGTCCAGATCCACGTCGTTATTGTCCATGTACTCTTTGCCCTCAGCCGCGAAGTCAATCGTGATGAAGGGGTCGGAGTTGTCCGAGCCGGTCTCGTCGTCGGGCATTACCATGGGCTCGCCCACGGCGTTGTCGAACTCGAACAGGATAGCCTTGGTGTCGTCTGTGAGGTCAATCGGCCCCTTGCTGACGCCCGCCTTGCCCTGGTTGCCTGCTGTGGCGTCGGCTGCGGTTACGTACACATTGTACAGACCGGGCTCAGGAGCTGTGTATGTGGCTTCGTAGTTCCTGGCCGACTTCAAGACCGCGGACACATTGGCCGCGCTTCCAAGCGCGTACATGGCTTCATCCACGTCTTCGGTGTCGGCATTATCACTCGCGCCGGAGTCGTCCACCATCTGGAAGGCGACGTTCGGAGTCCCAACATCTTCGTTAGAACTGATCATAACTTTGATCTCGCCCTTTGTGACTGAGCGGTTGCCGCCCTCGACTGATACGGTCAGCGTGGGCGCGATTCCGTCAGTGGCGTTCTCAACCGAACCGCTGCTTCGGCGGTTACCCGCCAGGTCCTCGACCCTTCCCACGAGTTCGACTTTAGGCCTGGCGTTTGGATCCAGGTCGGAACCGAGCGTCAGGAACACATTCGCCTTGGCGCCGCTGAATACTTCGGCGTTTGTGGGCTCTTGGTCGTTCACTTCGAAGTCACCGGCGGAGACGGAGGAAGCGTCCAGCGATTCGTTGAACATCACCAATACCATGTTGGCCTTGGCCTTGGATGGGTCTGTATTAGTCTTGTTGTCGTCATCCTTGTTGGATGTGTCCCAGAAAGCTCCTGTTACGACAGAGCTTATCGCCGGTTCGGTGTTGTCAACCTTGATCGAGTACGGCTGGCAGCCGCCGATGGACGTCGTATTGCCAACATCAAGTCCGCCGAGGTTGCCTCTGGGGAACGCGCTGACGGTGCAGGGGTCTTTGGTGTCTGTGCCGTCAACTTTGATCTCGGACTGGCGGTCGGTAACAGCCTCATTTCCAGCGCCGTCCACTGCGCGCGCCCACCAGTAAACGGTGGAGTCGTCCGCGGCGGCGGAGGAGCTTGGAAGACGCTGCCTGGCGTGGAAGCCTCCGTCAACCTCGTTGAGGCTTCCACGATCATTGACCGCGTACTCCTCTTCGATGTCAATCGTGCCGTCGCCATCGTTGTCTATGCCGAAGATAACCAGAATGTCGTCGTCCTCATCATCCCCAATTCCCGAACCGCCGTCAGTAACGTTGAACTCGACCTCGGGGTTCGCCCTGCCTGCTGCCGCGTTCGCGGGAGACAGTTCGGAGAAGACCGGAGCAGTTGACTCGACCTTCAGGAGCTTGGAGGTGGTACGCTTCGGATCCGCGTCCTTGTATGTCAGCGTGATCTGGTCGTCCTTGCCTACCTTTAGAGTGGGAGGATTAGAGTCGGCATTCGACTCGTCAGCGCTGGTGTTTATAACCAGCCGGAACACTCCACTAGTCGGCTTGGTCTCTTCCAGCGTTACGGCTATGCCCGATGGGTCCGCCTGCGACTTCACAGTTACGGTGTCGCCAGTGTCGTTACGCGCATGACCCCAATAACTGACTCGGACAGTTCCGTCGTGTCCGTTGACAAGGTCAACTTGGCCATCATTACGCGCATCGTTAACAGCGAGCGGGTTGTTGTTCGCGTCCACAACGGTCACGTCCAGCCTGTTGACGAAGCCATCACCGTTTCTGTCACCGACAGGAACATTCATCAGATTGAGCCGTGTCTGTCCTTGCAGGCTGTGCTCCTCTGCAGAATTACCTTCTAGCTTCGTAACCACGTCCAGGTCGTCGTCTTCAACCTCAAGCGCGACCTGTCCGCCCTGCCTTGCCCATTCCTGGGGATCGTCAGCGTCGTCTTGGTCGTAGAATCTCACCTCTCCGGTGGCAGAGAATGCCGGAATGACGAGAAGCAGGGACATGACTATTGCCCCCAAGAATACTAATGGTATAAACCGCCTCTTGCTTTTCACTTACTACCCCCTTAGGTCTCAGCGATTACAAATTGAATATGACCGAACTGCTATTAGACATAAGTAGAGCCCCCGGAACAGACTTGTCCGCTCCATAGGGAGACTCCCATTTTGTTACGAGATGCTGTCTTTGCCAGCATCTGCACCTCGCTTGATGATTTCAAACCGTTAGATTTGTACACCTAACGACGATTATCTGTCAAGGTCTAGCAAGGCATTATTCCAAGCGGCGCACACAACGGACGCCAGTAGGTCTATGCCCAGATTCTCATACTAATATGAAATTGTTCCTGAACTATATAAGAGCCTATGAATGTCTGTCAATGAGTTAGCGGCTAGAGAATATGGAAATGTCAGCGGTGAATCACGATTTGCGGCGCGGCAACGGCTTGCCTGGGTCAACCCTGCTCCAATTGCCGAAGGCGCTCCCTGAGCCTGGCGTTCTCGGATTCGGCCCGTTCAGCCCGCGAGAGCAGTCCCCTGTCGTTGAGAAGGTATTCCCCTGTCTGTGGATCCTGGACCAGCATCTGGGCCGGATTGTAGTCGTCTCTGAGTGACAGGTTCGGCTGAATCTCCTCTAATTCCGAAATTCTCGACCTCTCCAGCGAACATAGCTGAACCCGCAGAACATCGCTGTATCCACTCTGAAGCCCGTGTTCGTTCGGGGCTACATCTATCGGCTCGTATCTCCCGTCCACCAGGCGGAACCCAGCCAGTGCCTGACCGTACAGGTTTCCGCCCGTTGGGTCGAACATCCAGTATTCATCCACGCCCAAGTAGGCGTAGATGTCCGGCTTTTCATACAGGTCTCTTCGATATGTGGATGGAGAGGCGACCTCGAGAACGAACTCGGGCGACTTTCCCATTTCCCACATATCATAGCTGTCTGAGACTGTCTCCCTGATGACGGACGGATCCACGTTGAAGGACACGCAGACGTCGGGCGCGATGAACACGCGGCGGTTGTTGGGGTCATAGCGGATGGGAATGTTCGTATCCAGGAACAGATCCAGCCGCGTCCCGAGGTAGATCCCGATCGCGAAGATAAGGTATTTGATGGATTCAGACTGTTTCATGTCAATCGGTAACCGTTCCGGCACTTCGTTCTCTGGCCAGGGCCAGGGCAGGAAACCCTCGTCGTAGTATTCAGGTATTTTGTCTGTGGTTCTGGTTACCATCGTGGTTTCCATCTTCCGGCTATAAGCTATGAGTTGAATCGTTCTACTCGCTGTCCGGCGGCAACTGAGGAATGGGTACTATGATTGTGTGTACACCCAGCCTGTCTGCTCGCTCCATGTCGAGATCATGAATCCGGTAGCCCGCTACCACGCCCTCAGCGTCTTCACTGAATACCATGTTGAGCGCGTCGGCAGCCTCCCGCGCTCGCTCGATGTCGCTCTGTCCCACGTTGTTGGAGACTTCCATAGCCACCCATACCCGCGAGCCATCCGACTTACGGAGCGCGCTCATTATTATGTCGGTGGCGTCTATTCGGATTTCCTGCTCGTCGGTGATAACGCCGTTTGCTTGCGCATCCTCAACCGCGTCAGACAAGGCCGGCCTTGTATCCTGAACCGCGCTCTGCATAATTCGAGCCCTGCGCAGGCCCAGTCGCTGGCTTACGAGCGAACGAACTCTTCGATGCAACTTTATCTCGAGGCTGTCTCCCTTCAGTATTGCGCTGTCTCTTTTCAGCACCTCGCTGTCCGCTTTCAGTATTGCGATGTCGTTCCGCATCTCGGCCCGCTCGTCCTTAGCCACTCTGAGTTCAGACTCGATGCGGTCAAGACGCTCCGGGACGCGAAGGAACTCCTCGGTCAGAAGCGCGCGCAGCAACAGCCTCTGGGCTTCAGGGTTGGACTCAATCTCCTCAATGATGCGGGCAACGAGGGATTGAGGAGCAAGTTGTGTGGATGTAACCATGATGTATAGATAATATCATACCGGCGCAGGGCCAGGCATCGAACTGCGAATAGTCGAACGCCGTTCTTGATTGAAGTTGGCGGGGATAGCTATGATTCTTGAGCGGAAGCGTCCGCCACATCATCTGCCACTATACGAGGTACCATTTTGCTCAAGACCACTAGCTGCGGAAGTCTCAGATCGAAAGACGCCGGCCGGAGCGTTACGCTCGCGGGCTGGGTTCACCGGCGCCGCGACCACGGATCGCTCATCTTCATTGACATAAGGGACCGCGACGGGTTGACCCAGGTCGTGTTCAATCCTGAAGTCGCCCCCGGCGCTCACTCGGTCGCGGAGTCTTTCCGCTCAGAGTGGGTGGTCCAGGTCGCGGGCGACGTGCAGGCCAGGCCCGAGGGTACCGAGAACCCAGGCATGGCCACAGGCGACGTCGAGGTGGTAGCCGCCCAGGCGGTCGTGCTGAACGAGTCCCTCACTCCCCCGTTCTACGTGAACGAGGAGACCGAGGTGGACGAGCTTCTCAGGATGCGGTACAGGTATCTTGATCTCAGGCGCGCGGGTATGCGCGACACCATGATTCTGCGCCACAGGGTCGTCAAGTTCATGCGCGACTTCCTGGACGAGCGCGGCTTCCTGGAAATAGAGACCCCCATCCTTATAAAGAGCACTCCCGAGGGCGCGCGCGACTACCTGGTGCCCAGCAGACTCTATCCCGGCAACTTCTACGCGCTTCCGCAGTCTCCGCAGCAGTTGAAGCAGCTTCTCATGGTCGCGGGCGTGGAGAAGTATTTCCAGATAGCCCGCTGTTTCAGGGACGAGGACCTGCGCGCCGACCGGCAGCCCGAGTTCACGCAGCTCGACCTGGAGATGAGCTTCGCCGAGCAGGAGGATATTCTCAGCCTGATCGAGCGGCTTTACACTGAGATGATCGAGACGCTGACTCCCGAAAAGAAACTCACCAAGCCGTTCCCGAGGCTCACCTACCGCGAGGCGATGGACAAGTACGGCAGCGACAAGCCCGACCTGCGCTACGGCATGGAGCTGGCGAACCTGAACGACTTCGCCCGGACGACCGACTTCAGGGTGTTCACGTTGGCGGTGGAAAGCGGGGGCGTGGTGAAAGGCTTCGCCGCTCCCGGCCTGGCGTCCTACTCCCGAAGGCAGACGGACGCCCTCATAGATTTCGCGCGCGAGCGCGGAGCGGCTGGCCTGGTGACCATTGCCCTTCAGGGCGAAGACGGCCCCTTGGACGACCTGACCGAAGACAAGATAAGGTCCGCTGCCTCCCGCTTCCTCAGCGTCGAGCAGGTCAGGGAGATCGGAGAGCGAGCCCAGGCCCGTATCGGCGACATGATTCTCATCGTCGCGGGACCGGAGAAGACGACCAACGCCGTCCTTGGCGAACTCAGACACGAATTGGGCCGACGCCTGGAACTCGCTGACCCTGACGAGATAGCGCTCGCCTACGTAGTGGACTTCCCCCTGTTCGAGTATGACGACGAGCGCGATGCCTGGGACGCGAGCCACCATGCGTTCACGTCTCCCAAGCCTGGGCACGAGCAGTACATCGAGTCCGACCCGGGCAGGGTGTTGGCGAACTGCTACGACCTCATAGGCAACGGCGAGGAACTGGGCAGCGGCAGCATCAGGGTCCACGAACGCGCTCTTCAGGAGCGCATCTTCAAGGTTCTGGGCTACGACGAAGAGGAAGTCGAGCAGCGATTCGGCCAGCTTGTGCAAGCCTTCGAGTACGGCGCTCCCCCGCACGGAGGAATCGCGCCCGGCATAGACCGCCTGATCATGATACTCGCCAACCGCGACAACATCAGGGACGTCATAGCCTTCCCCAAGACTCAGAACGGGGTTGACCCTCTTTTCGGAGCGCCGGGAAGCATTGACGGCGCTCAGCTAGAGGAACTGGGTCTCAAACTGGATTCCTAGCGTTGCGACAACTTAGTTGTAATGGATATTCAGATTCCGATTTGTCCCCTCTCCCTCTGGGAGAGGGTTAGGGTGAGGGTAGATAAACCGTCACGCCAAAGATGTTGGAACACGAGGTCTGAGCAAAGCCGTATCGTCAGCCCGAAAGCGGACCGCTCCCCTGCGCCTGTGAGAGCACGACATGGGTCTCCGTACGCTGGACGCCCGGTATGGCCCCAATAGTTCTTGTAATGAGTTGGCTGAGCAATTCCGCGCTTTCAGCTTCCGCCCATACGATCATGTCGTACCTGCCGGTTGTAATGCAGGCGAATGTTACCCCGTCCAGTCCTGATACGTTGGTTAGTACGTCGTCTATACGCTGCGGATCTACGTGAACGCCCACCACGGTGCGCGCATTCCTTCCGAGATTGAGTAATACTCGGACTTCGATCAGGTTTTCGTCTATCAGCCTTTTCAGGCGGCGGCGGACCGTGCCTTCGCTGACATCCACGGCGCGGGCGATTCCGGCGTTGGATACCCGGCCGTCATGCCGAAGAATCTCTATTATCCTCAGATCGAGGTCGTCCATTGCAGATGATCTCCTGTTTTCGAGACGAGAAAAGATTTGTCTTCAGAATTTCATGAGCGCCAGGTAGAATCCAATCGCCGCGGCTATCAGGTTGATCGGCGCGAGGGTCACTCCCGTTGCCCATGTGATTATCGTAAAGCCTATCAACATACACACGCCTGATACCAGTTTCAGGCGCATTCCGCGCTTCCGGTTCGTCGCAAGGCTGATGCACTCCGCGATGCCATATCCGAGCGCAGCAATCAATATGGCTGTAACAAAGTACGGCAGGGGAATGAACCAGATGACGCCGGATATGATCGCCCCTCCAAGACCGGCCACCGCAACTCCCGCGCCAATGGCCCGCACAAGAAACGGCGTAGTGACGTCGAACGTCGGCAGCGGCCTGGCGCGGGCGCAGTCCAGGCAGCGAACGCCGACCGGAGCGTGGACCATGCAGCTTGGGCATATCGGGTCGCCGCACCGCGCGCACGATACGCTGGTCTCGGTGCCATTGTGACGACGGCAATACATTGTTTGCGCCATTTCAGGTAAGCCTCAATCTGGTTTTCTCTCTGTCCATTCTACCTTGCGGGGAACGTCCCTGTCCCATAGAAGCCGGTAAACCATGACTCTCACGAATCCATATTCGTTGTGTGGGCTTTCCCAGTTGGCAGTCAGACGTTTTCCCAGCAGAATCAGGCTGACGCACACGGAGGCCAGTATGAACTCCGGGGGTTTGTCCACCAGTCCGCCTACTGCCGACAAACTGTCGGGAAGCGTGAGGGGAGCGGTTGTGAGCGCGAGCGCGATCACCGGAAACGCCAGGATGGAGACGAACGTCCAGAAACCCGTGTCGCGCGCTATGAAGAGGATGCCTGCCGCCGAAACGACTCCCATGACGGACATCTCAATCCAGAAGTCAAGCGCGAGCGTGACCGCCATAGACGTAGCCACTCCGCGGCCGCCTGTGAATCCGATGAACGGAGACCAGTTGTGCCCGACGATAGCGACGATTCCTGCCGCGCACTGCGCCCAGAGATCAACCTCCAGCACATATCTGCCGAGCATTATTGGCGCGTAGCCCTTGAGAAACCCGTCGAACAGGAGCCCTTGCGCGATACCGATCATCTTGCCCACGTGAGCGATCACGTTCGACGCGCCCACGTTGCCGGAGCCGTACTCCCTTATGTCTATTCCTGCGGCGAGCTTGCCTATGACGTAGCCGCTGGGAATGGATCCCAGCAAGTACGCGCCGACAATGAGCAGAGACGTTTCCAGCATAGCCCGAGCTTTGACCTAGTAGTGCGACAACCTAGTACCAAATCTATGTGAATATGACATACTCAAGTGTCTGATCGTCATTCCCGCGAAAGCGGGAATCTAGGGGCGGGGGTGGTCTGAACATGTCAAATCTATCTGGATACAGTACTAGTTATGACGGATATTCAGATTCCGATTTATCCCCTCTCCCTCAGGGAGAGGGCTGGGGTGAGGGTGGATAAGCCGTCAATCCAAAGATGTTGAAACACTAGCCTCGCGCCCGTCCTGCTGTCGCGGCGCCCCGGATTCTGAGATGCGATTCCCTGAGCAGGGCCACCGTTTGCATGGGCGGCCCCACGCTTCCGGGCTCCGGCTCCCCTGGGTTGCCTGAGCAGTGATAGTCACTGCCGCCGCACGGGATGAGTCCCAGGTTGTCCGCGATACCCTTGAGATGCGCGACCTGCTCCCGCGTGTAGTCCCCGTAGAATACCTCGACGCCCTCCAGGCCGTGCGCCTGAAGGTGTGCGAGCGTCTCTTCCAGGCTCTGTACGTCGCCCCTGTCCGACTTGACCGCCGAATACGTAGGATGCGCCATAACCGGCGTCGCGCCGTTCTTGCGCAGCATGGCTATGGCGTCTTCCGGGGTCAGCTTGGCGCGCTCGACGTATGCGGGACCGTTCCTGCCTATGAGCGAATCGAACACGTCTCTGGAGTACTCGAAGTACCCGGCCTCCACGACCGCCGACGCTATGTGCGGTCGCCCTATCGAGGCGTCCCCGGCTATCTCCTGGACGCGCTCCCATGTTATCGAATAGCCCAACTCCACGAGTTTCTCCACCATCAGCCTCCCGCGTTCGTATCGGCCCTCCCTGAATCTCGCCAGGGTCTGCTGGAACGCGGTGTCGCTCGTATCTATGAAATATCCGAGGATGTGGATCTCCGATCCGGGAACGTCGGTGCTAAGTTCGATTGCGGGAACTATCTCAACATCCGGGTGCTCCCGGACTGCCGCGTAAGCCTCGGACAAGCCCTCCGTCGAGTCGTGGTCGCTGATGGCTATAACCTTCAGGCCGCGTTCCGCGCACAGGTTGACAAGCTGAGTAGGGGACAGTGTACCGTCCGAGGCTTGGGTATGCAGATGCAGATCCACTTCGACCGTCATATAACGCCGTTCCTGTTTATCAAAGATACGCAGCGGCCCGTTATCACGTCGCCGCTGCGTTCCATTCCTAAATTGATGATTCCCCTTACCTGGCGTATTCCACCTTTCTGCTTTCGCGGATGACCATGACTTTTATCTGTCCCGGGTATGCCAGGTTCTTCTCGATGTTCTTTACTATGTCGCGGGCCATCTTTGCGGCCATTACGTCATCTATCGAGTCAGGCTTGACCATCACGCGGACCTCCCGGCCTGCCTGTATGGCGAAGCAGCGTTCTACGCCCTCGTAGTTGCCCGCTACCTCTTCCAACTCTCTCAGACGCTTCATGTAGTTCTCAACGGTGTCC
The DNA here is from genome assembly GCA_034420555.1 of Dehalococcoidia bacterium. Taxonomy (GTDB): domain Bacteria; phylum Chloroflexota; class Dehalococcoidia; order Lucifugimonadales; family UBA1123; genus VXRN01. The sequence goes on from DAOULF010000049.1 coordinate 17,323, forward strand.
CTGCGCGCTCCCGGACGCGCCGCGCTGATGGCGTCCGCCGCTGCGACTATGAACGCCTCCGGCGAACTCATCACGTCGTCGTGATGTTCGGCGATGCAGGCGCAGACTCGTCGGGCGACGTTATACTTGTTGGCGATTTCGGCCCCGATCTCCGCGTGAGGCCCTTCGACCTCATGGGATAGCGCCTTGCCGATGTCGTGGAGCAGTCCGCCCACCTTAGCCACCTTGACGTTGGCGCCTACCTCGGACGCTATCATCGCCGCTATGTGCGCCACCTCAAGCGAGTGCTGCAACACGTTTTCGCCGTAGCTGTACCTGAACTTGAGCTGGCCAAGCAGCCTGATGATCTCAGGGTTTAGTCCTCGGACGCCCGCGTCGAATACAGCCTCTTCACCCGCCTTCCAGATCGTGGTCTGGACTTCCTTTTCCGCCCGTTTCACCATATCTTCGATGCGGGCCGGGTGTATCCGCCCGTCCGCAATCAATTTGGACACCGCTATCCGGGCGGTCTCGCGCCTTACCGGATCGAAACACGAAAGCGTTACCGACTCCGGCGTGTCGTCAATTATCAGGTCAACGCCTGTACTCTTTTCAATTGCTCGTATATTCCGTCCTTCGCGGCCTATCAGACGACCTTTCATGTCGTCGCTGGGAAGTGGAACGGATGTGACGGTCATCTCTGAGACGACGTCCGCAGCCATTCTCTGAATTGAGGTTGCCAGGATCCTGGAGGAAAGTGCGTGGGCATCCTCCTGGGCCTGGATCTCGATGTCTCTGTATCGCTTGGCTATCTCGTGTTGGATCTCCTCCTCGGCTTGGCGCATAAGCGTCGCTTCCGCCTCGGATTGGCTCATTTCGGAGATCTCCTCGATCTTCGCCATTGCCTGCTGTTTGAGATCGTCCAGATCTGTCTCGATTTGTTCTGCCTGTTGCTCCCTTTGGGAAAGCCGTCGTTCTCGACGGTCCAGGTTGTTTGACCGTTTTTCCAGGTTTTCTTCCCGGTTTCCAAGTCTGCGCTCCGACCTCTTGATCTCGGAGCGCTGATCACGCAATTCGGATTCCCATTCCGAACGCAGCCTGAGAGACTCTTCCTTAGCCTCTATGACGGCGGTTCGGCTCTGCTCTTGCGCTGTTTCCAGTATGCGCTCGGCTTCCTCCTGAGCGCTGTCTATGCGTCTTGCGGACACCAGCCTGCGACCGTAGTAACCGGCTCCGCCTCCTACCGATAGGCCAATCAGGACGGCGAGAATCACAGTTATGAAATCCATGCGACTCACCCTCCTTTAATTTTTTAACCCAAGCCTGAAAGACGGCTCGGGAATGGTTTCATAGTATATAGAGGCTCCCTGACTGTCAAGCAGTTGCGTTACCGTTTCGGAGAGCGCAGAACCCGTAGGTGCGTCGGCGAGATGCGGTAATCGCCCCTGAAATATGTCGGCTGCATGGTAAACTCTATCCTAGACTTTCTATAATGAAATTGCGGAGCTTAGTCAGCACAACAGGGAGTCTCAGGATATGTTTACAAAGGCCCTGGTGCCGTTGGACGGCACTGAAATTTCGGAAGGCATCATCCCCTTCGTAACACAGTTCGCGCGAGGTCTGGAGATTGGAGTCGTCCTGGCGACGGCCGTCGAGCTCGATCCACTGAGGGAAGGTCTGCTCAACAGGATCGCCAGCGGTCTGACGGAGGCCCCGGCCGCCGACGCGCTCAGGGAGAGAATCGAAAGGGACGTGAAGAACCGCCTGGAAGATCTGGCGGACAGGATGGCCCTCGAGGGAATATCGGCTGAGACATCGGTACGATTCGGACCGGTTTCCGACAGTATCACCGGCATGGCCCAGGACGCCGGTTGCGACCTCATAGCCATGTCCACGCGGGGGAGGGGCGTTGTGTCCGGCGGACTTCTCGGGAGCGTGACCTATAAGATCATGCACGAATCGCCAATACCCGTTCTGGCGATCACGCCGGAGCGCGCCAGGGAGAGATGGGATGCTGACTACGGCGTCAGGCAGGTCATAGTCCCGCTCGACGGCTCTGAGCTTGCCGAGGCCGCTCTGCCGTATGCCGCCGACATAGCGGGCAGGATGAACATGAAGATGACGCTCGTGAGAACGATGTCTATTGATAACATCGCCTACAGCGAAGGATATAACCTTGGCAATATGCTGAATGAAGCCGAAGCCGAGCTCGAGGCCGACGCTCGCAGGTACCTCGTCAGTCAGGCGAGACGTCTGAGAGCGGAGGGACTGGATGTCGAAACAGAAATCCTTCGCGGAAGCGCCTCCTCGGAGATAGTCGCCCTGGCTCGCCAGGCCGACCATAACATGATCGCTCTGGCAACCCATGGACGTTCGGGAGTGAACCGGCTGCTGATGGGAAGCGTCGCCGAGGCGGTAGTGAGAGCGTCGGGCGATCCCGTCCTCGTCATCAGGCCCTCAAACGCCGTAACCCCGGACCCCGCCCGCTCCAACGCTCCCGTGGTTGCAACTTAGGCTTCGCGCACGCTACGAGGACGTAGGTTCTGGAACCGAGACATACCTGGAGGAATAGCGTCTCTCCTGTATAGAGAAGCTGACGACGCTCGCGAACAGCAGGAAGAGGCCGCCTAATGCAAAAGGTATCGTGTACGCGCCCGTCAAGTCTCTCATTATGCCGCTGAACTGGATGGCCAGCGCGCCCCCGATCTGGTGCGCCGTGAAAGTCACGCCGTTGAGAGTGCCGATGTTCTTCAGGCCATAGACCTCTGCCGTCAGCGACGTGGTGAGCGGCACCGTAGCTATCCACGAGAAGCCTGCTACGACCGCAAATCCGAACAGACCCCACAGGCCGGGCGCGGTCAGCAGTACAACGTATCCCATGCCCCGCATCAGGTACACGAGCCCGAGCAGGTTCTTGCGCCCAACCCGGTCGCCCAGCACGCCGGCCAGCAGCGCCCCGGCTACGTTCAGCGCGCTCATCAACCCGAACGCGGTCGCGGCCAGCGACGGGGAGAACCCCTTCTCTATCGCGTATGGTACGTAGTGAGTCGAAATCATAGAAGTGCTCACGCCGCACACGAAGTACCCGCCCAATAATTGCCAGAACGGAACGGACGTGAACGCCTTCATCCAGTGGTCCACTTCGAGAGGGCCTCTTGATATGGACGCGCCCGTCGCCCGTCCGGCCGGACTCTCTTCGCCGTCCGGCAGTCTGCCCATCTCGCTCGGGTCGTTCTTAATTATGAGGAACGCCACCGGAAGCGCGAGACACAGTATGAACAGGCCGAGTATCGCCCAGGTAGTTCTCCACCCCACAAGTGGAATTACGAATGCGATGAAAGGCACCAGTATCAGCCCGCCCAGGGACGCGCCCGACGATATGAAAGCGACCGCTGTTGCGCGCCTTCTATGAAACCACCTTGTTACAAGCGCGACCGACGTGTTGAACGCGCCTGCGCTCTCGCTGAGCGCCACTACGACTCCGAACACCAGCACGAGGTGGATAATATGATTGGTAAAGGCGAGCAGTATATTGGCCGCGCCGAGCGAGAGCAGTCCGCAGAGCATCAGCCTGCGTCCGCCCACCCTGTCGAAGATGCGTCCCATGATCGGCTGGCTGAATCCTCCAACCAGCGCGGCCACCGACGCCGCGAGCGAGATCGTGCTCCGGCTCCACCCGAAGTCCTCGCTCATCGGTATCACGAAGACCCCGAACCCGCTGAACGGGCCAACGCCGATCATGGCGATGAACGTCCCCGCGGCGACGATCAGCCAGCCGTAGTAGATTCCGTCTTTGGACTGCTTGGACATTGGCGGCTCCGCCGGGATGTTAGCCAGCGTTTGCAGTGTCGGATGAAAAGTCCATTGCAGTGTATGAAATAGAGCGACTTCTAACAACAGTGTGATATATTCCGCCCTGGTACCAATTCCATAATGAAGATGTCAATCTTCAATAACCAACCGTCATTCCCGCGAAAGCGGGAATCCAGGGGCTGGGGGACAGGCTAAAGAGTGTCAAAACTCTAAAACAGATTGGACGGCGTATCATTTAGGACTCCGATTCCAGTGTTCCGCGAAATGCGGCGACGTGAGAGGTGAGAAAATGCGTTTGGAAGGAAAAGTGGCGATCATCACCGGGGCTGCCAGCGGCATGGGAGCCGAGGAAGCGAGACTATTCGCCCGTGAGGGCGCGAAGGTCGTCGTGGCCGACATCACTGACGAGAACGGAGAGGCGGTAGCCCGACAGATAGAGGACACCGGCGGCGAGGCCATGTACGTCCACGCCGACGTCACCAGCGCCGAGTCCTGGCAGGCCCTGGTGGACCGGACTGTCGAACGCTATGGCGGAGTGGACATTCTAGTGAACAACGCGGGCATCAGCAGCACCGCCTACTCCGACCCCCTGGACATGGACGGCTGGGACAGGATCATGGACATCAATTCCACCGGCGTCTATCTCGGTACTCGCGCCGTCGTTCCCATCATGCAGCAATCGGGCGGCGGAAGTATAGTCAACATATCCTCCATCAGGGGATTCGTGGCCGGCGAAAACGGACACCCCGCCTACGAAGCCTCCAAGGGCGCGGTCCGCATATTCTCCAAGGCTGCCGCCGTCAGGTACGGCCCGGACAACATCCGCGTAAACTCGGTGCATCCCGGCTTCATGCCGCCCATGAAGTCCTCCAACGCCGCCCTCGCCACCGAGCGCGACGACTTCATCAGGCAGACCCCCCTCAGAAGGCGCGGCGAGACCATAGAGGTAGCCAACGGCGTCCTCTTCCTCGCCTCCGACGAAGCGTCCTACGTCACCGGCACCGAACTCATAATAGACGGCGGCTTCACCGCCAAGTAAGAGGATACCATGCAATTCGGCTTGTTCTACGAGTGGCCCAATCCCGAACTGAGGGATTGGCGAGTCCTGTTCGAGGAAGGCGTGGAGCAGATACAGTATTCCGAGACGCTCGGCTTCGACTACTGCCTCATAGCCGAACACCACTTCACCAACTACGGCAATTCGCCCGCGCCCCTGCTTCAGGCGCTCTACATAGGTCGGCGCACACGCAGGATTGGCATAGGCACAGCCTCTGTCATTCTCCCAATGTGGCAGCCTCTCCGCTTGGCCGAAGAGGTCGCAGTCCTGGACAATCTGCTGGACGGCAGGTTCATGTGCGGCGTCGGACGCGGCTATCAGCCATACGAGATGGCCGGATTCGGAGCCGACGTCGGCGAGTCCAGGGCCCGCTTCGATGAGACCCTCGATGTCCTGTTGAAGGCGTGGACTTCGGACGAGTCCTTCACCTACCACGGCGAATACGTGAATATCGCCAACCCGGTCACCGTCTTCCCCAAGCCCCTCCAGAAGCCCCATCCGCGGCTGATGATAACCGGCAGCAGCGTTGATTCCATGCGGACCGCCGCCCGGTATGACATGCTGCCCTTCACCTCCAGCCAGATGGGACTCGACGGCGTGCGCGCCCAGTACGGCGTTCTCGCTCACGCGCACCGGGAACTAGGCAAGCCCGTGAGCGACATCCGCCTCGGTGTCCAGTGCATCACACACGTCGCGCCAACGGACGAAGAGGCGATGGAGGCCCTCGAATACGCTCGCTGGCAGAACCGCGCCCAGAGAGGCCTGAATCGGCAGGCCGTGAAGTCCGGCAGGATAGAGGCAATCCCCTACGAAGGCGAACTCGACGACGATGCCTTCATGGACAGGCTGTTCTTCGGCAGCCCCGAGACAGTCGTCGAAAAGCTAAGAAATTTCGCGGAGGCCGGCGCAACCCACGTCAGCAACTGGATGATGTTCGGCGGAATCGAACACGAAAAACTGATGCGCTCCATAAGACTGATGGGCGAAGAAGTCATCCCCGCCCTGAGAGACGCGGGTCCCAGCCCCCTCCTCGCCGAAGAACTCCTGTCCGAACCCCTCATCACCAACGAAGAACTCCAGGCCCCAAGATTCGCCCGCTCCCCCCGCGACATGGCAACCTAGCCGGGAAACTGCCCGTTTAGAAGATAGCGCTTATCTCCACACTGAACCCTTCAAGAGCGGATGAGACCACCGTATCCCCCTCGACATAAGTCCCCGCCAACTCCAGAACGCCATCCCTCAGCAGCATCACTGAGACCATCTTATGAACCGGGTCCGCTATCCAATATTCCTTCACACCGTACTTAGCATACAACTCCCTCTTGTACCCCCAGTCTCTCCCCAACGAGGAAGGCGACAGAATTTCCACCACCAGGTCCGGCGCGCCCCGAACGTTGGCGGGTGTGCGGACATCCTCCCTCTCCTTGGATATGAACATGATATCCGGCTGCACCACCTCCGTGTCTGAGAACACTATGTCGAACGGAGCGTGAAAGACCCAGCCGAGGCCTCGATCCTTCGCATGAGGATTCATCAATGATACTAAATTTACACTTGCCATTTGATGGCCTTCATTCGGCGAAGCGACCAATATCAACTCTCCATCAATTAGCTCGTAGCGCTCGCCCTCCGGCGTATTCAGGTAGTCCTCGTATGTGTACTTAGCTTTAGTGACCATGCCCGTCCTCCCAATGGGATGCTCGAATTATATCAGGGGCTATCTTCATGCGTCCCAGCGATGTTGCGCCAAGTGTGCCAAGACTTTTAACATGGGCGTTGAACTTTCATCAGGGGTGACACAATGGGAGCGCTGAGCGATATAACCGTACTCGATATGTCCAGGATTCTGGCCGGACCTTTCGGCACGCAGATTCTGGCCGACCTGGGCGCGACGGTCTGGAAGATAGAGTCGCCCTGGGGCGATGACACTCGCGGCTGGGGACCGCCGTTCGTAGGCAGTGAGAGCGCCTACTATCTCTCCGCCAACCGAGGCAAGAAGAGCCTCATAGTCAATCTCAGAGACCCGCGCGGCCAGGACATCATCAAGAAGATGGCGCACAAGGCCGACGTGGTGGTCGAGAACTTTAAGGTAGGCAACCTCAAGCGCTTCGGCCTCGACTACGATTCCCTCGCCGCCGTCAACCCCGGCATCATCTACTCCTCCGTCACCGGCTTCGGGCAGACGGGGCCGCGCGCCGAGGAGCCTGGCTACGACGCCGCCCTCCAGGGCATGACCGGCGTGATGAGCGTCACCGGTGAGCCCGACGGACGCCCGTCGAAGGTCGGCGCCGCCTGGATAGATATTCTCACCGGCCTCACCTCCACCATTGGCATTCTCGCCGCCCTCCACGAGCGCGAGACCAGCGGCAAGGGACAGCACATAGACGTCTCCCTGTTCGATGTCGGCATTGCCATGATGGCCAACATAGCCCAGAGCTACCTCGCCACCAAAGAGACCCCCGGCAGGCTCGGCAACGCCCACCCGCAGGTCGCGCCCTACCAGGACTTCCGCGCCTCCGACGGCTTCTTCATGCTGGCCGCCAACAACAACGACCAGTTCAGGCGATTATGCGAAACCGTCGGCCTGCCCGACCTGCCCGACGACGACCGTTTCAGGGACAACGCCGACCGCGTTCGTAATCGCGAAGCCCTCGAAACCCTGATCAACGAGAAGATGGGCCATAACACCCGCGACTACTGGATGGACGCGCTCCAGCAGGCAGGCATTACGGTCACCT
>DAOULF010000050.1:0-32816 GCA_034420555.1 Dehalococcoidia bacterium
GACGCCCGCATGATAGGCCCGCCCCGCGTCATAAGGGACTGGTCCTACACCTCCGACCGCACGATAGGCGACGGCTGGATACTCGTCGGCGACGCCGCCTGCTTCATAGACCCGCTGTTTTCGTCAGGCGTCCACCTCGCCATGATGTCCGCCGTCATGGCCGCCGCCTACGTCCGCGCCGTCCACTCCGACCCCACCATGCGCCAGCCCGCCGCCCGCCTCTACCAGCAGCTATACCGCAAGGAATACGGACACTTCCGAGAACTCGCCCGCCTCTTCTACGCCAGCAACCGCACAGTAGAATCCTACTTCTGGGAAGCGCGCCGCATAATCGGCGACGACGACCACGAGTCCCGCCGCTCCTTCATCCGCGCCGTCGCCGGACAGGCCCCACGCGGCTACGAACGCGCCGTCCTCGACAAAGGACACCTGCCCACCGACCTCACCGACGCCATCCGCCAGATCGAGTGCGGCAGACTCCAAAGATCGTGCGACTTCGACCACATCCCCCTCCACAACACCGTCCCCAAGTTGGCCGAGGGCGCCCACCTCGAACGAGGACTAACCTTCGCCGACGACCAATTCCAGTGGAGCCCCCTACTCACAACCCCTGACCGCCCCGAAGGCGCCCCCATCAGCCAGCTAGTCGCCGCCCTCGTCTCCTGCATAGACGGCCAGCACACCACCACCCAAATCCTATCCCGCCTCACTACGGGCATCGAGTCCGCAGACCAGCGAAAACTGGCTACGGAGGCGATAATGTCCGCGCTCCGCATACTGCATACGGAGGGGGCGGTGGCACTCTAACCGCCTGGGAAAAGACGCCATCACTCTATCCCGTCGGACACAGTGACTTCCAAATCTCTCCAGTCCTCCAATTCAGCAGCCATGGCCTTATAGGTATCCTCCCAGGACATCTTATCGCTATCCCTGCCACGCAGGAAAACGCCATCCTCCACCTCTTCCAGCGCCAGCCACCCGTCCCAGCCGTACTTATCCAACATCGCTTTCGGGATGCGAATCCCCTTAGAATTGCCTATGGCAATCAGCTTTACTTCTCTCACTTCGTCTATCCGATTCATTGCACTCGCCTCCGCGGTTTTCCAGTAATTACGATAATTACTGACGTTCAGAACGTCAACCATCACCTCCCCGCGTCCTCCGCACGGACGGCGCGATAGAACTCTAGCATCCAAAGGAAACTCCACTCTATGTCCACACTCCCACTCGGACGAAAGCTACAACAATGGCCTTGACGGTCTAAGAGAACGCTCCCAAGTGACACTTAATGGGGTCCATGTATCGCCACCGAACCTTGACGCGATGCTGGAGCTAGCCACTGTTTCCCATCCCCCTACCCTCCCATCTCCCCACCATGCTACTATACGAACATACAAACTAAAGCCAACCGCCCAAAAACTGACCGCCGACTACCGAACAACCATAAACGGGAGATTATCCAAAATGATTTCGCCGACGAAAATTTCTCGGTCCGTAGCTAACAACAGGTGACGACAGGTCGTTCCCAGGCGTTCTAAACCCTTGATTCACTTGGAGACTCACCTGGAACCCCACCTGTACAGTATAAATCTCAATATATGATCCTGCGCCTCCGCTTCGATCCGACAGTCCCCCAACCGCCGACCCCACAAAACTCCAACTCCCACGCGACAGCCGTTGACCCGTGCAACCCCGCGCCCATATCATTCCAGCGTGGACGAACGAACCGACACCGGCATACTCCCCACCATTCGCGCCCTGATCAGATCGGCGCGCCCCCGCCAGTGGACTAAGAGCCTCGCCGTCTTCCTGCCCCTCTTCTTCAGCGTCAACGAGGCCTGGACCCTCGACGATACCCAGGCGGCCCTCCAATTCGCCGCGCGCGCCATCGCCGCCGCTATCGTCTTCTGCCTCGTCAGCAGCGCCATCTACATCCTCAACGACCTCGCCGACAGGGAGCGCGACCGCGCCCATCCCACCAAGCGCAACAGGCCCATCGCCTCCGGCCTCATATCCCCGCGCCTTGCGGCAGTCGCGGCAGTAATCCTCACACTTGCCGGACTCGCATCCGCCCTGGCCCTCAGCCTCGGATTCGGCATCGTCATTTCGATCTACGTCCTCGTGCAGGCCGCATACTCCACCCACCTCAAGAACGTCGCCCTCCTCGACGTATTCTGCGTCGCCTCCGGCTTCGTCCTGCGCGTGCTGGGAGGCGCGGTCGTCATCGGAGTGCCCATGTCCCCATGGCTCTACATCTGCGCCGGACTCGGCTCACTGTTCATCGCGCTCGCCAAACGACGCAGCGAACTCGCCCGCGCCGGAGCCGGAGCCGGAGACCAGCGCGACATCCTCCACACCTACACCCTCGGTATGCTCGACCAGATGATAGGCATCGTCGCCACGTCCGCCGTAGTCAGCTACGCGCTCTACACCTTCACCGCCCCCAACCTGCCCGGCAACCACTCCATGATGCTCACCACGCCATTCGTCATATACGGGGTATTTCGCTACATCTATCTCGTCCATACCCGCGACATCGCCGAAAGCCCCGAGGAAATCCTCATCGGCGACCTCCCCATGATCCTCGCCGTCATCCTCTGGCTCGCCACCGGAGCCACCATCCTCCTCCTATACCGCTGAAACCCCTCACCCTCTCCTTCGAGGAAGAGGGTGATACGAACAGACGAATAGCAGCCCATACCCCGCTATGCTAAACTCCGCTACACCTACCAATACAGAAAGCTCAGGAGCTCAACAATGGTCCCGCCCGGAGACGTGTTCGGAATCATCCCAATCTGGCTCGCGGTGTATGTCCTGTCCATCGCCGCCTTCGCGACTGCCGCCTACATCCTCTACCTTCGCGTATTCCGATTCGTCCTGCTCGGCAAGGACCCCGAACGATTCGACCAGCCCGTCCGACGCTTCTTCGGCGCGCTCCCCTACATATTCGGACAGCGCAAGGTCCTCCAGAGCGTGTCCCTGAGAGACCGCGCCGGACTCGCCCACTTCTTCATCTTCTGGGGCTTCCTCTCCTTCACCGCCAGCTACGTCCTCTACATCTTCGCAGACTCCATCTGGCCCCAGTTCTCCGAGACTATACTCACCGACGCCGGCGTCAGGATCTTCACCGCCTACCTCGACATACTCGCCGTCTTCTTCTTCTTCGTCCTCGTCTGGGCCGCGATCCGCCGATGGGGAATCAAGCCCCGCCGCCTGAGCTTCGACCTCACCCAGAAGGGCGAGTCTGCCATAATCCTGCTGCTCATAGCCTGCCTCATGCTCTTCACCCTGCTCACCGAGGCGTTCTACGTCGCCTCCGGAGGACACGGACCCCACGCGGACGCGCTCATAGGCCGCCCGCTCGGTGAAGCTTTCGCCGAAGCCGGAATAGACGGCGATCTCGCCAACGCGCTCCAGGGCGTGTTCTGGTGGCTCCACCTCGCAATAATCCTGGGATTCTCCCTCTATATCCCGCTCTCCAAGCACATGCACATCGTCGCCGCGCCGGTCAGCTTCTTCACCCGCAAGCTGGACGAGCGCGGCGCTCTGACCACCCCCGACCTCGAGGCCGCGCTCGACAACGAGGAAGCGCTCGGCGCGAGCAAAATCCAGGATTTTACATGGAAGGAACTCCTGGACGGCTACTCCTGCGCCGTCTGCGGACGCTGCTCCGACAACTGCCCAGCCAACATCACGGGCAAGATACTCTCGCCCATGCACATCGTCGAGAACATGAAGGAGCACGTCCTCGAATTCGGAGACGGCGTATCCTCCGGCAACGACGAACAGGAATCCAAGCCGATGATCGGCAACTGGATTGCCGAGGAAGCGCTATGGGACTGCGTAACCTGCGGCGCGTGCATACAGGAATGTCCGGTCGGAGTCGAGCACATAGACTCGATAGTGGATATGCGCCGCTTCCTCGTCATGGAGCAGTCTTCCATGCCCGACACCGCAATGAACGCGCTCCTCAGCATGGAACAGCGCGGACACCCCTGGCGCGGCACCACCTACTCCCGCACCGACTGGGCCGATGGCCTCGACATACCCACCCTCACCGAAAAGCCGGACGCCGAGGTGCTGTTCTGGGTCGGCTGCACCGCCGCGCTCGAACAGCGCAGCCAGAGCGTCGCCCGCGCAATGGCCTCAGTGCTCAGACGCGCAGGCGTGGACTTCGCCATCCTGGGCGACGAAGAGTCCTGCACCGGAGACCCCGCCCGTCGCATGGGCAATGAGTACCTCTACCAGGTAATGGCCCAACAGAACATCGAGACGATGAACGCCTACGACGTCAAGAAGGTCGTGACCATCTGCCCGCACTGCTTCAACACCATCAGGAACGAGTACCCCCACCTCGGCGGCAACTACGAAGTCCTGCACTACACCGAGTTCGTCAACGACCTCATAAGCGAGGGCAAGATAAGGCCGGTCGCCGAGATCAACACCACAGTCGCCTACCACGACTCCTGCTACCTCGGCAGGCACAACGGCATCTACGACGCGCCCCGCCAGATAGCCAACGCCATTCCCGGCGTCCAGCTCGTCGAGATGGACCGCTGCCGTGAGCGCGGCTTCTGCTGCGGCGCGGGCGGCGGCCACATGTGGATCGAGGAGTCCAAGGGCCAGCGCATCAACCACGCCCGCGCCGAGCAATTCTTCGACACCGAGGCAACGACCGTCGGCGTCTCATGCCCCTTCTGCCTCCAGATGTTCGAGGAGGGCATCGGCTCGCTCGGCCAGGACGGCCAGAAGAAAGCCAAAGACCTGCTCGAAGTGCTGGACGAAAGTCTGTCAGGCTAGGATAGAATGAAACAGTCCCGTACTGAAGGGAGGCGAACATGGTTTCCGTGAAGATAAAGAACAAGTTCACCTACGAGGACTACAAGAACGCACCCGAAGATAAGCGCTACGAGCTTCTGGACGGAGAGTTGATAATGGTTCCGGCACCGAGTATGTCCCACCAGACAACTAGCAAGAAATTGTTCTGGAAGCTGCAACCCATCGAAGAACGGGGCTTAGGCTTAGTGTTTTATGCCCCTACCGACGTGAAGTTCACCGACACAGACACCGTTCAGCCGGACATCGTCTTCGTCTCCAACGAACGCTCCCACATTATCACCGAGGACAACATCCGCGGCGCGCCCGATTTGGTCATCGAAATACTCTCGCCTTCAACCGCTGCCAAGGACAGGACATTCAAGCGCACTCTCTACGAACGCCACGGCGTCAGGGAATACTGGATGGTGGATACCGCGGCCAGAAACATAACAGTCCTGCTTCTTGGCAAGAATGGCTACGAACTCGCGGGCATCTACGGCGAGGGCCAGACACTCACCTCCCCGACGCTTTCGGGCTTCAGCCTGAACCTGAACGACATCTTCTAAGTTATTCCCGGAGTTCGATTCGATCAGAGGATTTTCGCCGCCCGCAGCCTCGAAGTCTCCTCTTCCGTGTAGCCCAGCATCTCGCTCAGAACCTCGTCCGTATGCTGTCCGAGGAGCGGAGGGGAAGTCACCTGAACGGGCGAGTCCTCTAGCTGCACCGGGCAGCCCGGCATCGTGAATTCTCCGCGTACCGGATGCTCATAGTTGACTATCATGCCGCGCTCTTTAAGGTGCGGGTCGTTGTAGATGTCGTCAGCGTTCAGACACGCGCTGCATGGAACTCCCGCCTCACCAAGAATACGCATCGCCTCGTGCTTGGTGTGCTTCATCGTCCACGCCTCGATCATGTCGTTGATCTCATCCGACACCTCCGGGTGGTTGTTGGGATCGGAGTACACCGGGTCTTCGATGAGGTCTTCTCTCCCGATAGTAGTGAGCAGCGCGTTCCACATTCGGCTTCTGCGAGCGAGCGCGGTCATGTAGATGTAGTCGTCCGGCCCACCCGGAGCACACTTGAAGAGGCCAGATCCGGGTCGGCCCGGCCAGCGTTCCGCCCCACGCCTCGGCGGAGACTGCCCGGTGTCGGCGTATGAATTCATCCATATCCGCGCGACGTTCACAACCGCGTCCTGCATAGACACTTCGACCACCTGCCCCTTGCCTGTGGTTTGTCGCTGCCATAGCGCGGCCAGTATGCCGATCACCGTGTGCATTCCTGTTCCGGTATCGCCTATCGTGATTCCAGGGCGCACCGGGGGCGAGTCCGCCCAGCCTGTCGCGCACACCGCGCCGCCCGCCGCCTGCGCCACCGGGTCGAAGCTCTTGTACTCGCTGTAAGGCCCGTATGTACCGAAACCCTTGATGCGCGCGAGTATGACCTTCGGATTGGCTTCCTTCAGCGCTTCCCAGCCCACTCCCAGCCTCTCGATAGCTCCGGGAGCCATGTTCTCTGCCACGATGTCAGCCTGCTTCACCAGGTCGAAGAATATACCTCGCCCTTCCTCGCTCTTGAGATTCAGAGTGATGCTTCGCTTATTGGAGTTGAGGTTCAAGAAATACGAAGAGTCAGCGCCGTTGCCGGAGGGACTAGCCATGGCCGTTCGCCCCGGATCGCCGCGCGTCGGCTCTTCCACCTTGATTACATCCGCGCCAAGCCACGCCAGCATCTGCGTGCAGGAAGTCCCCGCCTCGAACTGGGTTAGATCAATTATCCGCACGCCGTTAAGAGCCTTCTCCATACCTTTTCTCCCTTCGTTGACTAATCCCGCCCTATAATCCGGACAGCCAGGCGCGAAGGTCGTCCGCGACATCCTGCCTCTTGAGAGCAGCGGTCACCGATGCTTTCAGCGCGCCCAGCGGATTCCCGACATCCTGATGCTCCCCGCCGAAGTGATAGCCATACACACCGGGCGATTCGATATGCCCCGCTATCGCGTCAGTCAACTGTATCTCCCCCAGCGCGCCCGCCGGTGTGTTCTCCAGCGTATCGAATATCTCCGCCGCAAGAACGTACCGGCCCACAATTGCCAGGTTCGAAGGCGCATCCTCCAGCGCCGGCTTCTCCACCATGTCCAGGATGCGCGATGTGGTCTCAGAAACTCTCTCTATCCCCACTATCCCCTTGCTCGGAACGTCCGTATCCGACACCTCTTCCAGCGCGACCACGTTCCCACCCGTCTCCCTGTGAACCTCGATCATCTCCCCGATTGTCGGGCTGTCTGCCCAGATCACGTCGTCCGGCAGAAAGACCGCGAAGGCTTCATCGCCGACCTCTTCCCGCGCCATCAGAATCGCGTGTCCAAGTCCCTTCTGCTCGGTCTGGATTAAGCAGGAAACGTTCGCCATCCTCGCTATCTCCCGCATCTGTTCAAGCAGCTCTGTGCTATTCCTGGAAGCGAGAGCATCTTCCAGCGCGGGCTGCGGGCCGAAATATCTGGTTAGCGGTCCATCCTGTCCCTCAGACACGATGAAGATGATGTCCTCTATCCTGGCCGATACCGCCTCCTCGACGCACAGGTGGACCGACGGACGGTCGAAGACCGGCAGCAAATTCTTAGGCACGGCGCGCGTGACCGGGAGAAATCTCGTTCCGAATCCCGCGACCGGCATTATCGCTTTGTGAATCGTCAAGTCGCTACCCCCTATGGTCGCTACGCGACGGCGCGACCCGTTCTGTAAACGCGCCTGAGGTCCGGAAGGCTGATGCCGAACGCCGACAGGAACATCAGGAACAGAATCGCTGTGACATACAGTATCGGCGGAGAGGAGAAGACATCTGCTGTGAACCCGTAACCCAGGTTGGCGAAGGCCATTATCCCGCCGGCGTGCAGGATGTACAGGCTGGATATTCTGCCTCTGAGTCGGTCGGGCGCAATCGTCTGAACGTAGGTGGTCGTCAGCGCCATGAACGTTGACTGCGCCGCTCCCATGACCACCATGACCACGATAGCTGGAATTACGTTCGGACTGAACGCCAGCAGAATCGGCGTCAGTCCGCTGAGGATGCCCGTCCACAGCAGCCACTGTCCTTTAGACCGATCATTCCTGACCCCCGCCATGATGACCGTGCCGATCAGGGAGCCAGCACCGAATCCCATCACCATGTATCCCAAAATAGAGCCATCCACCGCGCCCAACTCGTTCCGCGAAAACACCGGAAGAATCGAGTCGTTGGACATAACCAGCGCGCAGTGGAAAGCCACCAGCAGAATGAAAATGGAGATCATCTTGTTCGTGTAGATATATACCAGGCCGTCAACCATGCTTCGAGCTATGCCGGTCTGCGCCATTGCGTCGCCGGTCGACCGCGTCCGCGTCAGGGAGATGAAGACGGTTCCCATAACCTGGCAGACCACGCTCAGCAAAAGCACGCCCGATACCCCGATGAATGGCGTCGCAAGCAACACTCTGACTATTGGTTGCCACAGCACACCTAGCTCAGACACATCGACGAACGGTAGTGCCAGTAGAGGCGAGGCCACCAGCAGACCGAAGAATCGCGCGCCATGTCGCGTGGCCGCATTCAGCGTGATGGCGTTCAGTAGGTCTTCCTGTGGAACCTGGTTTGGAATCAGCGAGGCCATGGCCGGCTCCTGCATCGAGCGCATCGAGCCGGATACGAACGTCAGGACGACAAGATGCCACAGCGCGATGGCGTCGGCTACGACCAACACAGCTACAATCGCGGTGACCGTGCCGTTTGCTACGAAAGTGAACCGCGCCACTCTCTGCCGGTCCAGACGGTCCGCTATCAGCCCCGCCACCGGAGACACGAGCAAAAACGGCAGCATGGACGCGAACGTAACGATGCCAACGTCGCCCGACCTGTCCGACTTCTGCAGTATCAGCCAAGACACCGCCACTATGAAAGTCCACATCGCCGCGCCCGAGAACATATTCGCCGTCCAGGTAAGGCGATAGTCCCTGTGTCTGAGCGCGGCCAGGTGCGGCAGTCGCTGCACATCTCGAATTTTAGTCAAAACCATACGCGCCGCGCCTGTCCCTTCTCTACGTTAGGGTGCGATTATAACAGCCGACTTCCACATCCGCATTGTGGGGAAGCGGAAAATTTGTCCTAAATACTCTTGACAGCGAACCTAAGTTCGTTCTATATTTGTTCTATACAAACGCCAAACGGCGTACAACTCCCATGAACAAGGAGGAAAAAATGGGAAATCCAGTAGTACATTTTGAAATCGCGGGTCCCGACGGACCTGCCCTTCAGCAATTCTACCGAGACCTGTTCGGCTGGAACGTCGAGGCCCAAGGCGAAGAGATGGGCTTCTACGGCGTGGTCCAGTGGAACGAGGGCGGCATCGGCGGCGGCATACTAGGGACACAGGAAGGTATGCCGCCTAACTATGTCACGGTCTATATCCAGGTTGACGATCTCCAGGCCGCCCTGGACGAGATTTCCGACAACGGCGGAGCCTCTCTGATGCCGCCCATGGAGATAGATCCCAGCGTGGGTTCGGTCGCGATGTTCAGCGATCCCGCGAACAACTTCATGGGGCTGTACTCGCAGCCGACCGGAGGGCATGGAGAGTTCCCGCCGAAGGGCGACGGTCCGCCGGTCGTCCACTTCGAGGTCGGCGGCAGCGACATCAAGACACTCGAGAGCTTCTACACCAAGATGTTCGGATGGAAGATCAACTTCATAGAGGAGGCCAACTACCGGCTGGTCCAGCAGGAAGGCGAGGGAATCGGCGGCGGCATGTTCGAGCACGTTGAAGGAATGCCGCCGAACGCCCCTTCCATCGCGGTAGCGGTTGACGACCTTCAAACCTACCTCGACAAGGCCGTGAGCCTGGGAGGAACCGCGCTCATGCAGCCGATGGACATCCCCGGCGGATTCGGCTCGCTCGCCATCTTCAACGACATCGCGGACAACCGCATAGGAATGTTCAAGTCGTCCTAGCGCCACACTCGCCCGCGCGACTAACCTCCTAATCACAGATACGCTCCCTGCGGCCAACGCTCTCGACAAGCGCGGTCGTGGGGAGTAGTTGCGTATTAACTGCCGTGCAATACTATAATGCTCATATAGACTGATATTTACGAATCCCTGACTGATAACTAACAACCAGCCACAGGAGAATCCCATGCCCGAAGACATCGGACTTTTCGACGCCCTCTACTCCCAGCGAGCCATTCGCTACTTCAAGCCCGATCCCGTTCCTGAAGAACTGGTCCAGAAGCTTATTGAAGCGGCGACCAAGGCGCCCAGCGGCGGCAACAGCCAGGGATGGAAATTCCTCGTCATACGTGACCAGGCGACCAAGGACATCATCGGCGACTACTACGAAAGGGGCTGGGAGGCCGCCTACGGAAAGGACAATCCGAATCCTCCGCCGATTCAGTCCCATGTCAGGCGTTCCGCAGATTATCTTGCCAGGCACATGGCCGAGTCTCCCGTCCTCATAATGGCCTGCATCGAACACGACGGTGGCCCCTCCACGATGGGACGTGGTGGTTCCATATTCCCCGCCGTCCAGAACCTGCTTCTGGCCGCGATAGGACTCGGACTCGGAAGCTGCCTCACCAGTCTGCACAAGCGCTATGAGGACGAGATAAAGGAGCTACTCGGCATCCCGGAGAATGTGGAGACCGCCGCCCTGCTTCCGGTCGGCTTCCCCGCTGACAACGCCAGGTACGGCCCAACCCGCCGCGCACCCGTCGAGGAAGTCGCCTTCCGCGAAAAGTGGAACCAGGCCTGGTAATCGGACTCTTTGATATACTCACCGAAACTCGGCGTTACGCGAACGGACAGCCGTTGACAACCAGGAATCTACATCCTGAAAATCCCAACATCCCGTAAATTCTGATTCTGATAAAGAGGAAACCCTGCCATGTCATACGAATTTCTGACCTACGAACAGAAGGGCCGGATCACCTATGTGACCATCAACCGACCTGAACGTCTTAACGCGCTTCACCCGCCGGCCAACTCCGAGCTCTACGACGCCTTCACCCGCTTCAACGACGACCCCGACGCATGGGTCGCAATCATCACCGGCGCGGGCGAGCGGGCCTTCAGCGCGGGCAACGACCTCAGGCACACCGCTGAACGCGACCAGCGACGCGACGAGCCAGGCGCCCGCGCCCACCGCGCGCCCTTCGGTGGCATTACCTCTGATTTCGAGTGCTGGAAGCCCATCATCGCCGCCGTCAACGGATACGCCCTGGGCGGCGGACTCGAAGTCGCGATGGCCTGCGACATCATCGTAGCCGCCGACCACGCCGAACTCGGTCTTCCCGAACCGCGCGTCGGCCTCTACGCCGGGGCAGGAGGCGTCTTCCGCCTGCCTCGCCACGTCCCCGTCAAGGTAGCCATGGGCATGATGCTCACAGCCAGGCGCATATCCGCCCAGGAAGCCTACCGCATCGGCCTGGTCAATGAGGTCGTGCCTCTGGCAGACCTCATGGACACAGCAGAGCGTTGGGCAAACGAAATCCTGGAGTGCGCCCCCCTGTCCGTCCGAGCCAGCAAGCAGATGGCCTACCAGGGCGCGGATATGCCCTACGACATAGCCTTCAGCCGAAACTACAGCGAGCAGCAGAAACAGATAGCCTCCGCCGACCGCATCGAGGGCCCCCGCGCCTTCTCCGAAAAGCGGGCGCCCAACTGGACCGCGTCCTAAACGGTCGGTTCGTGTAGCCATTCGCAATTGTAGGGGCAGACCCTTGTGGTTGCCCTCTCATCATCCGTTACATCCTGAAATCCCATAAATCCTGATTCAGACATTCGCCAACAGGAAGCAAGCATGACATCAACCAACGAGTGGAAACTCCCAACAACCGTCAGGCCCACCCTCTACACCCTGACCCTGGAACCTGATCTGGAAGACTTTACGTTCACTGGAAGCGAGACCATCGCCATCGAGGTTGACGATCCCACGTCCCTCATTGCGATGAACAGCTCGGAAATCGCCATCCAGTCTGCCACCCTCTCGCTGCCCGACGGTTCGGAGAGCCAACCCGAATCCATCACATTCGACGAAGAGAAGGAGACCGTGACGCTCGCATTTGCCGAGACGGTCCCCGCCGGAACAGCCGAACTCGCCATAGAGTTCACTGGCGAACTGAACGACAAGCTCAGAGGTTTCTACCGCTCCTCTTACACGGATGTGGACGGAAACCAGCGCTGGATGGCCACAACCCAGTTCGAGGCCACCGACGCCCGCCGGGCCTTCCCCTGCTGGGACGAACCCGCGGTCAAGGCCGCCTTCGACATAACTCTCGTCGTCCCGCAGGAATTGGAGGCCATCTCCAACACCGAGCCGGTATCCATAACCGATACGGACGACGGCAAGAAGGTCGTCCACTACGCCGAGACGCCGGTCATGTCAACCTACCTGCTCGCTTTTATCGTCGGCGACCTAGCCTGCGTGCAGGACAGGACGCGCGACGGCGTTCTCATGCGCGTCTGGGCGACACGCGGCAACGAGGACAAGGGACGGTACGCGCTGGAAACCTCTATGGCGCTGCTCGACTACTTCCACGACTATTTCGGTGTCCCCTACCCGCTCTCCAAGCTCGACCACATCGCCATACCCGACTTCGCGGCGGGCGCAATGGAAAACTGGGGCGCGATAACCTACCGCGAGGTAGCCCTGCTCGTTGACCCGGTTGACAGTTCCGCCGGGACCCGCGAGATAGTCGCGGCCATAATCTCGCACGAGATGGCGCACCAGTGGTTCGGCGACCTGGTAACCATGGAGTGGTGGGACGACCTCTGGCTCAATGAGAGTTTCGCATCCTGGATGGGAGACAAGGCGGTTGACTACCTACACCCCGAATGGGAGATGTGGACGCAGTTCCTCACTCACGACACAAGCTCCGCCCTGAACCTGGACGGACTCAGAAACTCCCACCCCATAGAGCAGCCGGTCAACAATCCCGCTGAGATCGGCGAACTTTTCGACGCGATCAGCTACTCCAAGGGTGGATCAGTCCTGCGTATGCTCGAACATTACCTCGGCGAAGACGACTTCCGCGAGGGTCTCCGGCTCTACATCCAGAGGCACCAGTACGCCAACGCCCGCACCCGCGACCTCTGGAACGCGCTCGGCGAGGCGTCCGGGCAGCCTGTCGCCGAGATAATGGATAGCTGGACATCGCAGACCGGATATCCGGTCCTGGAAGCCTCGGTCAACCGCTCAGGCGAGTCCATAGAAGTCGGCCTGTCCCAATCCCGATTCCTCTACGACGAAATTCTGGACGAGGCCGAGGAGCAGGACACTACCATCTGGAAAGTTCCGGTCACGGCTAGAACCGCGTCCGATGCCGAGCCCGTGCGCTCACTCATGGACACCGCCGAGTCGGGCCTGACGCTCCGGCCCGCCTCCTACGGCTCCGGCGACGAGTGGGTCAAGGTCAATCCGGATCAGTCGGGATTCTTCAGGGTGCAATACTCCGACGAGGAGATAGAACGACTGAAGGCCCCAATCGCCAGCCTCACGCTGCCCGCGAGAGACAGGCTCGGTCTCCAGTCCGACGCCTACGCGCTCGCGAAGGCGGGCCGCATCCCGGCCTCCGCGTACCTGAATCTGGTAGAAGCGTACTCCAACGAGAACGACGCCTCGGTTGCGAGCGACCTCGCCGCCGCGCTGAACGCTCTCGACAACCTGCTCTCAACCGAGATTTTCCACACGGCGTACCAGGCATTCGGACGCCGCGTGTTCAAGCCCATAGGCGACCGCGTAGGATGGGATGCCCGAACCAATGAGGGACACCGAGACGCGCTGATGCGTTCCACTGCCCTGGCCCAACTGGGACATTTCGAGGATGAAGACACACTCTCCGAGGCCCGACGCAGGTTCGACGCCTACGTCGAAGACCCGTCCAGCCTGTCCGCAGACCTGCGTGTAGCAGCCTTCTCTATGGCCGCCCAAAGAGGCGACCAAGCCCTCTACGACACGATGTGGGATCTGGAAAAGAGCGCGTCCCTCCACGAAGAGAAACTGCGCTTTCTCAGGGCGTTGTCCGGCTTCCCCGACCCCCGACTCATACAGGAAACACTCGACAGGTCCCTCGACGATGACCATGTTCGCAGCCAGGACACCATAAGCGTCATGGTCGCCACGGCCACCAACCCGCATGGCCGCGAACTCGCATGGCAGTTCCTCAAGGACAACTGGGACGAGTTCGACCGCCGCTACGGAGAGGGCGGCTTCGCCATCATGCGACTCGTCAGCATATCA
The DNA here is from genome assembly GCA_034420555.1 of Dehalococcoidia bacterium. Lineage (GTDB taxonomy): Bacteria > Chloroflexota > Dehalococcoidia > Lucifugimonadales > UBA1123 > VXRN01. The sequence continues at coordinate 14,087 of DAOULF010000050.1, forward strand.
GGGGTGTTTACCACCTCCGAAAAGCGAGAGGAGGTCAGGGAGTTCTTCGACACCCATCCGGTCCCGTCCGCCGAGCGTACCATACGCCAGGTACTGGAGCGCATGTCCAACAACATAGCCTGGCTGGACAAGAACCGCGACGACCTGAGCGACTGGCTCGTCGGATAGCCGAACATCTTCCGCATAGGGGCGCCCGCAAGGACGCCCCTCTCAGCGGCCCCTGGAAACAGCCCTCACGATGAGCACCGTAATCGAGAAATGGACAGACCGGATATGGAATCCCGCTCTCGATGTCCTCTTCCCGATAAGGTGCCTGGGCTGCGGATTGCCCGGCAGGTTCATCTGCCCTGTATGCGAGGAACGAATGCCAAGGCTCGAAGAGCCATTCTGCGAGATTTGCGCCAACCCCGGTACGGACGGAATATGCGGCTGGTGCCTCGACAAAGAACCCGAAATAGACCAGATAAGAGCGCCTTACCTCTATCTGCCCACCAGCCCCATCCACAAGGCCGTCACTCTCCTGAAATATCGCGGAATCAGGGCGCTGGCGCCCGAAATCGCCGACCTGCTCGTCCGGTACATGGAAGACTCCCCGGCGCGGTTCGACTGCATCGCCCCGGTCGTAAGCCATCCATCGCGCATACGCCGCCGCGGTTACAGCCAGGCTGCGCTCATAGCCGCCGACTTGGGCAGGCGTCTCGACATCCCCGTTCTCGAAGACGCGCTTACCCGCGTCCGCAACGCCCCATCCCAGCTATCCACCCGCTCCAGGGAGCAGCGCTGGAACAATGTCCAGGCAAACTTCACATCCCAACACGACCTCAGCGGTCTTGTTATACTGCTGGTTGACGACCTTGTAACCACAGGCTCCACTGCCGCATCTGCCGCCCATGCCCTCAAAGAAGCTGGCGCGTTCAGCGTATTCTGCCTGTCGGCAGCCAGAACGGCATGGTCGCGCTCACCTGAATCTGTAGGAGACCGATAGCGCGATGCTCAAGATAGGTACGAAAGCCCCAGACTTCACAATCGCGCTCGGTTCGGAAGCACAATTCATCCTCTCGGAGCATAGAGGTCGGAACGTAGTCCTATTCTTCTTCATTCGCGCCTTCACTCACGGATGAGCAATCCAGGTCAGGAGTTTCGGCGAAACCCACGATGAGTTACTGGCTCTTAATGCGGTAGTAGTTGGCATAAGTACAGACAGCGCAGATAGGAATGAGAGATTCGGCAACTCTGTTGGAATTCCATATAGGCTCGGAAGCGACGCCAAGGGAGAAATCCGCCGTCTTTACGATGTGCGCCGCAGATTCGGATTCGGCACATCCAGAGTCACCTACGTCATAGACACCCAGGGCATAATCCGTGGCGCCTTCCACAATGAGTTCCAGATGACGAGCCATGTTCAGTACGCGTTGAACACGCTCGAGAATATTTCGGCTGACCACCAGACTGCGGAGTGAATCGGCAATCTTCATCTGAAGTACCGGCTAGTCAATCGCTCATAATTGCGGGAAAGAGACGAAGGCCGAGCGACTTTGTTTCGCTCGGCCCCGCTATCGCCGTTTTACAGGACTTCACCCGCGGCTTAAACCCGGACGAACTTCGACACTCTCTCGCCCTGGCCTATCTCGGTCACGTAAATGCTGCCCTGCGAGTCAACGCAGATGCCGTGTCCGCCGATCAGCGTGCCGAGACCCGCGCCCTCGTTGCCGCGCCAGCGCGTCAGCAACTCGCCATCCATCGTCCAGATGCTCACGCCGTTCCCGCCACCCTGCTCTATGACGTAGATGATGTCGTCGTGTATCCACAGGTCGCCCGGAGCGGTCATATCCGTCCACTCCTCGATGAAGTTGCCCTCATCGTCGAATATCTGCATCCTGTTGTTCTCGCGGTCTGCGATGTAAACGCGGCTGTTCTTATCCACCCACACATTGTGCAGCAGCGCGAACTCACCGGGCCCGGTTCCCTGCTTGCCCCAGGACTTGATAAGCTCGCCCTCCGGCGAGAACTTGTGAACGCGGTGACCGCCATACCCGTCCGAAACGAACAGGCACCCATCCGGCGCTATTGCCAACCCGGACGGCATATTGAACGGCAGCCCCTGGAAAGACGGCGACGGAGCCAGTTTCTCGCCGAGCGTCCGTATAGCCTCGCCGCCTGGCGTATACTCGGTCGCGACATGGTAATCGCGGTCCACCAGCCACACGTTGTCGTTCGGCGCTATGTAGATCCCGTGCGGGTTAGCCGAGAATGTTCCTTCGCCCCACGAACTAATGAAGTTGCCATCCGTATCCCAGATAGTCAGCGGATGCAGACCCCGGCTGAAGATGTACACCTCGTCTTTAGAGTTCACCGCCCCGTCGGATGCCGCGCCGAATTCCCAGTACTTGGGCATATTCGGCCATTCATCCACTCGTTCATATTGGTAATCGCCCGATCCTACAACTGCCACGATTGTTTCCTCCTGAAGATTCCATGTACCAAAGTAATGCTACGATTCTATTTCTCACAACATCCTTCGTCAACCAAATGCGGGCGCTCTTGTAGGTTGACACGTACATCTGCTGTTGATAGATTTATGCGGTAGTGTTCGGGGTGTGCAGGCGCGCCCGACCATGCGGTACGCAGAGGCTATCATCCCTTAAGTCGCATGGCGGCGTTAGGGAAATACACTCCCACAAATGCCCTCCCGAAGAGCCCAGGAAGGAAGTCGGAAAATGACCACCCAGACCAATCCCATAATCGAGTACTTCCCCTCAGAGATCGAAGAGTTCGAGGCCGGAGTCAACAGATTCCAGGCCGGGGACTGGGATCCGACCGATTTCATGGCATTCCGCCTGCGGCAGGGCGTGTACGGACAGCGCCAGCCGGATGTCCACATGTTCCGCATCAAGATGCCGTTCGGGGGAGTAAACGCCGAACAATTGGATATGCTTGGCAAGATAGTCGCTGACTACGCCCCTCTGAACAAGGGCCATGTGACTACCCGCGAGAACATTCAGCTACATCACATACCGCTCGACGACTCCGCCCAGATAATGCGTATGCTTGCCGCGGTCGGCCTGACCACCCGCGAGGCCTGCGGCAATACCGTCCGCAACGTCACAGGATGCGAAATAGCGGGTGTCTGCGCCTTGGAGCCGTTCGATGTCACGCCATACGCGGCGGCATACTCGCGCTACTTCGTCCGACATCCTTTCACGCAGTCAATGCCTCGAAAGATAAAGACCGCCTTCTCCGGCTGCTCCCGCGACTGCGCCATTACGGGTATCCACGACGTAGGTTTCCTTCCGGTGATAAAGGACGGCCAAAAAGGATTCAAGATGATGATGGGCGGAGGCACTTCGATAATGCCGCGCATCGCGCCCACTCTGTATGAATTCGTCTCCGCCGACGAGTACCTGAAAGTCACGGAAGCGGCTCTAAGGGTCTTCCACAACTCGGACCAGGAACGCCGCAACAGGATGAAGGCCCGCGTCAAGTTCATGATTGATCGGATAGGAATAGACGAGTTCCGCAAATTAGTGGAAGAACAGCTTCAAGAAGACTGGGCGCAGCGATCATTCGACCCGACCGGCCTTCTATACATAGACGACGAAGAGGCGGACGCTCCGGCTCTCAATGGCAATTTTGCAGCAGGATCAGATCCCGAATTCGAGCGATGGCTCACCACAAACGTGCAGGCGCAGAAGCAAGCCGGATACCACACGGTAACTGCCAAGCTGCCATTGGGAGACATTCAGGCTGAACAGTTCTACCAGCTTGCCGACCTGACACGTAAATACGGCGCGAGCCGCGCGAGGTTGACTCACCAGCAGAACCTGGCCGTCCGCTGGATACCGGAGAACGCGCTATACGAAGTATGGCAGCAGTTGAATGAGATAGGATTCGGCGACGCCGGCGCAATGGAGATTACCGATGTCGTTTCCTGCCCCGGCACGGATAGCTGCAAGCTCGGCATTACCTCCTCGATGGGCCTGGCACGCGCCATCGGCGACGCCGTTCAGGTGATAGACAAGGAAGAAGACCCACTGATCAGGAAGATGCACGTCAAGATGAGCGGTTGCCCCAATGGATGCGGACAGCACCATGTCGCCGACATTGGCTTCCACGGCGCCGCGGCCAAGGGACCGGGCGGACAGGTTCCGGCCTACGAGATGTTCCTCGGCGGCGGCTTCGAGGACGGAGACACCCGCATCGGTCTCAGGGTCAAGACGAAAGTCCCCGCGAAGAGTATGCCTCAGGCGCTCAGAAAGGTTCTCGACTTCTACAAGGCCGAGCGCGACGACGACGAGATCTTCCGCGACTTCGCCGCCAGGGTGGGACCGGAATCCTTCGAGCCGCTACTGGCTGAATTCAAGGATATCCCGGAACTCAATCGGGACTCCCTCGATATGTACATTGACTGGAGCAAGACCGCCAAGTACATCCTGGAACGCGGCGAAGGAGAGTGTGCCGTCTGAGGTTTTCACCCAGCAGCCTATCGTCCAACAGATTGAAGACGCCACGCATTCCATGCACTGCCATGAGCGTGGCGATTCTCTTTTGCCTGTGCGTGTCGGCTTTGGCGTCCTGCTCCCAACCTAGTAATTCACCCCTCGATACTTCAGCACGTCGTACCGCGACTCCCGCTCCTACGCTCATCCCTCAACTCACGCCTACTGTGACGCCTACCTTTGCCATCCCGACCGCCGTTGCGCCGACTCCAATCCCAACTGTCCCGCCCAGAGCGTCCACTATCATCCTGCAACTCACGATCTCACCCGCCGATATAGAAGTCCCGTATGACCGCGGTGAATGGAAGCACTGGATAGACTCCGACGACGACTGCCAAGACACGCGGCATGAGGTTCTAATCTCAGAAGCGACAGCCGCAATGGAATTCAAGGATCGAGAGCAATGTGAAGTTGCGACGGGAAGCTGGACCGACCCATACACAAGGGAAATCCTGACTAACCCCGGCGATCTGGATATTGACCACATGGTGCCCCTGATAAACGCGCACAAGTCCGGAGGTTACGCATGGGACCGGAATCGAAAGAGGGAATACGCCAATGATCTGACCTATGCCGGACACCTGATTGCTGTGAGCGCGTCCGCCAACCGATCCAAGGGAGGCAAAGGCCCCGACGAATGGAGGCCGCCAAACACAGACTACTGGTGCCAGTACGCGCTGGATTGGGTGGCCATAAAGTGGGAATGGGATCTGACTGCGACGGAGTCCGAGGCGACTGCGTTGAGCGAAATGCTTGACATGTGTGAGACGCGGATATACATCCAAACCATACGCAGAGAAGATGCTAAGGAAGAGACATCCACTCCTACTGCGGCGTCTCTTCCACAAGCCTCGCCACCGACCGAAACTCCTACTCCAATGTCTCCCCCGCGAACCGCGCCGCCAACCGAAATCCCAACACAGGTTCCTGTTCTCACTCCCACGCCCACACCAATGTCAGTGGACTTTCCTAAGCCCTTGCCTGACCATAACTGTTCGGACTTCTATACTTGGTCAGAGGCGCAAGCGTTCTTCAAGGCGCAGGGTGGTCCCAGTTCTGATCCGCACCAGCTCGACCATGACGGCGATGGCATTGCATGTCAGACTCTCCCCGGCGCGCCTGGTAGTATCGTTACACCCGAACCAAGTCATACTCATACTGCTTTACTCACCACAACTTGTTCGGACTTTAATACATGGGACAGGGCGCAGGCATTCTTCGTATCCCACGGCGGGCCTGAGTTGGATCCGCACGGTCTCGATACCGACGACAACGGTATTCCTTGCCAGTCCCTTATCGGAGCGCCCACTCCAACTCCAACGATCACACCTACCCCAACTCCGATACAAGACCGCAACTGCTCAGACTTTGACACATGGCTGGAAGCGCAAGCGTTCTTCGAATCGGAAGGCGGCCCGGCTTTAGACCCGCACCGTCTGGACAGAGACGGCGACAGTGTAGCGTGTCAATCCCTGCCCGGCGCGCCAAACGGCGCATCGAGTTCCAGGGCAGCAGACTCCCGCAACTGCTCGGACTTCGACACGTGGTCAGAAGCGCAGTCATTCTTCGAGTCCGAGGGCGGACCAGGTTCAGATACGCATCGTCTGGATAGGGACGGTGATGGTATCGCCTGCCAGTCACTACCCGGCGCGCCTGATAGCGACTCTACATCTGATTCATCTGCCGAACCTACACCAACTCTCGCCGCTGTTCCAACTGCGCAGACTGTGATGGATACTCCTACCCCAGAGCCCCAGGATACGCATAACTGCTCAGACTTCGACACATGGACTGAGGCGCAGTCATTCTTCGAGTCCGAAGGCGGCCCAGGCTCCGATCCACACCGCCTTGATGGAAATGATGACGGCATAGCCTGCGAGTCGCTCCCGGGCGCGCCAGGCAAGCCAACGCCCGCTTCCGTAGCGCCTACGCCGACCGGCACACCTCAATCGGAGACTTTTCAGGATAAAAACTGTTCAGACTTCAGTACTTGGTCAGAAGCGCAGTCATTCTACGAATCTGAGGGCGGCCCTGGTTCCGATCCACACCGCCTTGACGGGGATGGAGACGGTATCGCCTGCCAATCTCTGCCCGGCGCGCCCGGCAAGCCAGCGTCATCCACAACGCCCGCTTCCGCAGCGCCTACACCAACCGCCGTGCCTACGCCTAATGTGGATACTCACAACTGTTCCGATTTCGCCACACAGCCTGAAGCGCAAGCCTTCTTTGAGTCCGAAGGCGGTCCTGCGTCAGACCCGCATCGCCTTGACAGAGACGGAGATGGCGTAGCCTGCCAGTCCCTACCCGGCGCGCCCAAGTCCACGTCTAAATCTGAGGACACTCACAACTGCTCGGACTTCAGCACCTGGTCTGAGGCGCAATCATTCTACGAGTCCGAGGGCGGCCCTGATTCCGACCCACACAAACTCGACAGAGACCGCGACGGAATAGCCTGTGTATCTCTATCCGGCGCGCCGAGGACGCCAACACCCACGCCGACTTCAACATCTGGCTGATGGAAACTCGATTAAGGTGAGGCGAATCCAAAACGCTTTGTCTGTGCTATGATTGGGCCGCCTAATCAAGCAGCGGAGGTACTATTATGCCGTTCGGAGGTAATGACTGGCTCGCGTTGACGACGGAGCCTACCCTGGAACCCGAGATTCCCATTTGCGACCCGCATCACCACTTCTGGGATATGCGGACGGAGCGTATCCCATATCAGCGCTATCTTCTGCACGAACTCGCGGACGACGTGAACAGCGGACACAACGTTCGCTCGACCGTATTCGTCGAAGCCCGCGCGATGTATCGCTCCAGTGGCCCCGAGGAGATGCGCCCGGTCGGAGAGGTCGAGTTCGCACAGGGTCTTGCCGCGGCCAGCGAGAGCGATCTGTACGGGCCAACTCGCGCTGCGGCCTCTATCGTCGGTCATGCCAATCTCCTGTTGGGAGACGGCGTCGAACCCGTGCTGGAAGCGCTTCAGGCCGCCAGTCCCAACCGATTTCGCGGAATCCGGCACTCTGTTACCTGGGACCCACACCCGGAGATCGAAGTCACTTCGGCCCACAGGATGCAGGGCCAACTCGCCAGCGAGGACTTCAGAGCGGGCGCGAGAGTCCTCGCCCGTATGGGAATGTCCCTCGAAGCGTGGCTCTACTTCCCACAACTGCCGGAGTTGGCGGAGTTCGCAAAGGCCGTTCCTGACCTCACCATCATCCTGAACCATATCGGCGGCCTGCTCAGGGTAGGCCCATATGGCAACAACGATGACGAAGTGCTTGAGACATGGCGAAACGGGATAGCCGCCGTCGCCCAGTGTCCGAACGTGAACGTCAAGCTGGGCGGTATCGGAATGCCGCGCACCGGCTTCGACTGGCACGAGCGAGACACGCCGATAGGTTCCGAAGAGTTGGCTGAATCAATGGCGCCGCTCATGAACTATTGCATAGAGCAATTTGGCCCAGACCGCGGCATGTTCGAGAGCAACTTCCCGGTGGACAAGGTCTCCTACTCGTACAACGTCATGTACAACGCATTCAAGCGTCTGTCTAAGGACTACTCTGACTCCGAGCGCGCCGCCATGTTCCACGACACCGCCGCGCGGGTGTACCGAGTTGATGTATAGCCGACGCGAATGAGCATGCACGACAAGCGTCGGACACCAATCACTAGGATGCAGGTGAACCAAGATGACACTACCAGACAGAATGAAATTCGGAATCTTCCTCGGTCCCTTCCACCGCGTTGGCGAGAACCCTACGCTGGCGATAGACCGCGACCTGGAACTGGTCCAGTGGCTTGACTACCTCGGATACGACGAGGCATGGATAGGTGAGCACCACAGTGCAGGCTGGGAGACGATCTCGTCGCCGGAGATCTTCATCGGAATCGCCGCAGATCGCACTCGCCATATCAAGTTGGGCACCGGCGTCATCAGCCTGCCCTACCACCACCCGCTTATGGTTGCGAATCGCATGGTTCAGCTTGACCACATGACTCATGGACGAGTCATGTTCGGAGTCGGCCCGGGCGCTCTGCCAGGCGACGCCTACATGATGGGCATAGATCCGACCACACAGCGCGAGAAGATGGACGAGGCTTTCGGTATCGTGCTGCGCCTGTTTACCGAGACCGAGCCGATAACCTACAAGAGCGACTGGTTCGAGCTCAACGAGGCGATGCTCCAGCTTCGTCCCTACACGAGGCCCCATATGCCGATAGCCGTGGCCTCAGTCCAGTCGCCCTCAGGGGTGGCGCTCGCCGGAAAGTACGGAGCCTCCGTGCTTACCATCACGGTCCCCAGGGATCCGTCCGCTACCGGCGGAACCAACCTCAAATTCCTGTGGGACGTTGCCGAGGAATCAGCCGCCGAGCACAACCAGACTGTGGACCGCTTCGACTGGCGGCTGACTGTCCCGGTTCACCTGGCTGAGAGCCGCGAAAAGGCGTTCGAGGAGGCCAGGCTGGGCGCCGGTCGCTTCCTGCGCGAATACACTGAAGGCACCAACGGGCGCAAGGCCGCTTTCGATGGGCCGCTCGAAGAGGTCATTGACCACATGGCCGAGACCAACTCCTGGATAATCGGCACGCCGGACGACTGCATCGAGGGCATACTGAAACTGGAAGAGCAGAGCGGCGGCTTCGGCGGCTTCCTTGTACAGGCGATAGACTGGGCTCCCCGCGACCGGATTCTCAACAGCTTCGAGTTGCTCGCTCGCTATGTCATGCCCCGCTTCCAGAATTCGCTCGTCGGGTTGGAAAACTCCAACCAGTGGGCGAAGTCGCGCCAGGAAACGCTAGTGCAGGGGCGCACTCGCGCCATAGACCGCGCCCACCAGGCGTACGCTGACAGCAGGACATAGGGCAGAGCGAAAAACCCCTTCCCCCTCGACGGGCTGAGGGGGGTTATGTATTTGCCCTCTCCCCAGCCCTCTCCCTGTGAGAGGGGGTCTATTGATCGGTATTCATAGCTGGTTGCGAGTTTGCCTACCCTTGTGAGCCCTCAACGGGGGAAGGTTAGGACGGGGGTGACTCGTTGCGCCGTCTGGCCCATTGCCTCTATTGCAGAAGCGCGGCCAGTTCCTCCGGGTGGCTGAGCATTGGGTAGTGTCCGGCATCCATCTCGTGCCAGTCGGCGTTGAGTGTCTCGGCGGTGTGCCGTTGGTGCCATTCGGGTGGGTTGACGCTCAGACGGCACCGGATTACACTCGCGTCCCAGGACTGCGCCCAGAAAGCGTCCAGCTCGCCCGGCGCGTCCGAAGCCTCGACCGGGTGCATCGTGCATCGCTCCACTGCCCAGGCTCTCAGTTCCGGCTCCAGGTCGGCGAAGAGACGAGTCTCCAGCTCCTCCCGCGTCGGGCCACGGGTCAACTCTGTCGTCGGCATCGGGGTGGTATTCGGATCGCGCTGGACTATCTCTGACACCCGCTCGCCGGGCTGCGGCGCGAGCGCGTCAACGAACACAACGCGGCTTATCCGCTCCCTCGCCAACTCCGCTATCTTGCATATCACCAGGCCACCGGTGCTGGTCCCGACGAGAACGACATCGTTCAAGTCTTCGTAGAACATCATGTCCGCGACCTCCTGTCCCTGCGCCGCGATTGTGATGCCCGGACGTATCAGCCGATGACGCTCGCCGCAGCCGTCCAACGTCGGCGCGTAAACCTCGTGTCCCGCCTGTCGCAAGGCCGCTGCGGTCGGTTTCCATATCCACCCGCCCTGAAATGATCCGTGTACCAGCACAAAGGTCGCCATGTGTTCCTCCGCATGAAGTGATGATCGAGAGTTACCGCCCTAAAATAGCCTTACAGCGATGATTTCGCAAGACGCTTGCTATCCGAGAAATTTGCATAGGTAGAATTGCGGGAATGACCGAATTGCAGTTCACCCTCACCCTAGCCCTCTCCCTGAGGGAGAGGGGATTCTTAACATACAAATGACGAATGAGGGAAGTGGGGGACTTATGCAATCGTCTTCCATTCCCTATCAATCCCGTCTAAATCCATTGCGGCGGTCTGTACTGCAACGCCTCCGCCAGGTGCTCGACCTCGATGGTCTCCGATCCCGCCAGGTCCGCGATGGTGCGCGACAGTTTCAGGACGCGGTGATACACGCGCGCCGACAGGTTCATCTGGCGCATCGCCGAGCCCATCATCCCGGACGCCTGCTCACCCAACTGGCAGAACCTGTGGACCTCGTTCGGCCCCATCTCCGAGTTGGTGAGCAGCGGCGTTCCCGCGAATCGCGCTCTTTGGATCTCACGCGCCCGCTCCGTCCGAGCCCTCACGTTCTCCGACCTGTCGGCTCCGGGCGGCGCGGTCAGCTTCTCGTAGTCCACGCTCGGAACGTCCACGAAGATGTCAATCCTGTCCAGCAGCGGCCCGCTCAGACGCTTGCCGTACCGGGACACCTGCGAATCGGTGCAGGTACACTGCTTCAATGAGTCGCCGTAGTATCCGCATGGGCAGGGGTTCATCGCGCCCACCAGCATGAAGTTCGCGGGGTAGGCCACGGACGCTTGCGCGCGGCTTATCACAACCCGCTTGTCCTCCAGCGGCTGCCTCATCGCCTCCAGGATACGGTGGCCGAATTCCGGCAGTTCGTCCAGGAACAGGACACCGCGGTGGCTCATCGTGATTTCGCCCGGCCTGGGGACGCTCCCTCCTCCGACAAGTCCGGCGTAAGAGATGGTGTGGTGAGGCGCTCTGAAGGGCCGTTCGGTAATCAGTGGATTGTCCCGCGTGAGCGAATCGGCGACGGAGTATATCTTCGTTACCTCTATCGCCTCTTCGTGAGTGAGCGACGGCAGTATGGTCGGAAGTGTCCGCGCCAGCAGCGTCTTCCCGGAGCCGGGAGGCCCGCTCATAAGCAGGTTATGGCTGCCAGCCGCCGCCACTTCCAGCGCGCGCTTGGACTGCTCCTGTCCGCGTATCGTGGATATATCGAACGCGCTATCGGCCTGCGTTTCACCTTGCGCCGTCCCATCCCAGGCGACCCGCTTCAGTCTGTTCTCGCCGCTCATGTGCCGGATGAGGTCGGCCAGATTGCTAACCGGGAAGACCTCGACTCCCTCTACCAACGCGGCTTCCTGGCCGTCCGGCGATGGAACGAATATCTTGCTGACGCCCGATTCTCTCGCAAGCGCCGCCATTGGGAGAACGCCGTCCGTGTGCAACAAATCGCCATTGAGCGATAGCTGTCCGATGAACATCGAATCTTCAGGGACCGGCGGGACCTGCCCCGAACTCTGGAGCAAGGCGACCGCCATCGGCAGGTCGTAAGTCGAACCGGCTTTCCTCACGTCCGCTGGGGCAAGGTTGGCGGTAATGCGGCGCAGCGGGAACTCGTACCCGCAGTTGCGAATCGCGGCCCTTACTCTCGCCCTCGCTTCCTGCACCGCCGTATCCGGCAGCCCCACTACGTCGAACCTCGGCAGGCCGGGCGCAATGTCCACCTCCACGTCAACGATGAATCCGTCCAGACCGACTACCGCGCACGACTTTACCTTGGCCAGCAAAAGCTAATTCTCCTATTTGACCGATAGATTCCCGGCTGCTCGTCCTTCTCTCGATACACCCGCTATCCCTGGAGCCTGACCAAGCGATACTGCCTGGCCCCGCGCCTCAGAACTACGATCTGACCATCCACCGAGTGTTCGAGCGTGACGGTCTGCCTGGCGTCCGAAACGCGCCGGTTGTTCAGCGAGACGCCGCCGCCCTGGATGAGACGCCTGGCCTCGCCGCGCGAAGACGCCAGCCCCACCTCCGCAACCAGGTCGCGTAACTGGACCCCGTCGCCCTCGAACCGCTCGCGCGGCATAATTGAAGACGGTACATCCTCAAATACATCTAGGAGTTCAGCAGCACTCATTCCAGACATATCGCCACTGCTAAAGAGTACCCTTGAGGCTGCCAACGCCTTCTGGAGGCCATCAGGGCCGTGTGTCATCCGTGTGACCTCTTCGGCAAGTTTGTGCTGTGCATTGCGCCTCTCAGGTCGATTCTGGACTTCATACTCCAACTCGTTAATCTCTTCTAGAGCAATCAGAGTGTAATACTTGAGGAACTGGATGACGTCTGCATCGGCGGCATTGACCCAGAACTGGTAGAACCTAAATGGCGAAGTCTTGTCCGCGTCCAGCCAAACCGCACCTCCCTCGGTCTTGCCGAACTTGGTTCCATCGGACTTTGTAACCAGCGGCGTGACGAGCGCGTGGGCCGAAACTCCGCGCACCCGGCGAATCAGGTCAACCCCGGCGGTTATGTTGCCCCACTGGTCGCTTCCGCCCATCTGGAGAACGCAGCCGTGTCTATCGTACAGTGTCAGGAAGTCGTAGGCTTGCAGCAGCATATAGCTGAATTCGGTGTACGACAGTCCGTCCTGGATTCGACTGCGGACGGACTCCTTGCGGCTCATGTAGTTTATGGTGAAGTGCTTGCCCACGTTCCGCATGAAGTCAATCGCGTTGATCTCTTCCAGCCAGTCGGCATTGTTGACGAGGAGCGCCGGATTGTCTCGGACGTCGAAATCCAGGTATCGCTCCAACTGCGCCCTGATGCCCTCCAGGTTCTGCTGCAAGATCTCCCGGGTCAGAAGGGGGCGTTCTTCGGACTTGCCACCCGGATCGCCGATAAGTCCGGTGCCTCCACCCGCAATCGCTATTGGCCTGTGACCATATTCCTGCATTCGCATCAGCGTCATAATGCCGAGCAGGTTTCCGATGTGAAGGCTGTCGGCGGACGGGTCGAAGCCAATGTAGGCGGTGACTCTCTCCCGCGCCATAAGCTCCTCAAGCCCGGGCGTGAACAACTCCTGGCCGTCATCGGTAACGTGAATCAGGCCCCTGCTTCGGAATTCGTCAATGATCGAGTGAGTGGTTTGAGTGGCCACCGGCATAGCTAGAGTCCTCCGTAAATTCGCCGCTGCACTTTGCTTGCGAGTATGGCAGAGATTGGTTTCAGTTGTCCATATCCAGGGTTTTACGAAGTCGGCCATTCTATTGGACAGAATCGCCTGGTCATATACTTTCGTTTATAAAGCGACAGGTGGCAACAGGTGGTTTAACTGGTGACCGACAGGTAGGCAACAGGTGATTAGAACACCAGAAATCCACCTGTTAATCACCTGCGTTAGCTTTGGGGGAAATTCTTCAACTCTCCGATTTTCGGCCAGCATAACTTGGTATTTATGTATGTCGAGGTTCAGGATCATAGTCGGACACCCTTCACAGATAGTTTGTATGTTCGTATTATAGCGTATGCAGCGCACGAATATGTAGTCCTATGGGAAACTGGTGAAGAATCTGGAAAGCCTTTAGTACATATCCAATCTTATAGCAATACGGGTTGGGCTGTATTACTATGTGACCGCTCTCGGCGAGTGATTCCAGCAGCCCAAGCCAGGCCAAAGAAGGTCGCATGACAATTGCCAGCATAGGCGAACTGACCGCAAGACAGCGAAAGATTATCAGGGCCTGGTGCATGTACGACTGGGCCAACTCCGGCTTCGCCACCAGTGGCGCGGTCGCCATCTTCCCGTTCTACTTCGTGTTCCTGTTCGAGGAGTCGCTGGGCAACAGCGCTTCCTTCTTCGGAATCAACTTCACCGGGAGTTCGATGTGGAGCCTGGGAGTGGCGGTCTCAACCGCGATTGTGGCGCTGTCCAGCCCGGTCATCGGCGTGATCGCGGACCGCGTCCCAATCAAGAAGGCGCTGCTGTGGGCATATACCATTGCGGGTTCGCTCTTCACCGCGCTTGCGTTCTTCTCGGCATACACTTCGCAGCCCTGGCTCTGGCTTTTCGGAATGTTCTCCCTTGCCAACATCGGGTTTGCCGGAGGGCTAGTGTTCTACAACGCCTTCCTGCCCCACGTCGCACCGCGCAATCTGCTCGATGATGTCAGCAGTCGCGGGTTCGCCTACGGCTACCTGGGAGGCGGGCTGCTTCTTCTGGCCCATCTCATACTGATAATGCTGACCCAGGATAGCTCCATAGCCGACCTGGTAACGCGCATAGCGATGGCGTCAATAGGCGTGTGGTGGTTCGGATGGGCGCTGTGGACCCTGCTGGTCATTCCCGAGCCTCCGACATACAACCGAATCGAGAGGCTCAGTCCCCTCACCACGCTGTCACTCGCCTTTTCCGAGCTATCCCACACATTCCGCGATCTGAGACGTTTCAGGGTCGTGCTCATCTACCTGGGCGCGTACCTGCTGTTCAACGACGGACTCCAGACGGTCATGAGCATCGCCGGAGCGTTCGCCGCGGACACCCTCGGCATCGCGCTCGTGTTCAACATGGCTACCATCCTGATAATCCAGTTCGTCGCCGTGCCGGGAGCGTTGATATTCGGAAAGCTCGCGACGAGATTCACGACCAAGGGGGCGCTGACGCTCTCGCTAATCGGATGGTGTCTGATAGTGCTGTTTGGAGTGGCCATAACGCCTCTTGTACCCTCCGAACACCCGGACTTCGACTACCGGCTGATCTACCGAACAAGCTCCGGCGACTATCTCGTCGAGAAAGCGCCCGAACTGGAAGATTCACGCATAGAAGTCCTGTGGAAGGAAGAGGTGGGCGAGTATTCCGACGGCGACGTACTTTCTTCCCGGAGGGCCAGTTCGCTCAGTGAAAGTGTCCGGCTCTCCGGGAACTCCGCGTACTCGATCTCCATCGAAGGCGGCGCGCTCGACGGGGAGAAGAACGTCGGCCAGTTACATCCCTCCACCCTTGGCTCGGGAGCCCTGGACTGGTGGCCCACGCTTGTGCGCGACACGCTCTGGAAGCCGCTGGGCCTGGACGCCGGGTACCAGTTCCTGCTCCTGGGGGTGTTTACCGGAATGGTCATAGGCGGAAGCCAGGCACTGGCCCGCAGCCTGTTCGCGCAGATAACTCCCGAAACGCGGAGCGGGGAGTTCTTCTCCTTCTTTGGATTCATGAGCCGGGCGTCCGCGGTCTTCGGCCCTATTCTGTACATAATAGTGACCTCCGCTTTCGACACCCGCTCGGCCATCACTTCGATACTGGTGATAATCATCGCGGGCACCGTTGTGCTCAAGTGGGTTGACGTACAGGACGGCGCGCGCACCGCTGACGAGGAAGACGCCCGCCGCCGGGCCGAGTACCAGGAATAGAAGCTCCATGCAGGCCCTCAACGACGTCCAGTCCAGATTGAATGGAACGGAAGTCATGCGCGTCGTTCGACCAAGGACTCCCGACGAAGTCCGGCATGAAATCCAGAGAGCCGTGTCTGACGGCCTGGCGATATGCCCGGCGGGGTCCCTTCACTCCATGGGCGGACAGCAGTTCGCGGCGTCCGGAGTATCCATCAGTTCATCCCGGCTAAAGGACATAGGCCCGCTGGACAGGGAGACTTCGACAGTGTGGGCGCAGTCCGGCGCGACATGGCCCGAACTCGTCCGGTGGCTGCGCGAGAGCCAGGCCGGAGCGAACGAAACGCTTTCTATAATCCAGAAACAGACAGGCGCGGACGAAATGACCCTCGGAGGAGCGTTGTCGTCCAACATCCACGGTCGCGTTCTCGGTCGCCGTCCGATAGTCGCGGACATCGAGGCGTTCCACCTGACAGACGCGAAGGGGAAACGGCTTCTTTGCAGCCGGGAGAGCAATCCTGAACTGTTCGCGCTGGCGATTGGCGGGTATGGCCTGTTCGGATTCGTGGACTCCATCAAGCTAAGACTGGAGCCGAGGGCGCAGATGGTACGCCGGGTAGCCGAAGTACAGACCGAAGATGTCATACCCGTCCTGGAAGAGCGCATGAGGGAAGGCGCGACATTCGGCGACTTCCAGTACATGACCGATGAGTCGTCAAAAGATTTCATGACCAGGGGGATAATTTCCACCTATTCGCCTATACGCTCGCAAGAGAGCACCCCACAGGAGCAGCTTGGGCTCACGCTGGAAGACTGGATGCGGCTCTATGTCCTGGCGCATACGGACAAGGCCAGGGCTTATGACGAGTACGCCGCGCACTACCTTCAGACGGACGGGCAGATCTACTGGTCGGACGATCACCAGTTCAGCCCGTACCTGCCGGAAGCCGGGGATATGCTGGCGCACAGACTGGGCTGGGAAACATTCGCGTCCCTGATGATCTCGGAACTGTACGTGCCGAGGTCCGGATTCCCGGAATTTATGCGCGGGGCGCGACAGGAGATCCTCGACACCGGAGCGAACGTCGTCTATGGCACAGTACGGCTCATCGAACCGGAGGACGAGACTTTGCTCAGGTGGGCCAAGGAGGACTACGCCTGCGTCATATTCAACCTGCTCGTCGAACACTCTGCCGAGGGCATCGGCAGGGCGAAGAGACAGTTCCGCGCTCTAATTGACCGCGCGCTGGACCAGGACGGATGCTACTACCTGACATACCATCGCTGGGCGAGGAAAGACCAGGTGGAGAAGGCGTATCCGCAGTTCAGATCATTCCTGGAGTTGAAGGACAAGTACGACCCCGGCCGCGTCTTCACAAGCGAGTGGCATCGCCACTATGTCGAGATGTTTGGCTGACTGAGAGGCTACTGGCTATAGAAACAGGCGCATTACGTATCGCCTAGTCCCCGCCTTGCCCACCTTCTCGAACCCAAGCCCTTCGAAGGACGACACGATTCCCATGAACTTGTAGCTGGGCGAGTCGGGATCAACCGGATACGCTTCCACGACGGTTGCGCCGTTTTCTCTTGCGTGGTTCACAGCGGCGCTTATCAGGCGCCGGGTGATCCCTTTCCCGCGAAGTCGCCTAGGAGCGAAGAAGCAGGTTATTGACCAGACACTCTCGGATGCGTCCAGAGGAATCCCGGAGCCGCCCAGTTCACGAAAAGTGTCGCGGGGAGCGATAGAGCACCATACCGCCGGCTCTTCATCGAGATAGCCCAGAATGCCTATCGGCGTTTCATCCTCAACCCGTTGTCTGATCGCCTCTTTCTTGGCCTTGGAATCGGAGCGTCCGGCTCCTCTGGGCATCCGACGCCAGACCATGCACCAGCAATAGTGCGGCCCGCCTCTGGATTCAAACAGCCGCTCGAGGTCTTCCCAGCGGTCGCGGTCAACCTCGTGGAATTCCATATCATTCGGAGAGTCCACCGAGCGCGGCTATCTCGACAGACCAAGCCCGCGCTGCGCGATGATGTTGCGTTGGATCTCCGACGTCCCCGCGGCTATCGTGGATGACACGGAGGACAGATAAAGCTGCTGGATATGCCCTTCCAGCGGCGCCCACTTCGAGCCCTGAGAAATCTGGCCCGCCATTCCCAATATCTCCATGCCCGTTCGCGCCACGCGCTGCGTGAGTTCGGTCCCGTACATCTTGGACATCGAAGCCTCGGCGTTCGGGATCATGTCCTGGCTCTGCATCCATGCCACTTTGTACGCCAGCCAGCGCGCTATCTCGGTCTCGGTGAAACGCTGGGCCAGCTTTCTCCTCACGTTAGGATTCTTGCTAAGCGGCTCCCCGTTCCTATGGGTCTGCCTGGCGTATTCCACCAGAGCTTCCAGGGTACGGCGCGCGCCCGCCGAGTAGCCGACGCCCGACCTTTCGAAGTCCAGCGCTACCGCCAGCGTGTACCAACCCCGGTCTTCCTGTCCCACCAGATTGCCGCTCGGTATCCTCACGTCGTCGAAATAGACCTCGTTGAAGTCGCGGCCCCCTGCCATGTTCTCTATGGGCCTGACGCTGACGCCCGGGCTCTTCATGTCCAGCATGAAGATGCTGATGCCCCTGTGCTTGGGCGCGTCGGGATTGGTGCGGGCGGCGAGCCATCCCCAGTCGGCCACGTGCGCGCTCGAAGTCCATATCTTCTGACCGTTGATAACGTAGTCGTCGCCGTCCCGCGTGGCCTGTGTCTGGAGCGAGGCCAGGTCCGACCCCGATCCCGGCTCGCTGTACAGCGTACACCACAGCCTCTCGCCGCGCGCTATCGGCGGCAGATGCTCCGCCTTCTGCTCATCCGTGCCAGCGAGCATCAGGACAGGGCCGACCCAGGAGATCGCGCCCGTGCCAAGTTCAGTGCCCGGCACGTTCTTGTACGACATCTCCTCGCTGTATATGACCTGCTCCATAATGGGACGCGCCTGCCCGCCGTACTCCTCCGGCCAGGCCAGCGTGAGCCAGCCCTTGTCGGCGAGCGCCTGGGTCATCCGGCGAGTGAAATCCTGTCGCTCTTCGGCGGACTGCCCCACCTGTCCAAGCGGGTCCCAGACCTCTGGAAGCGTCT
>DAOULF010000051.1:0-14138 GCA_034420555.1 Dehalococcoidia bacterium
ACGTTTCCCCCAGACCCAGGTCCATGGTCGGAGTGGCTGGAGTGTTCCATCTCGCGGACCGGATGTTTCGGTTGTACAACCGCCTGCCCTGGCACCCGATGCGTCAGACTGCCATTCGCAGGGCCGTCAGGTGGATAGTCGAACACCAGGATGAGGACGGCTCATGGGGCGGCATACAGCCCCCCTGGGTGTACTCGCTCATCTCACTGAAAGTCCTGGGATATGATCTCGACCATCCCGTCATGCGCAAAGGCATCGAGGGATTCAGAGCTTTCACCATAGAAGAGAATGGCGAGATGCGGGTCCAGGCCTGCGTATCTCCGGTCTGGGACACCTGCCTAGCGATGATAGCCTTGGAGGATTCGGGCCTACCGCCCAGCAGTCCGATCTTGCGCCGGGCCGGCGAATGGCTTGTGGGGGCGCAGATCTGCGATGGCGGAGACTGGCAGGTCAGGGCCGGGGACACGACACCCGGCGGCTGGTCTTTTGAGTTTGCCAACAGCGCGTATCCCGATATTGACGACACCGCCGAGGCGCTTATCGCTCTGAAGGGTGTGGACTTGGAAGACCCGGAAAGGCAGTGGGAGGCGATACGGCGCGGCGCGGAGTGGATGCTCGGAATGCAGAGCCAAAATGGTGGTTGGGCAGCCTTCGACAAGGACAACACCCGCCGGGCCGTTGCCGCGATACCCTTCGCCGACTTCGGAGAAATGATTGACCCCCCCAGCGCCGACGTGACCGCCCACGTGGTCGAGGCGCTGATTCGCATTGGCTATCCGGCGGATGTGGGCCCATTGCGAAAGGCCGCGCGGTATCTGTGGAGTGAGCAGGAAGAGGACGGTCCGTGGTTTGGACGATGGGGAGTCAACTACATCTATGGGACGGGGGCCGTCCTGCCCGCGCTGAGAGCCATGGGCGAGGACATGAGCTCCGGGCCGGTACGCAGGGCGGTTGACTGGCTCGTGGCTCACCAGAACGAAGACGGCGGTTGGGGAGAAAGCTGTGCGAGTTATGCCGACATCGGTTTGGCCGGAAAGGGTCCCAGTTCCGCGTCGCAGACTTCATGGGCGCTGCTTGCTCTCATGGCCGCCGGGGAACTGGACAGCGATGCCGTCCGGCACGGCATTCAGTACCTGGTGTCCACACAGCAGGCTGACGGAACGTGGGAGGAGACCTGGTTCACAGGCGCCGGATTCCCAGGCTACGGCGTTGGCAGTCGTTCCAAGAGTACCCGGATGCAGGGCGTGGAACTCCCCTCCGGCTTCATGATCAAGTACCACTTATACAGAAACTACTGGCCGCTCATGGCCCTGGGACGCTTTCGTCGGCACTCCGAGCGTTGCCTTAACTAAAGCCGTCTCATACAATAGCCCCAACCTAAATCAACGCCCCGAACGGAGGTCGAACCTCGATGACTCAGCAGGAATATAGGAAAATCATACCCGACCCGACACCCGAAACCGCATTCTTCTGGAAGAAGTGCAAGGAACATGAACTCTGGATACAGCGTTGCATCGGGTGCGCCAAGCCCTTCTTCTATCCTCGCCTCCACTGTCCTGGGTGTATGACTGACAAGGTGGAGTGGTTCCAGGCGTCCGGCAGGGGAACGCTGTACAGTTACATGATCAATTACAGGCCCGCGCCCGGATTCGAGGACGAAGCCCCTTATGCCATAGCGATCATCCAGCTCGAGGAAGGCCCGCGCATGATGGGTAACATCCACGGCATAGAGAACACGCCTGAGAACCTCGTGCTCGACATGGCGCTAAAGGTTGTGTTCACGGACGCCAACGACGAGACTGCCATCCCTAACTGGGAACCGGCCTAGCCGCCGTCCAAAGCCCGCAACTTCACCCAGTCCTCTCAAATCCCCAGGAGAAGCATCACAATGTCACTGAGATACAAGACTGCCATAGTCGGAGCGTCCGAAACGACCCAGCTTGGCGTCATACCCGATATGTCCGAGACTCAACTGCACATAGACGCGGCTATGAACGCCATGGCCGACGCCGGTATTGACGCCAGCCAGATAGACGGCATATCCGCCACCATGAACCCCGCGATTCTGGCCCACTACATGGGCATCGTCCCTAAGTGGGTGGATAACACCCAGGTGGGCGGAACCTCTTTCCTGATTCACATGAGACACGCCGCCGCCGCGATAGCCTCCGGTCTCGCCACGACGATTCTCTGCACGATGGGACAGAGCGGGCGCAGCCGTGTCGGTGTCGGCGGAACCCGAATCGGAACGGCGGGCGCGTCATCCGGCCCTCGGTACGACGGTTCGTATCCGGGCCAGTTCGAATCCATATACGGCGTGCTGGGGCCCACCACTATGTTTGGCCTCGGAGTGCTGCGATATATGAAGGAGACCGGCACTACCATCGAGCAACTAGCCTCGGTAGCCGTCGCCCAGCGCAGGTGGTCGAACAAGGTGCCCCGCGCCATGTTCAAAGACATTGTTACGGTCGAGGACGTGCTGAACAGCCGGATGATCTGCTATCCCTACCGCCTGTTCATGTGCTGCCCCGTTACGGACGGCGGCGGCGCGTTCATTCTGACCAGCGCGGACAGGGTGGACGACTACCCCACCAAGCCGGTCTATATCCTGGGAACGGGCGAGTCGGTCGAGACCGCGGCCGTCAGCCAGATGTACGACATGACGACCTCAGCCGCGTTCAAAACCTCCGGCGCGAAGGCGTTCGAGGAGGCGCAGGTCTCCCACGACGACATTGACCACATACAGATATACGACGCATTCGCCCATCTGCCCATCTACGGACTGGAAGACCTGGGATTCGTCGGACGCGGCGAGGCCGGAGCTTTCATAGAAGAGGGGAACACGTCGCCCGGCGGTAAATTGCCCCTGAACACCAACGGCGGCGGGCTGTCCTACACCCACACGGGAATGTACGGCATGTTCGCCATGCAGGAGTCTGTGCGCCAGGTCAGAGGCGAGGCCGCCCACCAGGTCGAGGGAGTCAAGACGTCCTTCTGCCAGGGCGTAGGGGGAATGTTCATGGCCGCAGGCAGTCTGATATTCACGAACGAGCCGCCGCACGATTAGGATAGTACGTATCGGGAGCGATCTTTAGACAGGGTCGCTCCCAATTCCCGGGATTGATCTACGATGAAAGGCCGTCAGAACAATCGAGATATATACCGACCACGATGAAATCGAAATCCGCCTTACCGATGAGCGTCTATACGAACATATCGCAATTGCTCATCCCGAAATATTGCAAATCGAGGATGCTATTTCTCTGACTCTGGAAAGTCCCGACCTTACCCGAATTGATTTTGACGATGATGAGGTTAAACTGTATTACAGACAGTTTCGCCGAACATGGGTGGTTGTAGCAGTAGCTTTCAAGAATGACGACGCTTTTGTATTGACGGCGTACACCATGCGAAGGAGTCCACTAGGATATGGAATATAACTTAATAGAAGTCTGGTGGGACGCCGAAGGCGATTACCTGTGGGTCAATTTGGCGGATGGTGATGGAGACATGGTTCCCACTAAAGACGGGAAATCAACTGTCAAGGTGGATGACGAAGGCAACATACTCGGGTTTCAGATTCTTGGCGTATCGAAGAGAGCAAAGCAGAAGCCCTTCAACTTCAGCCTCGAACCCAAGGCCGAACTGGACGATACTTTGCTACTTCTGAAGGAGACCGGGAATTGACCGACATCCTCTGCTACGAAGACAGTTACCTCCAAGAATTCGATGCGACGGTGACCGCCGTTACCGGCAAGGGCGTCGTCCTAGACCGCACCACGTTCTATCCGGGCGGTGGGGGACAGCCGCCTGACAGCGGCATCCTCTCAGCGGGTGACACCGAGTACCGCGTCAAGCGTATCGCGCGCGACAAGGGCGAGTATGTCCATGAGCTTGAGGGCGGCGATACGCCCGAAGTCGGAAATACGGTACGAGGAACGCTGGACTGGGATCGCCGCTACCAGCTCATGCGGACTCATACCGCGCTCCATATACTCTGCGGAGTTGTGTGGCGCGACTACGGAGCGCAGGTCACGGGCGGCAACATGACCCCTCTGAGGGCGCGGATGGACTTCGAGCTGGAGAGTATGTCCGCCGACTTCGCAGAGCGGGTCGAAGAACTCATCAACGCCGAGGTCGCCGCTTCTCGCGACGTTCATGTCTCCGTGCTTCCCCGCGAGGAGGCGTTCCAGATACCCGACCTCATACGCACCAAGATAAACCTGCTCCCGCCCCAGATTACCGAGGTCAGGATCGTTGACATCGAGGGCCTGGACCTCCAGGCCGACGGCGGCACCCACGTCGCCAACACCAGCGAGGTCGGACATATTCGCGTAACTGGGCACGAGTCGAAGGGCCGCATCAACAAGCGACTGAGAATCGAAGTTGACGCATAAATCCTATTCCTATAAGGAGTCCCAATGACGGAAAGACCGATAGAAAAATGCTACTGGGTAGTCCCCGGAAAGCTGGTTGCAGGGGAGCATCCTCAGAATTCAGGCTCGATCAAGAAGATCGAAGACGCCGGAATAGTCTCTTTTATTGACCTGACTGAAGAAGATAGACACGCCCCATACGACAGATGGCTGGAAGTTGCTGAGTACCAGCGATTCCCAATCAGAGACTACGACATCCCAGAATCGAATGAACATACAACTGCCATACTCAACCTGATTGATGACAATCTAAGAAACAATCGCCCTACCTATATTCACTGCTACGGTGGAAGGGGGCGTACTGGTACTATCATTGGTTGCTGGCTGGCAAGGCATGGACATCAAGGGGAGGCTGCCCTGAAGAGGCTGAGAGAACTGTGGGCACATAATCCTAAATCAAAGAGGGGGCTACAAACCCCCGAGACGCCAGAGCAAGAACAGTACATAGTGGAATGGAAGGAATAGACGCCAATGACAAAAGTGCTTCTGACAGGAGCCGCCGGATACATAGCCGACCAATTGCTCCCCACATTCAAGGAGCGCTACGAGACCGTCCTGGTGGACGTGAACGACACCAACCGTAGGGGCGAGAAGGTGGAGGGGGTCGTCATACAGGACCTGATTGACCCGAACCGCGCCGCCTACTCCGCGCTGTTCGAGGGCGTGGACGCGGTCGTTCACCTCGGATACAAGCGGCGTTCAGGGAATCCCCTCGACCACTTCTTCGACGAGAAAGAGAACGTCGAGGTGGCGTACAACGTCTTCCGCTCCGCTTACGATGCCGGGGCCGCGCGTGTCGTCATGGCCAGCTCCAATCACGCCGCCGACTGGTACGAACACAACCTGATACACGCTCGCAAGATGGAGTCGCTCGACCCATATCTCTTGCCGCTGTCCGACAACTTCTACGGCTGGGCGAAAGCCACCTACGAGCACATGGGATTCCTGTTCGCCTGCGGCGCGATGGACTTCCAGACGGCGGGCGGCGGACAGGATCACACGGGCTCCTCGCAGACCCAGCAGCGAAAGTTGGAAGTGGTGATGGTCAGAATCGGAGCTCCGCGCGACCTCGATCTCGCGACCTATGAGGGCGACCCGGCGAATTACAAGCGCGACCTGGGAGCGTATATAAGCCCGCGCGATCTCACCCAACTGTTCACCCGCTCCATAGAGACGCCGAACATCGAAAACGAACACGGCGTCCCCTGGCAGGTGGTTTACGGCATCAGTGACAACACCCGCGCGTTCTGGTCGCTCTCCAACGCCCGTGAAGCGCTTGGCTACGCGCCCGAAGACGACTCCGAGGTCAAGTACGCAGACGACATTCGGGGCTTCCTATCCGGCCCGGGCGCCACCGGAGGCGTCGGCAGAGTCGGATTAGATTGAGACGAGAATAGCGTATAATCGGGGCAAATCCGACTACATTGGTTCAGCAAGGAGATAATTCATGGAGAACGCAGTCATCGTAAGCGGAGCCAGGACGCCCATGGGCAGGTTCGGCGGGTCGTTCAAGGATGTCGCCGCGCCCGACCTGGGAGCGACCGCTATCAAGGCCGCGCTTGAGCGCGCCAACATCTCGCCCGATATGGTCGAGGAGGTTGTTATGGGCAACGCTCTCCAGGCCGCCGAGGCCGGATACGCCGCGCGGCTCTCCTCCCTCAACGCCGGAATACCCGAGGAGACGCCCACCATAGCGGTCAATCGCCAGTGCTCCTCCGGACTGGAGGCCATCAACATGGCTGCCATGCTCGTGCGCTCGGGCGAGGTGGACATTGCCGTCGCGGGTGGCACCGAGAACATGAGCCAGGCCCCCTTCATGCTCGAATACCATGTCCGCTTCGACGGCCTGCGCATGGGAGACGGTAATCTGAGGGACGGACTTATCGAAGGGCTGGGCTGCCCGGTCAACCGCTACCACATGGGTGTAACAGCCGAAAACGTGGCGGAGCGGTTCGGCGTGAGCCGCGAGGACCAGGATGAACTCGCGCTTATCAGCCACCAGCGAGCGGTGTCCGCCATCGAAGACGGACGGTTCGACGGCCAGATAACGCCGGTCTCCGTCCCTCAGCGGCGCGGCGATCCGGTCATGGTCAGCGCGGACGAAGGCCCGCGCGCTGATACCAGCCTTGAAAGGCTCTCCACGCTGCGCCCCGTCTTCAAGAGGGACGGTACCGTGACCGCTGGCAATGCATCCAGCATCAACGACGGGGCCGCAGCGGTCGTGCTCATGTCCGAGCGCAAGGCCGCCGAACTGGGCCTCACTCCCAAGCTGCGCTGGCGCACCAGGGGTGTCGCCGGAGTCGAACCCGCAGTCATGGGCATCGGCCCGGTGCCCGCTGTCCAGAAGGCGCTCGGCAAGGCGGGTATGGAGGTTGAGGACATTGACCTCGTAGAACTGAACGAAGCATTCGCATCCCAGGCACTCTACTGCATGAGAGAGTTGGACCTCGACCTCGAAAAGACCAACGTGAACGGCAGCGGCATAAGCCTAGGCCACCCGGTCGGAGCCACCGGCGCTGTCATGACCGTCAAGCTGCTCGAGGAAATCGAACTCCGAGATCAGAACCTTGGCCTCGTAACCATGTGCGTAGGCGGCGGTCAGGGCGTAGCCACCATATTCGAGCGCGTCGGCTAGAGACTGCGGACTGAAACCTGAAGATACATCGCCGCGCTTCAAACTGCTACAATTGAGCGCGGCGGGCGGCGCGAGCGTAGTCGTCGTCTGCTCCTGTGAGCAAACATAACCTTCGAGGAGGAAACATAATGGCAGCAGTAAGAACCGCAAGGTCGGTGTGGACGGGCAGCGTGACAGAGGGCGGAGGAAAGGTGACCGCAGTAACCTCCGGCACTTTCACCGACCTGGATGTGACGCTTCCCACGCGTAGTGGTGAGGAGTCCCAGGGCAACACCAGCCCCGAAGAGCTAATCGCCGCGGCGCACGCATCCTGCTACAGCATGGCGCTGTCCGCCGGACTGACCAGGGCCGGTACTCCGCCGGACAGCCTAGACGTGAGCGCAAGCGTGACTTTCGACATGGTGGACGGCGCTCCAACCGTCACGACCAGTGTGCTCAGCGTCTCCGGGAGCGTTCCCGGGGTCACCGCCGACGAATTCGCTGCGGCGGCGGAAACAGCCAAGAACGGCTGCCCAATCTCACGCGCCCTGGCGGGCGTCGAGATAAGCCTGGAATCGGTGTCGCTGGCTTAATGCCTCAATACAACAAGGAATGAGCCAGGGCAAGCTAGACACTGTCCGAATAAGGGTGAAGGTTCAGCCTTCCTTGACAGCCAGAACCCCGCTTCACTAAGCTGGATTCATCCAACAACGAGCATACTTACGGCTAAGACGGAGACGAGTAGGAAGACGATCCCCGGCACAGAGAGCCTGGTTAGCTGAGAGCAGGCGCCGGACAACCTTCCGAACATCCCTCCTGAGCTTTGGACCGAACCCCGCCGCAGGCGGCAAGTAGATTCCGACGACATCGCCCGACGTTATAAGGGCGGCCCGGTCGCCCTATGGCCGCCGGGACTAAGAGTCCGCCTGTTGGCGGAAATCTGGGTGGTACCGCGGGAATGCGGCTATTCTGAGGAATACGCTCCCGTCCCTGAATCGAGGGACGGGAGTTTTTTTGTTTAAGACATCGAAAGGCGGAAATGGGAGAGCCAACGAAAGAACCGGAAGTCCACTGGACGCACAAACTCTTCGTGGAGAACGCCGACCTATACCTGCCCTTCTTGGAGCAGGCAAAGGGTCGCGCCCATCAGGAGGTCGAGGCATTGCGTGCGCTGTTCGCTGAATATGGAGTGCCTAGCGGAGGCCGAGTTCTGGATCTCGCCTGCGGCATCGGGAGGCACAGCGTTCTTCTATCCAAGATGGGCTACCGGGTGACAGGGTTCGACATATCGCCTCTTTTCATCGAGAAGGCGCGCGAGTATGCGGCGTCTGAGAAGACCGATATGAAATTCATAGTCGGCGACGCTCTCGACATCACTGATCTCCTGGCGGAAGAGTTGCCTTTCGATGCCTGCGTCAATATGTTCACGTCACACAGCTACTACGGGCGTGAGGGCGACGTCAGGATGTTCAGTGGAGTAGCGGAATCGTCTGCTGAGGGTGCGCTGCTCGTAGTCATGACGATCAACCGCGACTTCCTCGTACGACACTTCGCCTCTAAGGGATCCCAGACTGCCGGGAGTATCACCATCCGAGAGACACGTCGGCTGGACCTGGAAACATCCAGAGAATTCAACACTTGGGAATTCTTCGAAGGCGCTCCTGAAGAAGGATTGCAGCGGATGTCGTTGGAGTTCGACAACCGTGTTTATAGTCTCCACGAGATGCGTGAGTTGGTGGAGCAATGCGGCTGGAAGTACATGGCTGGGTTTGGATCCCAGACCACGGGGGAAGTCAGACTGACCCCGCTGGACACCGACTCCAATCGCATGTGGGTAGTGGCCCAAAAGTAAATTTTATTGAGTATGTCAGAGATTTAGGTACAGGAGGTAGAGCACGATGTTTGACCCCGTGAGTTCCAGAGTAGATTTCGTCGCCCTGGAGCAGGACACTATCAATAGCTGGAACGAGCGTGACATTCCCTTGAAGTATCGCAAGCGCAATGAGAACGCGAAAAAGACCTATTCGTTCATAGACGGGCCGATCACCGCGAACAACCCGATGGGCGTTCATCACGCCTGGGGACGAAGCTATAAGGACCTGTTCCTGCGCTTCCGCAATATGCAGGGCTATCGCCAGCGATTCCAGAACGGCTACGACGGCCAGGGGCTGTGGATCGAGGTAGAGGTCGAAAAGGAACTCGGCTTCAAGTCCAAGAAGGACATCGAGGAGTTCGGTGTCGGCGAGTTCGTAGAACTCTGCAAGGCGAGGGTTGACCGCTTCGCGGACGTCATCACCGAGCAGTCCAAGAGGCTGGGCTACTGGATGGACTGGGACAACTCGTACCACACCAAGTCGGACGAGAACAACTACACCATCTGGCGCTTCCTCAAGACGTGTCACGAAAAGGGACTAGTGTACGAGGGCACCGATGTCATGCCTTGGTGTCCGCGATGCAGCACCGGGCTGTCCGAGCACGAGATAGTGACCGAGGGCTACGTCGAGATAGTCCACCCGGGCCTGTTCGTCAAGTTCCCGCTCGTGGGCCGAGACAGCGAGTATCTCCTCGTCTGGACGACCACCCCCTGGACGCTCTCATCCAACGTGGCCGCTGCTGTCCATCCAGAACTCACCTACGTGAAGGTCAGGAACGGCGACGATGTACTCTATCTGGTCAAGGGAAGGCTGTCCGTCCTGCGGGGCGAGTATGAAGTTCTTGAGGAGATGCCCGGCAGCGAACTCGCCGGCCTCGAATACAAGGGGCCGTTTGACGAATTGCCCGCGCAGGAAGGCGTCCGCCATGTCGTCCTCGAATGGGACGAGGTTTCTGAGAGCGAAGGCACGGGCATAGTCCACACCGCGCCCGGAGCGGGCAAGGAGGACTTCGCGCTGGGCAAAGACCACGATCTGGCGGTGATAGCTCCTCTCGACGAGGAAGGCGTGTTCGTCGAGGGCTTCGACTGGCTCACCGGAATGAGCGTGTTCGACGTGAACGATCCCATCTACGACAGCCTGCGCGAGAAGGGCATGTTCTACTACGTGGAACCCTACCCGCACCGCTACCCGGTATGCTGGAGATGCGGGACCGAGCTGGTGTTCCGCCTTGTGGACGAGTGGTTCATCAGGATGGACCCTATCCGCGACCTGCTGATGCGCGTCACCGAGAACATTCGGTGGGTGCCGGAGTTCGGGAAGGCGCGCGAACTCGACTGGCTGCGCAACATGGATGACTGGATGATCTCCAAGAAGCGCTACTATGGACTCGCGCTCCCCATATACAAGTGCGCCGACTGCGACACCTTCGAGATAATGGGGTCTGAGGACGAACTGCGCGAGCGCGCCGTCGAGGGCTGGGAGGATTTCGAGGGGCATTCTCCTCACCGTCCATGGATTGACGCTGTGAAGATACAGTGCGACGGCTGCGGGCAGAAGTTGTCCAGAATCCGCGACGTGGGCAACCCGTGGCTGGACGCCGGAATCGTATCGTTCTCCACGCTCGAATATCGCCACGACCCGGATTACTGGAAGGAGTGGTTCCCGGCGGACTGGATATCCGAGAGCTTCCCGGGCCAGTTCAGAAACTGGTTCTACAGCCTGCTTACGATGGGCGCGGTGATGCAGGAGACCGAGCCGTTCAAGCTGGTGTTCAGCTATGCGCTGATGCGCGATGAGAACGGCGAAGAGATGCACAAGTCGCAGGGCAACGCAATCTGGTTCGAGGACGCGGCGGAGAGCATGGGTGTTGACGCGATGCGCTGGACGTTCGCAAGGCATCACCCTGCTAACAACATAAACTTCGGCTTCGGCACAGCGGACGAGGTACGCAGGCGGTTCATCATACCGCTGTGGAACGTGTACAGCTTCTTTGTGACGTATGCCAATATTGACCGATTCGATCCGGCCGCGGTCGAGGCGCCGCCGGTCGCGGAGCGTCCCGATCTGGACAGGTGGATACTATCAGAGTTGCACCAACTCATCGCGGACGTCACTCATTGCCTGGAGAACTTCGATCCGGATGGCGCGGCGCGACGGTCTGAGGATTTCGTCGAGTCGCTGTCCAACTGGTACGTGCGCCGCAGCCGCCGTCGTTTCTGGAAGAGCGGCCTTCTGGACGGAAAGAACGGCTCGGCGTCTGGGGAGGACATGACCGACAAGCTGTCGGCCTACGCCACGCTCTACGAAGTCCTGCTGACCCTTACCAAGTTGCTGGCGCCGATAATCCCGTTCGTGACGGACGCGATGTACCGAAATCTGGTGAACTACTCGCGCGAGAGCGTCCACCTCGAGGACTACCCGGTTGCCGACCTATCGCTGGTGGACGACCGGCTGAACGAGGTGACCCGCCTGGCACAGCGAGTGTCGTCCATGGGACGCGCAGCTAGAAGCAGGGCGCAGATCAAGGTCAGGCAGCCGCTTGAAAAAGTGCTGGTACAGACACGCTCGACCGTAGAACGCGAACTGCTGTCAGTCGCAGAGCCGCAGATATTGGACGAACTCAACGTGCGAGCGCTGGAAGCCGCCGAGGAGACTGACCTGGTCGAGTACGTCGTTCAGCCGCACCTCCCGCTGCTTGGACCACTTTACGGAAGGAGAGTTGGCGAAGTGCGGCAGGCTCTCTCAGACGCGGCCCCGGCTGAGGTAGCGGCCTTGGTCAGCGCGGGACAGAAAGTCTCACTGGGTGAGTTCGTGCTCGAACCCGAACACGTCCTGGTATCAACTGAAGAAAAGCCGGGACTGAGCGTGTCCACCGACGCCGGGTACACTGTGGCGGTGTCCACCGAGGTCTCTCCCGACCTTCTGCTGGAAGGGCAAGCGCGAGAGCTTGTCCACCGCATCCAGAATATGCGAAGGGACGCAGGGTTCGACATCGCCGATCACATCGTTACCTACTACACCGGCGACGACTTGGGCGAACTGCTCGCTCATCACAGCGACTACGTGAGCCAGGAAACGCTGAGTACCGAGCTTCTCAACGACTCGCCACCTGACGAGGCTTACGCCGAGGCGCAGAGCTTCGACGGCTTGAACACTCGTATCGGGATAGTAGTGGATAGAGGCTGAAGCCTGACGAGGGCCGGAGACGGTTCGATCCAGGCGTGAACTTTCCCATAGTCGCCCCTCCGTCGCACCAGCGCGGAGGGGCGACTTGTACTTTGACGCACAATGTTGACAGATCGGAATTATCCCTCTATTCTCTTATTCAAATAATTATTATATTTAGGCATAAGGACATTCTAAATCGTGATAGATACGATATTTCCGCTCAGAGATTGTGAATTGCTTAGAGATCTGGATGACGAAGAGCTATCGAGAATAGCCATCATCTGCTCAAGAATCAGTGTGGCAGAGGGTGACCGGCTGTTCCTGGAAGGCCATTCGGCCGAGAATATCTACATAGTTACCAATGGAAGGATTGCATTGCACAAGAGCCTCGGAGACCGCACTAAGCTATCTCAACGTGGGTGGGCGACGATAGCATTCTGCCGGACGGATGAGATTGTAGGATGGTCGGCGCTGGTAGATCCTTTCCGATATACGCTGTCGGCCACCGCGTGGGAGCCGACCCAACTGCTGGCAATCAGGGCGTCCCTGCTCAGGCGGGCGATGGAGTTGAACCCGGAGGTAGGATTCCGAATCATGCGGTCGCTGTCCGAAGTGATGGCGCGCCGCCTTCAACAGATATCCCACGCCTTGACCGCAGCAAGGGAGAGTTCAGTAAAGGACCGAATGTCATCGTAACGACGCACTATCAAGCGCAGAAAGACTGCGTTGCAGCAGTCTAAGCAGACAGGAGGAGGTTGAGGTCATGTTGCCGATAGTCCAACTGAGACAAGTGACGAGAGACGACGTAAGGAGGATCTCAGACTGGCTGGGTGACGAGGAAGTGGCGTCGCGCTGGTTCGGACACTACGCGTGCGGCGACCCGGTCCACCGCGGGTACGAGCCTCTGCTCATGCTCAACTCAAGCAGCGAAGACTGGGTTCGAGTGTTCAGCCATAGCAGGAGCCACCTGATATTCTCGATCTACGCCCAGGAAGAAGGACACATTGGTGAGTGCCAGGCGGTGTTCGATGAGCACGGCGATGTCGAAATGTCGCTGCTCATCGGTCGCCGCGACCTGTGGCAGCGAGGCTACGGCGCATCCGCCGCGATACAGTTGCTCGACCGGATCTTCTACGATTACAACATCGAGCAAGCGTGGGTGAGCGTACCGCAGGACAATACCGCCGCCCTGCGCCTGTTCACGAGGCTGGGTTTTACACCCATAAGCGAAGCATACATGTGTACAGCGATGAACGGCGACAGGCTTCGGGCAACGACGCTCGTTCTGCAATCGGCGGAGTACCATAGCCGACAGTTGCAGCCCTTGGCGGCCCAGGAGAACCTGTCTCCTATCGTAACCGTTACAGGGCTGCCGGGCAGCGGCTCGGAGGTCGTGGCGGCGGAGATCGCCAGACTCATCAAGGCGAAGTTCGTGGACAGGGACCTTATCGAGGTCCTTTCGATAAAACTGGGCCGTTCGGTGGGCGAGATACAGGCTCTGGAAGCCTCTTTCACTTCGGTGTGGGCCCGAATGCTGAGGGCGATGCTGGCCCCCTGGGAGCGTTATGGCGCTATGGACCACTCGGCCGAGTTGATGGGGGTGATCCCAACCGAACTCTACCTCGATTATGAACCGCTCGATTACCTGTCCAAAGAGGAGTACCTGGTGGGACTGAATTCCGTGATGCGGGAATCGGTAGCAAACGCGCCTGCGGTACTACACGAGTACGGTATGCCACACTTCCTTCCCAAAAACCGACCGACATTCCACGTATTCGTGGATATGCCGACGGAACTTCGCGCTCAGAAAGCTCAGCTTGAAGAAGGCCTCTCGGCGGAGGAAGCCCTGAGGATTCTGAGACGGGCGGACCGGGGGTTCATCTCCATGCACAAGAACCTGCTGGGAGCGCACCCGCTGAGCAATACCCGATACGACATGACTGTCAACATGAACCGGCTGTCGGTGGAGAGCGCGGCGCGGATGGTGTCGGGAGCGATGGCGCGTTCGGCGGGAGTTCGGCGCGCAGTTCAGAGAACTTTCCAGCC
>DAOULF010000052.1:0-10789 GCA_034420555.1 Dehalococcoidia bacterium
TCTCCCAGAGGGAGCTGAGAGGGGTAGGCATTGAAGTTGGATTGGCGGAGTCACCCCCATCCTAACCTTCCCCCATCAAGGGGGAAGGGACTTTTACCTACCCTTGTGAGCCCGGAGGGAGAGGGGACTTTCTGTTGACATTCACAGCCGCTTTGCTCGTTCGGGTCAGAGGCGGGGGTTGCGGATGGACCAGGCTATCCAGATGGGGATGTTGAGCAGGTTGGCGCCGAGTATCGCTCCGATGACGATGCCTGTGAGGGCGGGTATTCCGGGCAGTCCGCCGAGCTTGAAGGCGTCGCGGTTTTCGTGAAGTCCTATCCGCGCGCCAATCGCGGCGGCGGCTATGGACAGGAACAGGATGAGATGGGTCCTGGAGCGGTGGAGGTCGCGGTTGAGCCATGCGAGGAAGCTGCCGACGCCCGCTCCGAATCCGACGGTGAGGACGCCCATCAGCGCGAAGTTGATGTCTTCGATTTGCCAGACGGACTGCACGATGAGCAGCAGCAAGATGTAGAGTCCGAGTCCGAAGAGGCCGGCGAGAAAGAGTCCGAGCGCGACGCGGGCCAGGAGTATGAGCAGTTGCTCGGCTATGTCTTGGAGTCCTACGCGCATGACGAGATTGGGCTAGAAGAGGGTTGGCTGGCCGGGGTCGGGGGTGTAGGTGATGTGGAGGTGGTCGTAGGCGCGGCGGGTGGCCATGCGGCCGCGCTGGGTGCGGTCGAGGAAGCCGAGTTGGAGGAGGTAGGGCTCGTACACGTCTTCTATGGTGTCGGAGTCTTCGCTGATGGAGGCGGCGAGGGTGTCTAGGCCGACGGGGCCGCCGTTGAATTTGTCTATGATGGAGATGAGGACGCGGCGATCTATGTCGTCGAGGCCAAGGTCGTCAACCTGGAGGCGGGCAAGGGCCTCGCGCGCTACATCGGCGGTGATTATGTTGTCGGCCATGACCTGGGCGTAGTCGCGGACGCGGCGCAGAAGGCGGTTGGCGACGCGAGGGGTGCCGCGGGAGCGACGGGCTATTTCTACTACGCCTTCATCTTCGGACTCGATTTCCATGATGCGGGCGGAGCGGGCGACTATGGTGTGCATTGCGTCGTCGTCGTAGAAGTCGAGGCGGTGGACGGAGCCGAACCTGTCGCGCAGGGGGGCGCTGACCATCCCGAAGCGGGTGGTCGCTCCTACGAGGGTGAAGGGCTTGAGGGTGAGGTTCATGGAGCGCGCCTTGAGTCCCTTGTCTATGACCCATGAGACGAAGCCGTCTTCCATGGCGGGGTAGAGGACTTCTTCGACGACGCGGCTGAGGCGGTGTATCTCGTCTATGAAGAGGATGTCGTCTTCGCGGAGCTGGGTGAGGATGGCTACCATGTCGCCCGGACGCTCGATGGCTGGACCGGAGGTTGTCTTGATGCGGACGCCCATCTCGGTGGCGAGGATGTTGGCGAGTGTGGTCTTGCCGAGTCCAGGGGGGCCGTAGAGGAGGGTGTGGTCGAGGGGCTCGCCGCGCTGCCGGGCGGCCATTACCGAGATCTCCAGGTTGGACTTGAGGAGTTCCTGGCCCACGTAGTCCTGGAGCCTGCGGGGGCGCAGGCTGGTGTCCAGGTGGTCTTCTTCCTGGGCTGTTCCTGAGACTATGCGCTGGGGTTGGGTCATTTGGATAATTGTCAATTGTCAATTAGCAATTGTCAATTGTCGGGGTTCGAGAGATGCTGCACCAATTTGGTCGGTGGACTAAATCAAGACCTGCCCCGCCCCACCCCTGGATGCCCGCCTTCGCGGGCATGACGGTGGTTGTGCGAGGGTCTCCACCGTTCGCCCCACCCCTGGATTGCCGAGCGGCGAGCCCTTCGGGGTTCCCGCTTTCGTGGGAATGACGAATTAAGAGGGAGAGGGGATTATTGCAATCGTCTTCTTTCTCTGGCGTTGATTGATAGGTATATAGGGCTGTGGTAGTATGCGGCACTGAGCGATTTGGCATGACTGGTAATTTTCCGGGGGGAGCGAAATTGTCCTGATGGCGCGCCAAGTTGGACATGAGATACTGTATGAGCCGGATGAGAAACCTCCGTTCTTTTCCGGCATTTTTCTGGGCTTCCAGACGATCATCGGGCTGCTGGTAACGATTGTGGTGTACGGCACCGTCATGGTGCGGGCAGCGGGACAGTCCGATGAGTATTTGTCCTGGGCGATTCTGATGGGGATCGTGGTCTCCGGCTTCGTGATGATCTTGCAGGCTTTCAGGCTGTGGAGGATTGGCGCGGGATATACGCTCAGCAATGGTCCGTCTTCCGTGTTCATGGTGGTGTGCATCACGGCGCTGATAGAGGGCGGCCCGGCGCTGATGTCCTCGCTGGTCATAGTCGCGACGATATTCCAGGTGGCTATGACGATGCGCCTGTCGCTTCTGCGCCGCGTCATAACGCCGATGATTTCAGGCACGGTGCTGATACTTCTGTCGGCGACCGCGATAACGGTGCTGCTGGGGGCTATATCGGCGGACGAAGGGATAACGGATGCTTCGATGAGGGGCGTGGTCGTCTCGGTGTTGGCGACCGTGGGAGTGGTACTGGGTATCAGGCTGTTCGGGACGCCGTTCTGGCAGCAGTGGACACCTGTGATTACAATCGGCGCGGGCTGCGTGGTGTCGGCGATATTCGGATTGTACGACTTCCGCAGTATATTGGAAGCGCCCCTGGTCGGGCCGCCGGTCTGGTCGTGGCCGGGACTGGACGTGAACTTTGGAGTGGAGTTCTGGGCGCTTCTGCCCGGATTCGTAGTGGTATTCCTGGCATCCTCGATCAACTCTATCGGGGAGGGGATGTCGGTCCAGGGGGCATCGTGGCGCCGGCCCCGCGCGACCGACTTTCGGATGATCCAGGGCGCTCTCAATGGCATCGGGGTAGGCAACGTGCTGGCCGGGCTGCTGGGGGTGTTCCCGGTAGCTCTCTACCCGGGGAATGGCTCTCGCACAATGATGACCGGGGTGGCCGCCAGCCGCGTGGGGGTGTATGGAGGGGTCATTCTGATAGTGGTGGCGATGCTTCCGAAGCTCGTGGCCGTGCTCATAGCGATTCCGGCCCACGTGCTGGCTGCATACGCAGTGGTGGTGCTTGGGCTGCTGTTCGTAGATGGGATGAGGATGGTGGTCGGGGATGGCATAGACGTGCGGAAGGCTACGGTCGTAGGGTTGTCGTTCTGGATCGGAATGGGGTTCCAGTATGATCTGATCTTCCCGCAGTTGCTGACCGGAGTGTGGGAAAAGCTGCTGGGGAACGGAATGACGACGGGCTCCGTGATGCTGGTAAGCCTGACGCTGCTGCTGGAGCTATCCTCGGGCCGTCGCCGCCGTTTGGAGGTGGAACTGGGCGACGGGTCGTTTTCGCGGATTGACGGATTTCTGCGGGAGTTCGCGTCCAGTATAGGCTGGAACGAGGCTTCGACGGATAAGCTGCGTTCGGCGGGAGAGGAGACGCTGTCCAGCCTGAGCCGGTACGACATGGAGGAGGCTGACGGAAGAAGGCTGGTCGTTGACGCGCGCCTGGTGGAGGGAGTGGCGGAGTTGGAGTTTTCGGCGGTTTCGAGGGACGAGAATATCGAGGACAGGCTGGCGTATCTGAATGAGCAGACGGAGATAGAGGATGAACGGGAGATCTCGTTCCGCCTGCTGCGACACTACGCATCGTCGGTCCGGCATCGAAAGTATCACAATATAGATATTATTACGGTGCAGGTGAGTGGGACGCGCTAGAGTGTTCGCAGTATGCGCTGGTAATACTTTGCCGGGGTCTGGATTGCCGCTTTCTCGGGAATGACTGAACTGCAGTTCACCCTCACCCTAGCCCTCTCCCTGAGGGAGAGGGGATTTTCAACATACAAATGACTGAATTGTGGTTCACCCTCACCCTCTCCCAGGGGGAGAGGGGCCTGTTGACATATATACATAGTAGCTTTGCTCGTTTACATGCCCTTGTGATTCCGTCAAGGGAGAGGGGATTTTTCGTCGAGCGTGTGAGAGTATGAGTCCTGCTGAGGGTGTGACGCACGAACCTGACGATTCGTGTCCGATAGCGTTGACGCTGAGTGTGGGGTTTCAGGGTGTCTTGATTTCCCTGCCGCCAACCGTGTTGACGATGCTGCTGTTCGCCCAGGCCTCGGGGTTGGGCGAGGGGTATGTGGCGTGGTCGGTCCTGGCGGCGGTCGCTGTCAGCGGCATAACGACCGGCCTGTTATCGGCGCGGGCGGGTTGGATCGGCGGCGGTCACATCCTGCCTGCGGGCGCCGTGCCGAGCTACCTGGCTATCGGACTTCTGGCGCTGGAACAGACGGGGCCAGAAACGCTTGCAACGCTGCTGGTGGTGTCTTCACTATCCCAATTCGGCCTGTCGGTATGCCTGCCACTGCTTCGCCGCGTCATCACGCCGGTGGTTTCCGGCACCGTGGTCATGCTGATTGCGGTGAGTGTCATGCCTCTTACGATTGCGAAGGTCGGAGATGTGCCCGATGGTTCGCCGGCGTATTCCGGGCCCGTAGTATCCGCGATCATGCTGCTCGTCGTGGCGATGCTGGGGCTGCGGGCGACGGGTCAGCTACGCTTGTGGGGGCCGCTGATCGGCGTCCTGGTTGGCTGCGGCGCCGCGGCTTTGTTCGGGATCTACGATCTGACCCGCTTCCTGGAGGCGCCGTGGATCGGAATACCCGACGTCTGGCTGCCGGGATTCGATGTGTCGCCGGGCGCGGAGTTCTGGGCGCTGCTGCCGATGTTCCTGGTAGTTTCCATATCGGGCGCGATCAAGGTGGTTGGCGGCAGCGTGGTGGTGCAGCAGGTGTCGTCGCGAGAGCCTAAGGTGACCGACTACCGTCTCGTGCAGGGAGCGGTCAACGCAAACGGAATAGGCTCGGTGATTTCCGGGTTCCTGGGAATACTGCCCACTGGGACCTACGCCGCCACAAGCGTATCGCTCACTAATTTCACAGGAGTGGCGGCGCGCACGGTCGGGTACACGATTGGGATCATGCTTGTCGTGCTTGCGCTGCTGCCGAAGCCAATGGCTCTTCTGCTCACGATTCCAAACGCGGTCACCGGCGCATATATGCTGATGATAATGGGCCTGCTGTTCGTGGAGGGCTTGCGCTCCGTGGCCCAGGACGGCCTGGAGCCGCGCAAGGTCCTCATAGTGGCTATCTCGCTTGCGGTGGGCGTGGGTCTTCAGGGTGAGAACATCATATCGGATACGATAGGTGGCGCGTGGGGCCTTGTGCTCGGCAACGGCATGATAGTCGGCGCGATTACGTCTATCCTGCTCACCACGTTCGTCGAATTGGCGGCGCCCCGGCGGAGGCGGCTCGAGGTCCAGTTGGACATGGGCGCGCTGCCGCAGCTCGATGAGTTCCTGGGAAGGCTGGCCGACCGCCTTGGCTGGGAGGAGTCTTCGTCGAATCGCCTGCGCTTCGTGGGCGAGGAGGCCCTGTCGAGCCTACTTGGAGACGAGCAGGACG
Source organism: Dehalococcoidia bacterium (assembly GCA_034420555.1). GTDB lineage: Bacteria > Chloroflexota > Dehalococcoidia > Lucifugimonadales > UBA1123 > VXRN01. The sequence goes on from DAOULF010000052.1 coordinate 5,494, forward strand.
AGAGTCCCAGGCGCCTGATAGTGCTGGCGCGACCGGGCGCGGGCATGGTGGAGCTGGAGTTCATGGCGGTGCTGGCGGAGGAGAACCTGGAGGACCGGATCGCGTACATGAGCGAGCAGTCCGAGTCACCGGAGGCGCAGGAGATATCGCTGCGGCTGCTGCGTCATTTCGCGTCCGCCGTGCATCATCGCAAGTACCAGGGGATAGATATAGTGACGGTCGAGGTGCCGCGTTAGGGAGTAGATATTTACCCTCACCCTAGCCCTCTGGGAGAGGGACTTTCTGCCTATCCCTGCGAACCCGTCAAGGGGGAAGGGGTTTTGCGATTGGGTTAGTTTTGGGTTAATGGGAACTAATCCATGTGATAAGCGAAGTGAGGATTCAGCGTTACCCGTTTTGACGCAGGCGTCGGAGTTCGGCTTGCATTTGGGCTAGCTGGGCTTCGGCGGCAATGCGGGCGTCGCGTTCGGACTGTGCGCGGGATTCGGCTGATTCGGCGCGGGATTCGGCCGACTGTGCGTGGGATTCGGCTGATTCGGCGCGGGATTCGGCCGACTGTGCGCGGGACTCGGCTGATTCGGCGAGGGCGCGGAACTCAGAGGTGTTCAGTAGCCAACTGTCCGATACGGGGTCGTAGAAACGCAGACGACCTTCCTCCCATCGCAAGTCCAGATTCAGAAGCGGACTGTGAGCGCGAGGCAGGCCGTCCGGGTCGGGCATCATCTCGAAACGGTGGTACTCACCCTCCACCAGATATTCGCCAATCAACGGCTCACCATAGTAGTCGCCGCCCGTCGGATCGTAGAGCCAGTACTCTAAAGCACCCAGACGCGCGTAGAGGTCTCGCTTAGGACCTAGGTCGTTGTTCGCAGTGCTGGGGGAGCCAATTTCCAGAACGAAGTCGGGGAATTTGCCCGCGTCCCACACACGGTACGTTAGATGACGCTCCAGAAGCAACGCTCTGTCCACTCCAAACGCGATGTAACAGTCGGGGGCCACGCTGAGGGTCGGGTCGCCTTCTACATAGTAGATAATCGTGTTTCCGCTGACCAAGGCGTTCAGGCCTTCGAAGAATGATTTGAGGGTGGCTAGAAGCTCTATAAAGAAGGGTTCCTGTAACAGGTTGTCGGGCAATGGCAGACCGTCCGTGTCCGGATAGATAACTTCGTGTTCGGGCTGTGTTGATGTTGATATGGAGAGTTTGGTAGTCATCGAACTTGCTCCTGAAGGTATTTTAGCGCAATAGAGCCAGGACGCAAAGGAGGAACAGGGCGCAGCAGGGCCTTTCCACAGGCGATACCGCCCTAGACTCCCCACCGGATTCCCGCTTGGGTCTATAAGCCACGAATCGAAACTTTGTAAAGGCCCTAGAGCCGCATGGGGCGGTGAACGCAACTTGTCAAGTGGCTATTATCGGGTCAAGTTGAAGTTTTGGAATTTGACACGCAGGTTGCGTGTTGCTAGTATTACTCATTGTCGCCAAATCGTGGCGGTATGTGCGTTTGTGATTCAAATTTCCCTGAAGATTGGCAAGGATTTGTAATGCCCACTGTTAACCAACTGGTGCGAAAGCCGCGACGCTCGAAGGGTAAGAAGGACAAGGCCCCGGCCCTACGGTATTCTTTCAACTCGTTGAAGAACCGGGTGAACAGAGGTCCAGGTTCGCCGCAGAAGCGGGGGGTGTGCGTCCAGGTGAGGACGCAGACGCCCAAGAAGCCGAACTCGGCGCTGCGCAAGGTCGCCAGGGTGCGCCTGACGAACCAGATGGAAGTTACGGCGTATATTCCGGGCGAAGGGCATAATCTCCAGGAGCACTCGGTGGTGCTGATAAGGGGCGGTCGCGTCAAGGACCTGCCCGGCGTTCGCTACCACGTGGTGCGCGGGACTCTGGATACGGACGGGGTGGAGGACCGGAAGCGCGGTCGCAGCAAGTATGGGGCGAAGCGGGACCCGGTGATTCGGTAGTCACCCTCACCCCCGTATCGCGGTACGGGGCAGGTTCTAGCCCTCTCTCGTCGAGGGAGAGGGGAATTTTAAGGAATGGATTCCCGCTTTCGCGGGAATTACGGATGAGGAAACTGTAATGGCTCGAAGACGACGGGCGGAGAGACGCAAGATCACGCCGGACCCTAAGTACCGGAGCGTGGAACTGTCGCATTTCATAAATTATGTAATGTTGAACGGCAAGAAGACGGTGGCGCAGCGGATCGTCTATGACGCGCTGGAGTTGGCTTCCCAGGAGGTCCGGCGACCGGAGATGGAGGTCTTCGACCAGGCGATACGCAATGCGACTCCTATGGTGGAAGTCCGGTCTCGAAGGGTGGGAGGCGCGACGTACCAGGTTCCGGCAGAAGTCCGTCCGGAGCGAAGGCTCGCGCTGGCGATGCGCTGGATAGTGCAGGCGTCCCGCTCCCGGAAGGGCAGGCCGATGGCCCAGCGTCTCTCGGCAGAGCTGGTGGAGGCGGCCAGGGGCCAGGGCACCGCGGTTAAGCGACGTGAAGACCTGTATCGGATGGCGGAGGCCAACAGGGCGTTCGCGCATTACAGGTGGTAAGGAATCAGCCTCACCCAACCTTCTCCCATCGAGGGAGAGGGGGCGTGGAATCTGCCCTTTATCTGGACAATGATAATCTGGCAGAATTAAGGGCTGAGTTCAGACAACGCATAAATTTTTTGGCAATACGCCTCAGTAGGGGCGGGTTCGCAAGCCCGCCCCTACTACGGTTAATCAGGGTAGGGTTGGATCACCCTCGTCCCGGCCCTCTCCCATCTAGGGAGAGGGAGTTATGAAGGAAGAGATGAATAACGGAGTGCTGGAAAATACCCGGAACATCGGGTTCATAGCTCATATTGACGCCGGTAAGACGACGGTCACCGAGCGTGTGCTCTACTTCGCCGGAAGGATCTATAAAATTGGCGGGGTTGACGAGGGCACGACTGCCATGGACTGGATGGCGCAGGAGCGCGAGCGAGGCATTACGATTACGTCGGCTGCTACCACCTGTTCGTGGAAGCAGTATGCCGTAAATATCATAGACACGCCCGGTCACGTTGACTTCACCGCCGAGGTGGAGAGAAGCCTCCGCATACTAGACGGAGGCGTCGTTGTCTTCGACGCGGTAGCAGGAGTACAGCCGCAGTCCGAGACCGTATGGCGACAGGCAGACAAGTACAATGTCCCCCGCATTTGCTTCATCAACAAGATGGACAGGGTGGGGGCAAGTTTTTTCAGGGCGATTGATTCTATCGCGCACAGGCTGGATGCGAATCCGGTCGCCATACAGATACCTATTGGCGAAGAGGACGACTTCAGGGGCGTGATTGACCTGGTGGACGAAAAGGCCATCTTCTATGACGAGGAAGGGCCTGTCGTGCCGCGTGAAGAGCCTGTCCCGGAAGAAATGATCGAGGAGTTCAGGGACTATCGCAACGCCCTTGTGGAGAAAGTCGCGGAGACCGACGACGACCTGATCATCAAGTACCTGGAAGACGACGAGATAACGAAGGATGAGATAAAGGGGGCTTTGCGAAGGGCTACGCTTGACTATAAGATCGTGCCTGTACTTTGCGGCACCGCGCTCAGGCATCGAGGCATCCAGCCCCTTCTCGACGCAATAGGCGACTATCTTCCCTCCCCCCTCGACGTTCCCCCCACCGAAGGCCACTCCTACCTCAAGCAAGAGCCTACCACCAGGCATCCTGAAGACCCCGATTCGGGGTTCGCCGCGCTTGCCTTCAAGACTGTCTCGGACCCGTACATAGGCCGACTGGTATATTTCCGAGTGTACTCGGGCAGCGCGAAGAGCGGTTCGATGGTGTTCAACGCGACAAAGGGTCGCAGGGAGCGGCTGGGCAGGCTGGTGCAGATGCACGCCAATCGGCGCGAGGAGATCGAAGAGGTAACGGCGGGCCAGATCGTGGCCGCTGTGGGGCTGAAAGAGACGACTACGGGCGACACCATCTGCGGCAGCCCGGAAGACGCAGTGGTGCTGGAGACGATTACATTCCCCGATCCTGTGGTCTCGGTGGCAATCGAGCCCAAGTCCAGAGGCGACCAGGACAAGCTGTCGGACTCGCTGATAAGTATGTCGGACGAGGATCCGACATTCAAAGTGAACTACGACGGCGAGACCGGGCAGACGGTCATATCGGGCATGGGCGAACTGCACCTGGACATCATCGTGGACAGGATCAAGCGCGAGTTCAGTGTCGAGGCGAACGTTGGAAGGCCGAGGGTGTCGTACCGCGAGACGGTAGGCGCGCCCGCGAGAGCCGAGGGCCGCTTCGTCAGGCAGACAGGCGGACACGGCCAGTACGGCCACGTCTGGATGGAGATCGAACCCCTCGAAAGAGGAGGCGGCATCCAGTTCGAGAGCAAGATAACCGGCGGCGTCATTCCACAGGAATTCATCTCCTCGGTCGAGAGTGGGGCGCGCGACGCGCTGAAGACGGGGCCACTGTCCGGCTTCCCGGTAGTTGACGCTAAGATGACGCTGATTGACGGAAGCTATCATGAGGTTGACTCATCGAAGATGAGTTTCCAGATAGCAGGCTCGATGGCGGCGAAGTCTCTTGTGTCACGCGGCAGGCCGATTATGCTGGAGCCGGTGATGAAGCTCGAGGTCGTAACCCCGGGCGAGTTCCTTGGCGACGTTCTTGGGGACCTGGGCCGCAGGCGGGCGCAGATAACGAACATCGAGGGCGAGGGCGACATCCAGTCGGCGCGAGCGGTCATACCGCTGGCCGAGAGTTTCGGATACGCCAACGCGCTGAGGTCGCTTACCCAGGGTCGCGCCAGCTACACGATGGAATTCGACAATTACGTAGAGGTGGCAAAGGAACTGGTGGAAGCGGTTTAGGGATGTGAGGAATCACCCTCACCCTAGCCCTCTCCCATCGAGGGAGAGGGGATTTTGGTGGAATGACGAAATAAGACAGTTGAGTATGTGATGGTAACAGAGAGTCAACAGAAGATTCGCATAATTCTGAAAGCGTTCGAGCACAGGATTCTGGACCAGTCGGCGGGGCAGATCGTGGAGGCGGCGGAGCGCACAGGGGCCAGGGTTTCCGGGCCGGTGCCGCTGCCCACGTCTAAGAAGCGGTTCTGCGTCATCAGGTCTCCGCACATAGACAAGGACTCCAGAGAGCATTTCGAGATAAGGACTCACAACCGTCTTATCGAGATTCTGGAACCTACGTCCAAGACGATTGACCAGCTCACCAGGCTGAACGTGCCGGCCGGGGTGGATATTCAGATAAAGCTATAGTTCACCCTCACCCTAGCCCTCTCCCATCG
>DAOULF010000053.1:0-28308 GCA_034420555.1 Dehalococcoidia bacterium
CTGGTTGAACAGGTACTTCGGTCGTCCTGATCTAGCATTCGCCACACTCTTCAGTTGTTAAAGGACTTATACTATTTGCATCATACGTCTCAGGGAGAGGGCTAGGGTGAGGGCGAAATACAATCCAGTCCCTGCTGCTAAAGGAATCCCTCGCATATCCACCGTCATACCCGCGAAAGCGGGTATCCAGGGGTGGGGTGGGGCGCAAGTCCGGCTTTAACTCCGGGCCAAACCGATACAACATCACAGCCAACCCGATAACTAACAAATTCGTCATTCCCGCGAAAGCGGGAATCCACCCACCGGAGGAACACCATTGAAGATCAAAGAAATCCGAGCCGCAGCCGTCACACTCATGCCACCGATGAAGACCGAGCCCCGAGTCCCCGCCATACCCGGCGCCGGCCACTTCACCAGCCCCATGGCCCGCTACGAGAACGAGTTCCCCAACAGGAACTGGAGCGAAAACTGGGGCCGCGCCGCCTGCGTCGTGACCGCCGAGGACGGAACCTGGGGCGTCGGCTTCTCCCCCATGAGCGGCCCCGTCCTCTCCATCATCAACGACCACTTCGCGCCCCTGCTCGAGGGCCAGAGTGCTATGTCCATCGAGAAGAACTGGGACCTGATGCGCCGCGCCTCCTCTCCCTACGGGGCCTACGGCCTCACCAGCTACGCCATCAGCGCGCTGGACAACGCCCTCTGGGACCTCAAGGGCAAGCTACTCGGCCTCCCCGTATATGAACTGCTCGGCGGCCCGGTCAAAGACAAGATCTTCTGCTACGCCTCCAACACCACCCTCACCTACGGCACGGAGAACTACATCGAGTGGTTCATGGAACTCGGCTTCAAGGCCGTCAAGCTCTTCGTCCGCCACGGCCCCGAGGACGGCATCGAAGGACTGAACAAGAACGAGGAACTCGTCGCCCGCACCCGCGAACAGGTCGGCCCCGACGTCGAGATAGCCGTTGACTCCTGGATGTCCCTCAACACCGAGTACATAGTCCGCCTCGTCGAGGCCCTCAAGCCCTACCGCATCAAGTGGCTAGAGGACTACCTCCTCCCCGAAGACCTCGACAGCTACGTGAAAGTCCGCCAGCGCGTCCCCGGCCAGACATTAGCCACCGGCGAACACTGGTACACCATCCACCCCTTCGCCTTCGCCGCCGGCCAGGGCCTCGTTGACATCCTCCAGCCCGACATATCCTGGGTCGGCGGCATGACCGCCAGCATACGCATCTGCCACATAGCCGAGGCCCACGGCGTAACCGTCATAGGCCACGGCGGCATGAACATGCCCTACGGCCAGCACCTCGCCTACGCCATGCCCGTCATCCCCTGGGGCGAGCGCTCCGAGGGCGTAGCCCCTCCCGGCGTCCCCCTCGAGGAGATGGTCCTGCTCCCCGGAACCCCCGTCATAAAAGACGGCTACCTGACCCCCAGCGACGCCCCCGGCTTCGGCCTAGAATTCACCAAAGACTGGCTCGAAGAAAGATCGTCCTAGCCGCCTTTTCCGGGGCTTTTCAGTTGACTATGTAGTTAGTTAGCTATATCATTAGTACACCTATTCTGAGAGGCTCGAAAGTGGTAACAGTGAACGTCCACGAGGCCAAGACGCACCTGTCTCGGCTGATAGCGCAGGTTGAAGCGGGCGAGGAAGTGGTCATCGCTCGAAACGGCAAGCCTGTGGCTCGACTTGCTCCTCTGAATGGACAGGGTAAGCCTCGATTCGGCTCCTGGAAGGGTCGAATTGCTGTCGAAGACGCCTTCTTCGATCCCCTGCCAGATGAGGAGTTGTCCGCTTGGGAAGGTCAGGACTGAGAGTTGCGTCTGTTGCTCGACACCCACGCCTTCCTGTGGTGGCTTGCGGGAAGCGAACGTCTGTCGCCTGTCGCCCGCCGAGCTATCGCTATCGAAGCCAACGAAAAATTTATAAGCGCAGCATCAGCTTGGGAAATCACTACCAAGCATCGCCTGGGCAAACTGCCGCTGCCAGCCGAGTTCGTAGCTGATATTGGAGCGGCCATGGCAGACGAAGGATTCAAGGAACTGCCGATAACCGTGAATGACGCCGCCCGCGCCGGGTCGTTGCCTGGTCTCCACAGAGACCCGTTCGACAGGATGATCATCGCCCAATCATTGTCCCGCGACCTGGCACTCATCTCAACAGAACAACTCTTCGACCAATACGGCGTCCGACGCCTGTGGTGAATCTGGATACAGCTAGTCGTCCACAACCGTATTCACACAACTACCCCCGCCGCCCTCATTTCCGCCACCTCTTCCTCTGAGCAGTCGAGTATCGTGGTCAGTACCTCGTCGGTGTGTTCCGAGTAGCGAGGCGCGCGGGTCACGATATTCGGGTCGTCCGACATCTTGACTGGTATCCCGATCATCTTATAGTCGCCCCGTACTGAGTCTTCGACTTGCACTATCATCTCCCGCGCGATGAGATGCTCGTTCTCCAGCACCTCTGTTGCCCCGACCGTTGCTCCTGAGAGAACGCCCGCGTTCGCCAGCGTTTCCATCGCCTCCCACTTCGTGCGCTTCGATGTCCACTCCGTGAGTATCTGAGTCACCTCTTCCGAATTCTCATAGCGCTTTTCATCCTCGTCGAATCGCGGGTCCCCGATAAGGTCCGTCCTTCCGATTGCTATCAGAGTCAGGTCCCATCCATCGCCTCGCGGGTGGATCATCACGTAGTCGTCCGGGCCTCCCGGAGAGCAGGGGAACACCATCGGCAGCCCCCGAAATCCCATGTGTCCGATTCGTGGACTGGGAATGCCTTCTGCCAGAGTCCGCGTCAGCGACATACGCATCAGGTTCACCACCGAGTCCTGCATAGAAACTTCCACCATCTGGCCCAGTCCGGTGCGCTCCCGCTTATGGAGAGCGGCCAGAATCCCGATAGCCGCGTGCAGCCCGCTGCCCGAGTCTCCTACGCCGGGAGAAACCGGAACCGGCGGCCTGTCTCCAAACCCGGTCGTCGCCATCGCGCCGCCCGCGGCTTGCGCCACAAACTCGAATCCCTTGTAATCAGAATATGGACCGTATGTTCCGAAACCCTTGATGGTGGCATAGATGAGGCGCGGATTTATCTCGTGCAGACGATCCCAGCCCAATCCAAGCCTGTCCATCATGCCGGGGCCGAAATTCTCTACCAGGATGTCCGCCCAGCCCACCAGGCCGACGAACATTTCCTTGCCCCTCTCGGTCTTGAGGTCCAGGGTAACGGCGCGCTTATTGTTATTGAAGATCAGGAAGTAAACGCTGTCCACGCCCTCGCGGTGGGCCAGGTCCGCGCGGGTGCTGTCGCCGCCCCTGGTGTCTTCCACCTTGATGACGTCGGCGCCCAAGAAGCCCAGCATCTGGGCGCACGACGGGCCTGCCTGAACATGAGTTAAATCGAGGACTCTCACGTCGGATAGTGAACGCTCCATCTAAGTTACCCCTTTTCTTGTCTGCTGTTGGGAATGGAAATTCCTGGTGTTATGAAGCCGTCCCTCGTCGGTGGATAGGATGATTCGGTCTATCTCATCAGCCGCGACATCTATACTGTCATCGTGATTTATCACGATATGGTCGAAGCGGGCGGCCTCTTTCATCTCGGTATAGGCGGTTTCCAACTTGACCCTGAACTCGCTCTCCGACTCGGTGTTGCGAGTTCGTAATCGTCTTTCGAGGGCGTTCATATCTGGGGGCGCGAGGAATATCAGCGCGGCGCTGGGCATCATGCGCCTGATGGTGGCCGCGCCCTGCACGTCAATCTTCATGATTACGTCAAGCCCCCGATCACGCGCCTCGATCACCTGGGACTTCGGAACGCCGTACAGATTTCCAAATACCTCGGCCCACTCCAGCAGTTCGCCGGCCTCTATCATCCGCTCGAACTTGTCGCGGGTGAGGAAGATGTAGTCAACTCCGTCTCGCTCACCCGGACGCTTTCGGCGTGTCGTTGCTGTGATCGTGAAGTGGTATGGTCGTTCGAGCTGCCTGAGCTTGGACAGAACAGCGTCCTTGCCCACGCCGGACGGCCCGGAGAGGACAAAGAGGTGTCCCGTTCCCCCAACTTCAGGCGCGCGCATTTTCCAATTCGCCCCAGAACGTCGGATAGGATACGTCCGCCGCCTCCGATTCCCCGATGATAGTCGCGCCATCGGCAATCAGGCCGGCGACTGCCATGGACATCGCGATCCTGTGGTCGCCGTGACTCTTGACTTCCGCTCCGGCGAGACTGGAGCCACCCTCTATCGTCATGCCGTCCTCGGTCTCCCGAATCTTCGCGCCGAGCGCGTCCAGCCCCACGGCGGTGGCGGAGATTCTGTCGGACTCCTTGACCCGGAGTTCGGCGGCATCCCTGATTACTGTCTGTCCGCTGGCCTGGGAAGCGGCCACGGCAAGGACGGGAAGTTCGTCAATTACACGCGGGATGATGTCGCCGGATATTTCTACGCCGCGCAGGTCGCTGGATTCGACTACAAGGTCGGCGGAAGGCTCGTTGCCCTCCTCTCGGACGTTCTCCATCCTTATGTTGGCGCCCATTTCGCGGAGTACGTCGAGGACTCCGGTCCGGCTCGGATTGATGCCAACGCCCTGCACGGTGATGCGGGCGTTGGGGTGGGCGGCACCGGCGACAAGCCAGAAGGCCGCGCCACTGATGTCGCAGGGAACCTGAATGTCCAGCGAGGCGAGGCGGGAAGGAGGGCGAACCGTCAGCTTCATGCCGTCCTTTTCCACGTCGGCACCCATGGAGGCCATCATTCGCTCGGTATGGTCGCGGGACTCGGCTGGTTGGATGACCGAAGTCTCGCCTTCTGCGAACAGGCCGGCTATCAGAATGCAGGACTTCAACTGGGCGCTGGCTACGGGCATTTCATACTCTATGCCCTGGAGACCGCCGCCATCGAAGGCCAGAGGAGCGAGCGAGCCGCCGCCACGTCCCATAACCTGCGCGCCCATCTTCGAAAGGGGAGTCAGGATTCGCTTCATTGGCCTGCGGCGGAGCGATGAATCTCCCGTTATGACACTGAAGAATGATTGCGCAGCGAGAAGGCCGGAGACGAGCCGCATGGTCGTGCCGCTGTTGCCGGAATAGAGGTAGTCCGACGGCTCGGACAGACCGTTCAGGCCCCTTCCGCTGATAGTGAATGTCTCTATTCCTTCCTCGACGCTCTCAGATATTTCTACTCCGAGTCCCCGCAGGCATCCGAGCATGGACGTTCGGTCGTCGCCGACGCAGAAATTGGTGACGCGCGCCTGTCCGTCGGATATGGCGTTGAGCAGAGCGGCCCTGTGAGAAATGGACTTGTCTCCGGGAGGGACGACGGTCGCTTCGAGTCTCAGGCTGCCATGAACGGTCCGTTCCATCTATCTGTTCCTCCTCACGTACCTCGTGCGGTCCTCTTCCTCGTTCTTAGCTACGCCTCTCAGCCGCCGGGCAAGCTTGTCTCCAAGCATCGCGCTCATCATTGATTCTCCGGCGGTTGGAAGTTCAGCGCCATCCCTCGGAACTACCGCATCGGCTTCCCACTTGGCCCTGAATTCCCAGGCTTTGACAAAGCGGTCCAGAAGCGCGTCCCCGCCGTCGGTGTCCACTTCCTTGATGTCGTTCCTGAAGTTGTAGAGTTCGAGGATTAGCTGGTCAACCCAGTGTACGATTGAGTCAGGGTTGGCGAGACATACCGCCTCGTTGTCGAGTGGGTCATTCGAGGCGTGCCTGCCGAAGTTGTTGAACTGCGATTCGGCAAGCATGTGCATCTCGCGCCAGCCGTCGCTGCCCGCGGTCGCCGTCACGAAAGCCGACGACATTATCACAGGGAGGTGGTGCATAGCGGCGGCGTATGAGTCGTGCTCAGCAGGATCCAGAAAGACCGGATGCGCCCTGAGAGCTTCCACCAGACCTACCACCGTTCTGATTGACTGCTCGTCGGTGGCTTTCATCGGAGTTACCGTGTATTTTACCCCGGCAAAGACATCCGCGTCTGAATCTTCAATGGATTCGGGCGGCGATTTCAGCAGGGGATAGCCGCCGATGAAACTGGTGTCGCCCGGCAAAAGCTCTTCCGCCCACTTTATCACGGGCGCCTTGATGTTGGATGTATCGGTAACGACCGCGCCGGACGCGACGTATGGTCCTATCGTGTCCATGATGTCGCGCTGTTCGCTGATCGGAGCGTCGAGAACCACGAGGTGGGCGTCTTCGACGGCGTCTCGCATGGAAGTTATCGTCTTGTTTGCCGCGCCGAGTTTCGATACCGCCGAAACTATGTTTCTGTCTCCCGAAGTAATTACGATTTCAGTGTTGCTCAGACGACGATCCATTAGGGCCAAGCCCATTGAAACTCCGACAGGGCCAACCCCTACGATGGCTATCTTTTCCAAGTCCAACCTCCATGGGCATCCAGATAACTGTCACTGTCTGCGGATAGGTTATCACATCAGGGGTCTGCCAAGAATGATAAGGCTAAGGAAATTCAGAATTGGGCCTATGACAATGGACAGAATCCGTAGATTGGGGGACAAGAACCCGAGCGCGATTATCACAAGCAGAATCCCCGGCCCGTAGGGTTCCAGCCTGGCGAATGAGTTGGCGGCGCTGCGCGGCAACAACCCCAATGCGACCTTGAATCCGTCGAGCGGGGCTATGGGCAGCAGGTTGAACACGGCGAGAAGCAGGTTCCAGAACACTAATTGTTCGAGGGTGAATTCCAGTATGGCGTCGGAGCTATATCCGGCTATCGAGAAACCGCCTGCTCCGGATTCGACGAGGCCGGCCCTGAGCGGTATGGCGAATAGTATAGCGACGATTACGTTTGAGACGGGGCCGGCGAGGGAGACGGCTGCCATGCCCGGACGGTAGCCAATCCTGAGGAACATGGGATTGACGGGCGTGGGCTTTCCCCAGCCAAATCCTGCGAGGAATATCAGGATTGTGCCGAATGGTTCGAGGTGCGCGAGCGGGTTGAGGGTGAGGCGTCCTTGCGAGCGGGCGGTGTCGTCGCCGAGACTCGCGGCGGCGTAAGCGTGGCTGAACTCGTGGAAGGTTATCGCCAATATCAATGACAGCGAGAAGGCCGCCAGCGTTATCAGAGCGAGAGGGGGGCTTGTCTGGAAGAGGTCTATGGTTCGGAAGAGCAAGGTTCTTGGTCTTATGGGGGATTAGAAAGTAAAAGCGGAGCGACATAGACGCTCCGCTTTGTATTCTACCGGACTAGATGTGGTTTGGGACTAGTGTCCGCCGCAGGCACATCCTCCGCCACCGCCTCCACATCCTCCTCCGCCACCGCCACAGCCATCACCTCCGCCACCGCCACAGCCATCACCTCCGCAGGCGCAGCCGCCACCACCACCGCCCTGGAAGTTGGGATTGCTGATGACGAACCCGCTTCTCATAAGGCCTTCCATGTAGTCAATGGTCGAGCCGTCCAGTAGGGGGGCGCTGTCGGAGTCCACAAGAACCTGGATCGTCGAGGTGTCAACCACAAGGTCGTCCTCGCCAACTTCATTCTCGACGCTCAACATATATTGGATTCCGCCTTGCGGACCGGGCATGACCATGACTCGGAGCATACCGTCCGCGTCGCCCTGCTCTTTCAGGATGTCCTGGAATTTTTCGGCGGCCAGATTGCTGACCTCTAGTAGCTCTTGAGTTGCCACGCGCATAACCTCCGCAGGCGAAATTCAGGGGTTTGATGAATTGAACTTCATGCTATCACGGGGCAGTATGCCAGTCAAGAAAACGCGAGAATGCGATACTGTACCAATTTAGTCGGCGCTGCCAGTGGCGAGAAAATTCCCTTCCCCCTTGATTGGGGTCTCGAAATACGCATTGACAGGGGTTTTTGCGCGAAGATATACTATTGCGCAGATTCCTTGGTGGTTTGAGCGAGGCGGCCCCACCCGTTCCCATCCCGAACACGGAAGTGAAACGCTTCAGCGCCGACGATACTGCACTTGCAAGGGTGTGGGAAAATAGGTCACTGCCAGGGTTTTTTTGTTGCCCGAATCAGGCGGCGCGATACGACGTTCATGCGCCCTCCGACGCTATATTGCCTTGAATCCAATCTCGTATCTGCAACGTCCAAAGCTGGCTGACCGCTTTTCAGCCCAATCTCCCCGTGATACAATCAATCCGTGCTATAGTCACGATACCTCAATAAACAGGAAGGTCGGACTTCAGTGGGGCTGCGCAAGTCCACTCGGTCCAGTGTCTCAGTTGACAGTGCCTGTGCGCTTTACCGCGCGCGGGGTGATTACATATAATTGGGGACAAGACCTATATGTTGGAAAGCTGAAAGAATGATTACTGAAGAAACCAGAGAGCAAATGCCCGCCGAAGAGGATATGGGACAACTGCTCGATCAGATGGGTGAAATGAAGTCGGCCCGCAGGGGCGACATAGTAGAGGGCTTCGTAATGCGGGCGGACTCGTCCGACGGGCTGTTCGTGAACATCGGGCAGAAGTCGGAGGCCCACGTGCCGGTGAACGAGATGCGAACCGTGGAGACGGACGACATTTCCACTCTCGCGGGCGGGACTATCACGGCAATCGTCGTGCGACCGGAGTCGGGGGATAACCCCGCGATCCTCTCGGTTGACCGCGCGGTGGGAGAAAAGGGCTGGCAGACCCTACAGAAGACCATGGAGTCCGGCGAAGTCATAGAAGGCAAGATAGCCGGGTTCAATCGTGGCGGTTCGATAGTCGAGGTCGAAGGGGTGCAGGGATTCGTCCCTATGTCTCAGCTCGTCTCGGTTCCGAGAGAGAGATTCCGACTATACCAGGAAGAGGCCAGCAGCCTTTCCGCCGAGGAACAGCAGAGCATCCAGGAAGCGCAGACCGCGGAAATCGGACGCAGCATCCAGATGAAGGTTCTTGAAGTCAACCGGAGCCGTAATCGGGCGATCTTCTCGGAGCGACAGGCCGTTCAGGAATCCCGCGACGCGTTGAAGGCGCAGCTCATAGCCGAGTTGAGCGAGGGCGAAGTCCGAATGGGACGGGTCACCGGGATCAGCAGTTTCGGCGCTTTCGTGGACATTGGCGGAGCGGATGGCCTCATCCATATCTCGGAGCTGTCCTGGAGCATGGTCAATTCTCCGGAGGAGGTTGTCAGCGTCGGCCAGGAAGTGGACGTGTATGTTCTGCGAGTTGACGCCGAGAACATGAAGATAGCCCTGAGCCTGAGGAGGCTTCAACCCGAACCCTGGGAGACGATTCAGGACCGGCATAACATAGGCGACGTGGTGGATGCGACAGTAACCAAATTGACGAATTTTGGAGCCTTTGCGCGCGTGGAAGATTCCATAGAGGGTCTGATACATATTTCAGAACTCTCTGCCAGGATGATCAACCATCCTCGCGAGGTGGTTCGGGAAGGCGATGACGTCAGGGTGAAGATTCTGCGAATCGAGCCCGAACGCCGAAGGCTGGGATTAAGTCTGAAACAGGCTGACGACGGCAACTACTTCTAGCAACCGGCAACTTTCCGACTTCCTGATTTTCCTAACGAGGAGACTCTTCCATGGCAAGCAGGTTTGAGAAATTCTCGGAACGGGCGCGCAGAGTCCTTTCCCTGGCACAAGAAGAAGCCCAAAGATTCAATCACACATACATTGGAACGGAGCATATTCTTCTTGGCCTTGTCCGTGAGACGGACGGGGTTGCCGCCAAGGTCCTGTCCAACCTTGGCGTAGAGTTGAACAAGGTCCGCTCTGCCGTAGAGTTCATAATCGGCCGAGGTGAGCGGACGACCACCGGAGAGATCGGCCTGACTCCCAGGGCCAAGAAGGTTATCGAGTTGGCGGTTGACGAAGCGCGCCGCCTTCAGCATAACTACATTGGCACCGAGCATCTTCTGATTGGACTGATGCGTGAGGGCGAGGGTGTGCCCGCAGGCGTCCTGGAGAGTCTCGGCGTCACGCTGGACAAGATCCGGGCCGAAACCAGCCGGATCCTCAGTCAGAATGTGCAGCAGGAGCAGAGGGGGGGGCGTGGGCGTTCCACCTCCGGCACTCCAACCCTTGACCAGCTTGGCGTTGATCTGACCAAGGCCGCGAGAGAAAACAAGCTGGATCCCACAGTGGGACGCGAGAAGGAAATCCAGCGGGTTACGCAGATTCTCAGCCGGCGCACCAAGAACAATCCCGTTCTGGTTGGAGAGCCCGGCGTGGGCAAGACCGCAATCGTGGAGGGCCTGGCCCAGCGCATAGCGGGTAATGACGTCCCCGGAACTTTGCAAAACAAGCGCCTGGTCACTCTGGATATGGGCGCATTGGTCGCAGGAACCAAGTATCGCGGCGAGTTCGAAGAGCGTCTGAAGAAAGTGGTCGAGGAGATCACGAAAGCCGGCAACTGTGTCCTATTCATTGACGAGGTGCACACGATTGTCGGGGCCGGTTCGGCTGAAGGCGCCGTAGATGCGGCGAACATACTCAAGCCGTCGCTCGCCAGGGGAGAACTCCAGACCATCGGCGCGACTACCCTCGATGATTACCGTAAGTATGTGGAGCGCGACCCCGCCCTTGAAAGACGGTTCCAACCTGTTCGCGTGGAAGAGCCCAGCGTGGAAGAGACCATGGACATACTGCGCGGCGTCAAGGGCAAGTACGAGGAACATCATCAGCTAGAGATTACGGACGAGGCCGTCCAGGAAGCGGCGACACTGGCAGCGCGGTACATCTCGGACCGTTTCCTGCCGGACAAGGCGATTGACCTTATAGACGAAGCGGCTTCCAGGGTCAGGATCAACTTTACTACCGCGCCCCTATCCGTGCAGGAAGTAACCAGGATGCTCGAGAGCGTCCGCAAGGAGAAGGACGAAGCGATAGCAGGCCGACAGTACGAGTATGCCGCCGAGTTGAGAGACAGAGAGGCGAGCATCTCCGAAAAACTCGACGAACTCGAGCGGGACTGGAAGGATGAGCAGGCCGAGGAAAGCCCCACAGTTACACATGACGACATTGCTGAAGTAGTCAGTATGTGGACCTCCATCCCGGTCACCCGGCTGGCGGCAACTGAGACCGAACGCCTTATCAACATGGAGCAGGTCCTCCATGAGGGCGTCATAGGTCAGGACGAGCCGATAACGTTGGTTTCCAAGGCGGTCCGCCGGGCCAGGGCCGGTCTCAAGAATCCTCGCCGCCCAACGGGGATATTCCTGTTCCTGGGCCCGACGGGCGTAGGAAAGACATTACTTGTGCGCAAGCTGGCCGAGTTCATGTTCGGCTCCGAGGATTCCCTGATACGAATAGATATGTCGGAGTTCATGGAGCGTCACTCCGTCGCGCGTCTCGTCGGCGCGCCTCCGGGGTACATCGGCTATGACGATGGCGGACAGTTGACCGAAACGGTCAGGCGCAAGTCTTACTGCGTTATCCTGCTGGACGAAATCGAAAAGGCACACCCTGAAGTCTTCAATATCCTCCTCCAGATATTCGACGACGGTCATCTTACCGACTCGAAGGGGCGGAAGGTTGACTTCCGGAACGCCGTAATTGCGATGACTTCAAATATCGGCTCTGACCTGATCAGGCAGGACAGGTCCGTCGGCTTCGCCGCAAGATCCGAGTCAGGCCAGTCGGAGGAGCAAGCCTACCAGAGGATGAAGACCAACGTCCTGGACGAGGTGAAGCGTTTCTTCCGGCCCGAGTTCCTGAACAGGATTGACGGGCAGGTCGTGTTCCACGCCCTGAACCGTGAGCACATGCACCAGATCATCCCAATCGAGATGAAGGACGTCGCGTCCAATCTTCTTGAGAAGGGGATAGACCTCGAAATCTCCGACGAGGCCAAGGAGTGGCTTGTGGAGAAGGGATATGATCCTATATTCGGGGCCAGACCACTCCGCCGGGTTATCCAGGATAACCTGGAGGACAAGTTGTCGGACGCAATTCTGGCCGGTGAGCTGGGGCCTGCGGACACGGCTATCATAGACGTGGAAGACGACGGAATTGTGGTAAAGGCGGAGTCCCCGTTCTCGGTGGTTTCCTCCACATAGGGCGAAATCGCCCAGCACGCAAGACTTTAAGGTCTGGGGACGATAACCGCCCCAGACCTTTGCTTTTATCAGGTGGATCGTGGCAAGAAAATCCCAGAACATATTCCTCTGCGACAGTTGCGGAGCGGAATCCTCCCGCTGGGAAGGCCGATGCTCCAAGTGCGGCGACTGGAACACGCTGAAGGAGTTCAACGCGGCGCGGCTGGGCGGAAGCGGTCGCACATGGGCCGGTCTGTCCGGGACCGAGGCGGTCCGGCTTGGAGAAGTTCGGGGCGAGAATCAGCCCAGGCTTACATTCCGTTCAGCCGAACTTACCAGAGTGTTGGGCGGCGGCATGGTCAGGGGTTCTGTAATCCTACTCGCCGGAGACCCCGGAATAGGCAAATCCACCCTGCTGCTCGACGTGGCTTCGGATGCGGTGCAGGGAGGTGAAGCCCTGTACGTAACCGGCGAGGAGTCTCCGGAACAAGTGAAACTTCGGGCCGACCGGCTGGGAGTGGACGCGGACGGCCTTTACCTCCTACCTACTACAAGCCTGAGTGAGATACTCGCCCAGGTCGAGAGACTCAAGCCGGCGTTGGTGATAGTTGACTCGATCCAGACCGTGTTTGATGAGGAATTGTCCTCGGAGGCCGGGAGCACGTCCCAAATACGGGAATGCGCGAGACAACTGACCCAGTGGGCGAAATCATCCGGCGCCTCCGTGATATTGGCGGGGCACGTCACCAAGAGCGGCGACATCGCTGGGCCGAGGGTGCTGGAGCATGTCGTTGACGTCGTGTTGCACATCGAGGGCGACCCGATAAGTTCTTTCAGGTTATTGCGAGCGATCAAGAACAGGTTCGGCTCTACCAATGAGGTCGGCGTATTTGAGATGACCGAACAGGGAATGAGGGATGTCCCCGACCCCTCCGCGCATATGCTCGCGCTGCACGTGAGCGGCTCGGTCGGTTCAGTTGTCGTACCGTCAGTCGAGGGGAGTCGAGCCGTGCTGGTCGAAGTGCAGGCTCTCACCAACCCATCGCTCTTGCCGACTCCTCGTAGAGTAGCGTCGGGTGTGGATTACAACAGGATGCTGCTCATTTGCGCCGTGTTGACCCGCAGGGCGGGCATCTCTCTCGCGTCTCAGGATGTGATCGTAAACGCGACGGGAGGGATGAGAGTCTCCGATCCGGCGGCGGATCTGGGCATTGCTCTCGCTATCGTATCGAGCGCGCGCAATGCGCCACTGGGACATCGGCTTGCGGCGGTCGGAGAAATGGGACTTAGCGGGGAAGTGAGGCCGGTCTCTCAATTGCAGAGAAGGGTACAGGAAGCTGAAAGGCTGGGTATCGAGACCTGCATCGTGCCGAGAACGCGAGGCGCGGACTTCGGTTCCATTCTGAATAGCGATATTGACGTAGCTCCCGTAACCACGCTGCGAGAAGCGATTAGCCTGGGGATCCGGAAACCCGATCACCAGGGCGTTCCGGTATAGGATGCCGAGGAGGTGCAGAGCTGAAAGCTGCATATTTTCAGTGTATAGGCGGCGCGAGCGGGGATATGGTCCTTGGCGCGCTCGTGGATGCCGGCCTCGATCTGGACATAGTTGTGGATGCTGTATCCCAGATGGGGGTGACGGGAGTTACTCTTGCGTCGGAAGATGCGCAGAGAGGCGGCCTCACCGGGACGTTCGTGCGCGTGGAACTGGACGCCGACGCGGAGCGCACACGGAACTTCGACGACTTCATCGCGACGGTAGAGTCTTCCACCCTCTCAGATCGGGTGAAGGAGCAGTCCCGTGCTGTTTTCAGACGCATGGCCGAGGCTGAGGCGAGGGTCCACCGCACAAGCGTCCACGATGTTCACTTGCACGAACTGGGAACGCTGGACACACTTGCCGATGTTGTTGGCGCCGTAGTAGGTCTAGAAGCCCTGGGCATAGATAAAGTCTTCTCGTCCCCGTTCCCGATGGGAGCGGGGGTGTTCAGGAGCGCGCACGGGGTACTGCCGGTGCCGTCCCCAGCCACCTCTGCGCTGTTCACGATGTCCGACGCCCCCCTTGTGCCGGCCCCGGGCAATCCGGCATGGACGGGCGAGATGGTCACGCCGACCGGCGCGGGAATAATCACCACCTTGGCCGAGTTCCAGCAGCCTAAATTGAATGTCCAGAAGATAGGGTACGGCTTGGGCGCGAGAAATCCTGATGAGTATCCCAATGCGTTGGGTTTGTGGCTAGGTGAACTAGACGAAGAGGCTTCCACCGATGGGCTGAGTCTCATCGAGACTAATCTGGACGATTGTACGGGCGAGGTCATGGGGTACGTGCAGGAGCGACTCTTCGAGATGGGAGCGCGAGACGTGTGGTTCACTCCGATCCAGATGAAGAAGAACCGTCCCGCCACCATGCTGAGTGTCATCGTTTCCGATGATAATGAGCGCGAGGCGGTGGGAATTATACTGCGCGAGACGACAACGCTTGGGGTACGGGTCCGCCCCATTACGCGATATGAGGCCGGCCGTGAGATTAGGTCGCTCGAAACTTCTCTTGGGACTGCCCTGGTTAAGGTTAAGATAATCGGTGGTGGGGCTGTTTCAGTCAGCCCGGAGTACGAGGACTGTCGCCGTCTGGCAATCGAGACGGGGTTGCCTCTGCAACAGATAAACAATACGGTGCAGCGTGAGGCGGAACACCTCATACTTAAGCCACAGAATCCAGGTTGACCTGCGTAGAACGCCTACCCTAGAATTGACTTGAAGACATTAGATTGTCTCGTCTCCCATGTCCCTGTTCCGTGTTCTCGATGCCGGTACTGGGCAGCGGAAACCCGGGCCCTAGTGGCGCAATTGGCAGCGCACCCGACTTGTAATCGGGAGGTTGGTGGGTTCGAATCCCCCCTGGGGCTCTCCATGATTTCGTGAAAGCGATAGGTATTTTTGTGTGATGCCGCAGGCGTAAAGGGCGTTGTCTCTGCGGGCTAATTCAGTCTTGGATTGGGCAATATCGCTATGCTAGACTATTTCAGATAATACGGACGGGTGGGTGAGTGGTTAATACCACCAGACTGTAAATCTGGCGCCCGGAAGGGCTACGGGGGTTCGAATCCCTCCCCGTCCACCATCAAAGTTTGTAACAATACAATAAACAGGGCCCACATAGCTCAGGAGGTAGAGCGCGTTCTTGGTAAGAACGAGGTCAGCAGTTCGAGTCTGCTTGTGGGCTCCAGCGCGGAGGGTAAAGATTAATGGCAAAGCAGAGGTTCGAGAGAAACAAGCCTCACGTGAATGTTGGAACCATCGGCCACGTTGACCATGGCAAGACCACGCTGACGGCTGCGATAACCAAGGTGTTGGCGTCTGCCGGAATGGCTGACTTCCGTCCGTTCGACTCGATTGATAACGCTCCCGAAGAGCGCGAGCGCGGTGTCACCATTGCTATTCAGCACGTTGAGTATGAGACTGACTCCCGTCACTATGCTCATGTGGACTGCCCCGGTCACGCCGACTATATCAAGAACATGATTACGGGGGCTGCACAGATGGACGGCGCGATACTCGTCGTAAGCGCTCCGGATGGGCCTATGCCTCAGACCAGGGAGCACATCCTCCTGGCTCGCCAGGTGGAGGTTCCTGCGATAGTGGTCGCACTCAACAAAGTTGACGCGATGGACGACGAGGAACTTCTGGAACTTGTCGAGCTCGAAATGGATGAACTCCTGTCCGAGTACGGCTTTGAAGACGTTCCCATCGTCCGTGTTAGCGCTCTCAACGCTCTCGAAGGCGACGACGACACCCGCGACGGCGAGTGGGCCGGCGGAATCTGGGAACTGATGGATGCGGTTGACGAACATATTCCCATACCTGACCGACCGCGCGATCAGCCCTTCCTCATGCCCGTTGAGGATGTCTTCAGCATCAAGGGTCGCGGCACCGTTGTGACGGGGCGCGTGGAACGTGGCATGGTCAAGGTGGGCGACAACATCGAGATCGTAGGAATCAAGGATACCTCCAGCACGGTCGTAACCGGAGTCGAGATGTTCCATAAGACTCTTGATGAAGGTGAGCCGGGAGACGCGGTTGGCGTGCTGGTTCGAGGCGTTGACCGCGACGAGGTGGAGCGCGGCCAGGTTCTGGCCGAGCCCGGAAGCATGATGCCGCACACGGAGTACGAAGCGCAGGTTTACGTGCTGAGTAGAGACGAGGGCGGTCGCCATACTCCGTTCTTCGACGGATACAAGCCCCAGTTCTACATCCGGACGACTGACGTAACGGGTGAGATCAAGTTGCCCGATGGCGTCCAGATGGTTATGCCGGGCGACAACATCGAGATGAACATCAAGTTGATTACCCCTGTCGCGCTTGACGAGCAGTTGAGATTCGCTGTTCGCGAGGGCGGAAGGACGGTTGGATCCGGTGTAATCACCAAGGTCCTCAACTAGGTAGATCAAGTTGTCAGTGTGCCCTCTTCTCACGCCATGTGTGAGAGAAGAGGGCATTAGCCTATTTTAGAAATAGATTACAGTACGACAGTGGAGTGTGCCGGGATTCGGTGGCAAACATCGAAAGCCGTTTAGTTCTTGGCCCAGTCAGTGTCGAGGAGTTTGAAACATGGCCCGCCGGGGAGAAGTGAGAATCCTCATTACTCTTGGATGCGTTGACTGCCGAGAGCGTACGTACAACTCGAGTAAGAATCGCCGCAACGATCCTCAGAGATTGGAACTCAAGAAGTTCTGCCCTCGTTGCCGCAAGCACACTATGCATCGCGAAGTGAGGTAGAGGTGGCTAGAGATCCTAGAGATCAGGGTGTAACTCGCAGGGTTAGTTCCGAAGTCGCAAGGCGCGCTTTCAGCATTCGTGCGATTGGTGAGGTCATCGGTGAGCTTCGAAGGGTAACGTGGCCTAGTCGAGAAGAGACTTTTCGACTCTCGATTATGGTCGTGGCTGTGGCCGTGGCTATGGGGATATTCCTCGGCTTGGTAGATCTCGTATTCGCCAGGGTCGTAGGCATAATCTTGGGGAACTAGAATCATGACACAAGTCTCGCACAGCGATCCCAATGTTCGGTGGTACATCATCCATGCGTACTCCGGCCAGGAGAAGCGGGTCAAGGACAATCTTGAACACCGTATCAAGAACATGGATATGCAGGACAAGATATTCCAGGTGGTCGTCCCAACCGAAGAGCAGGTTGAGATAAAGGGAGGGCAGCGGAAGACCGTCTCGCGCACTATCTTCCCCGGCTATATCCTGGTGCAGATGACGATGGATGATAATAGCTGGTTCGTGGTGCGAAATACGCCCGGGGTGACCGGCTTCATATCCGCTGAGGATGAACAGGAGAACAACAGGCCCAAACCGGTTCCGCTGGAAGAGCAGGAAGTACAGGTCATTCTCAGGCAGATAGAGACCGACACTCCCACTCAGAGGATCGGATTCGAAAAGGGTCAGAGTGTACGGATCACCGACGGTCCCTTCATGGACTTCATGGGTACAGTGGACGAGATTTCCCAGGAGCGCGCGAAGGTGAAGGTACTTGTATCTTTCTTCGGGCGCGAGACGCCCGTAGAGCTGGACTTCCTTCAGGTAGAGAGAGTCTAGCTGGTACCACAACATCTCGATGAAAGCGCATAAGCAGCATAGGAACGGCAAGAAGTGGCAAAGAAAGTAAGAGCTATAATCAAGTTACAGATTGAAGCCGGTAAAGCGACTCCCGCTCCTCCGGTGGGACCCGCGCTCGGACAGCACGGCGTCAATATCATGGGATTCGTAAAAGAGTACAACGAGCGAACGGCTCAGCAGGCCGGTTCAATCGTGCCCGTCGAATTGACGGTATTCGAAGACCGGTCCTTCACGTTTATCGTCAAGAGCCCGCCCGCATCTGATCTCCTGCGAAAGGCAGCGGGAATCGAAAAGGGCAGTGGAAACCCGAAAGCGGAGCAGGTCGCGACCGTATCGCGCGATCAGGTCAAGGAGATCGCCGAGACCAAGTTCAGGGACTTGAATGCCGCCGACGTGGATGGCGCGATACGTATAATCGAAGGAACCGCCCGCAGCATGGGTATAAGGGTAAGCTGAGTCCCACGCCGCGGGTTACATTCAGTAGATAAGGAATCTCCATATGGCCAGCAGGGGAAAAAGATACAGAGAGGCCGTCGGACTGATAGACAGCGAAGCTGCGTACGCTCCTTCCGAGGCCATTGAAATCACGAAGAATACGGCTAAGGCGAAGTTCGACGAAACGATTGAACTCCACCTGCGCACTGGTGCGGACCCGCGCTATGCCGACCAGATGGTTCGAGGCGTGGCAGTGCTCCCCCATGGTGTGGGCAAGCCTGTCAGGGTATTGGTGTTCTGCCAGGGCGAGGCCGAATCCATTGCGCGAGAGGCCGGAGCCGATTTCGTCGGCAGCGACGATCTGATCAAGGAGATCCAGGACGGATTCCTTGGTTTCGACGTCTCTATCGCGACGCCGGACCTCATGGGTCGAATTGGGCGATTGGGACGCATCCTTGGGCGGCGTGGACTGATGCCGAATCCCAGAACGGGTACAGTGGTCCAGCCTGACGATATTCCTCGCGCGATTTCGGACGCCAAGAAAGGCCGGGTGGAATTCCGACTGGACAGGACCGGCCTGATCCACGTACCGATTGGCAAAGCCAGCTTCGAAGAAAATATGCTGATGGACAATCTGACCATGCTTGTGGACAACATAGTCCGTTCAAGGCCGGGCGGTGTGAAGGGTCAGTTCATCCGATCCGCCTACCTGACCGCGACGATGGGCCCGAGCGTATCAATGGATGTTGATCGCCTCTCGGCCCTTCGTGTAGAATAACCGAAATCGCCAGAGACAGTGGGTTTCCCCGATAGTCGGGGAATGAAAATCCCAGCCCGCCGAGGTCGTGCAGCCGAGACTGTGTTTCGGAAGTTGATTGCAACTATTGCCCCGTGTCTTTGGCACGGGGTTTTATTTTTGGAATGTAGTGGAGGTAAGCGTGCCGACTCAAGCCAAAGTCGAGGCGGTGGAACTGCTGAAGGATAAATTCGAGCGCAGTTCCATCGTCATTACAACAAACTACTCGGGTCTGCCGGTTTCCGAGATGACGGAGCTGCGACGCGCGCTCAGAGAAGCGGAAGTCGAATACAGGATCATCAAGAATTCACTGGCATACATAGCGGCGGACGAGGCAGGGAAACCGGCGATCAAGGATGTCATCAATGGGCCGACCGGCGTAGCGTTTGGCTATGAAGATCCGCTGGCTCCGGCGAAGGCATTGTCGAATTACATACGAACGACGAGATCTGCTCTTGCCATAGTTGGTGGTGAAATGGATGGCAGGGCCCTGACCAGCGATCAGGTCAATCAGCTTGCCACCCTGCCAGGACGCGAGGAGCTTGTATCCCAGTTACTCATGCGAATGAACGGGCCTGTGGCCAGCCTGGTCAATGTCCTAAATGGGCCAATCGCCGGGCTTGCGCGTGTGCTCCAGGGCCATGTGGACAGTCTTCAGCAACAGGAAGCGTAAAGTATCAACCGAATCAACGTAAGTAAAAGCAGGAGGGTACATGCAATGGCTCTGACAAAGGATGAGATCGTAGAAGGTATCAAGGAAATGTCCGTTTTGGAACTCGCCGACCTCGTGAAGGAACTCGAGGACGTGTTTGGCGTAAGCGCCGCCGCTCCGGTTGCCATGGCGACCGTACAGGGCGTCGCCGGAACCGCCGAAGCCGCCGCTGCCGAGGCGGAGGAGCAGACCGAGTTCGACGTAACGCTCAAGGAGATCGGTCCTAAGAAGATTAACGTCATCAAGGCGGTCCGCGAAGTCACTACTCTCGGACTGAAAGAGGCGAAGGACCTGGTTGAGAGCGCCCCGACGGTCGTCAAGGAAGCGATATCCAAAGACGAAGCCGACGAACTGAAGGGCAAGCTGGAGGACGCAGGCGCCGTCGTCGAGGTTGCCTAGCCGCTAGTCGTCCGACAAGCTAGTACAAAGCATCTTGAAGCCCGTGCGAATAGCACGGGCTTTTTCTCTTGGACTGCGTTAGAAAAGCAACTAATAGTTTGCAAGGAAAGGTATAGTCTGCGGCCCTTCCGGAATGACGCAGAGAGCGCTTTCCCTTCCGTGCCGCAGAAGTTCATCGGCGACCGCCTGCTCAACGTCTTCTACGGGTTCCAGGTGTGCATCGCGAACTTGATCGTCGCTCAGGTACGTGGACTTGATCTTCACGTCGGCCCTGAGTTGAATCTGCGCCTGAATCTGAACCTGCCACTGATCGTGAACATTGTGCCCCGGCGAGTGTACCGTTTCGAGAATGTCGCGGGGCCCGGACGACGACTTCAGAAGGCGGCCATACTCGCCATGATCAGGTATGCCGTCCAGACATTCCGCCGCGGCGATGATTGTTCCGCCGGGTTTGATTACCTGGGCGGCGGCTGAAATCCCCTTTACCGCTTGGTACAGATTCTGGTCCAGCGGATATCCGCTGTTCGTAGTGAGAACCACATCGAAAGGTCGGTCCACGGGCTGCATCGAGACTGTCCTGGCAAAACGGCGGGCAGCGCGATGGACGGCCGATAGTTCCCCCGCATAGACGCTCGTTATGCCGTGATCCCGGTTGATGGTGACGTCCAGCGCGAAGTCCACGCCGGTACGGTCGGCTATCTCACGAATAGCATCGTGGATAGGATTGCCGACGGTCACGCCCCATCTCGCTTCCGGGTGCCCGATCATTTCGGCATTGTGCAGCCTCATAATCGTGTCGAATCCCGCGAGCCCGGGCGCGACCATCTTTGGGCCGCCGGAGAACCCTGCGAAGAAGTGTGGTTCGACGAAACCGACTGTGATTCTCAGGTCGGCATCCAGCCAGTGACGATTGAGATATATGGGTATGCCGTTCCGGGTTTCACCAGCCTTTTCCAGAATGGAATTATCGAAGGCGTTGTGGTTGAGTACGGTGTAGCGGTTCACAACTCCATCTCCGAGCATCTGGCGCAGTTCTGCGTCGGTGTTCGCGCGGTGTGTGCCGGTGGCAACCAGAATAGAGATGTCCTGGGCGGGAAGGTGGGATAGGTCGCGCAGCAAAACGGGCAGTACGGCAGCGCTGGGCATGGGCCTGGTGATGTCGCAAACCGATATGGCGACAGTATTCCCCGGCTGCACGAGTCTGCGCAGTGGAGCGGCTCCCCCAACAGGGTCGCGTATGGACGTTCTTATAGCGCCCTCCGGGTCCGGGAGGGCGGGAAGATAGCTAGGTTCCACCACAGTGGTCCTATCGTCGGGAAGTTCCACTACGAGTCCCGTCTTTCCGTATGCCAGCTTTACTTTCAAGCCTGCGTCCTCACGTTGGTATGTGTCTGTAAACGAAGGAGTGCGTCCAGTCGGAATTTCGCCAACTCAGGCTGCTAGTTCGGCGGGAATCGTCCAGACCTCGCGTTCGTAGGGCAGGCCGCGGCGGTCAATTCTGAAAGACGAGCGTCGCATGGTACGGCGCGGCGACTGCGTTCTTGCCCAACTCTGATGCCCTTCCAAATCAGCGGTTTCAGTCGAAAGACCTTCGATGCGGTAGTGCATCGGAATGACGACCATCGGGGACAGCGATTCCACCAGTTGGTTGACCTCCTGGAACGTCAGCAGGTGGCAGGAATCGTCAACGGGCACCATCAGCGCGTCCACTTTGCCAAGCCGCGCTATCACGTCGTCCGGTATGTCATGGCGATTATCGCCAATGTGACAGTATCGGACTCCCTCATGTTCAACCAGGTAGATTACGTTTTCCATCCCGTTGCGACCGGACGAACCTGAATGAATGTCGCTAATGCCGGTGATCGTGGTGTTTCCGACTTGCCGGGTGCCTGCGCTGTCCATGCGGGGCGTGCCGTCAGGCAACGCGGAAACGGCATTGTGATCGAAGTGGTCATGCGTTACGGCGACCAGATCAACTTCCAGAGAAGGGAAGGGCTTGAGAAACCAGTGGTCATGCTCGGAACTGCCGTTGCCGAAGGGGTCAATCAGCAGACTCTCTCCGGTGGATTCCTCGAACAGGAAGGCGCAGTGTCCCAGGTAACGAACGGACATAGGCTATTCGTCCGTTCTCAGGAGTGTTTCACACAGGTGAGCGGCATCCACTAGGTCCGGGATCGTAACGTACTCCCTGACAGTGTGCATCCCGTGGTCCGCCATGCCGACTACTACGGCGCTGATGTCGTTGAGCCGGAAGACGTTTCCGTCCGTTCCGCCGCCGGATGGCTGGAGGGTTGGCGTCATTCCCAGGGATTCCAGAGCGGACTTCACATGAGCGAGAGCGGGGTCGTCATCCGACAAGTTGTACGCAACGAACTCAGTGTGAAGGTGGCACTGTATGTCCGCTTCCGGGAACATGGCTCGAACCTGGCCGAGCGCTTCGTCCACCTGCAAGCGTATGCTGTCAAGACTTTCGATGTTCCGGCTTCTGAACTCACCATGCACGGTCGTGAGTTCGGGGACCGCGTTTCGCACGGTGCCGCCCTCGATTGTTCCGACGTTGAATGTCGTCTCGTCATCGAGGCGTCCCTGCGGCAGTCTCGTGATGATCTCAGCCGCGATCCGTATAGAGGAGATGCCCTTTTCCGGTTCCACACCCGCATGAGCGGCGCGTCCGGTGATCTCGATGTCGAAGCCTATGTATTCAGGACTCGACGAAGTTATCTGGCTCGGAGGTCCTTCGCCATCGAAGACGACCGCCTCTTTACCAGTGAGAAGGGAGAAATCCATATTGCGCGCGCCGACGAGACCAATCTCTTCCTCGCGGGTGAACGCCACCTCTATTGACCTGTGGGGCGTGTCATCCTCGTAGATGGACTCTAACGCTTCCATAATGGCAGCTACGCCGGCCTTGCAGTCGCCGCCCAGAATCGTGGTTCCGTCTGAGACAATGCGTTCACCCTCGACGGACGGCTGCACTCCGCGTCCGGGTTCTACCGTGTCCATGTGAGCGGACAGGATGAGCGGGTCGTCTCCGCCGTCGTTGGCGATGATATTCCCATAGTCGTCTCTCAACACGCTGAGGCCCATGTCCTCCAGTCTCTTGATGAGATGCTGGGCGACTTCCTCCTCTTCGCCTGACGGACTGTCTATTCTGGCAAGGTCGCAGAAGGTCTGGACGATTCTCTCTCGACTTATCATCAATGCGTCTCCGTAATCAGGTCGTTATTCGTCGGACGCGAGCGTTCCGGCCTGCGCCCAGTTCTCCTTGGCAACGTCCTCGAATATGACGAACGTCGCATCGGCGGGCGCCTTGCCGATTTCGACTACGGCCTCTGTGATGGCCTTGGCGAGTTCCTGCTTCTGCTCGTGGGTGCGACCGGGCCACATTTCGACTCTTACGATGGGCATATTCTTACTCCTGGGATTTTGTAGGTCGGTCTGGATTCTAGCAAGGGTTGGGTCAATGGGCAATGTCGGTGTGTCGTCGGTTCTTGCGACGCGCTGGCAGTTGGCGTCTCTGTCTGAAAACTGGCACCAGTTTCAGGGTCGAAACTGGTTGGAAACTGGTTGAATCAGACCAGTTTAGCCATTAAATGGAATTTCGGCATCAAACTGGCGCGTTGGCCCTCTCCTCCTCTCGCTCGGCAATGGCGTGGCTGAATGTCTTCCACAATACTTCATCGGCGGCGTCCCTGTAGCTGTCGTCACTGGGCGGCTGCGAGATGTCCGCGTTCTTAAGAGTCTGTAAGGCTTTGGTCGCGGCATAGTAGAAGTCTTCTTCATCACGCAGTCTTTCTTCCTCCTCTATCAGCCACTGTTCGCGGTACTCTTCGTCGGTTTCGAGCCTTTCTTCATGGGATTCGAGCAGGCCCCTGGCGTAGCCCATCTTTTCTATCAGCCAGTCGGGGGGATCGTCGAATATCCACTTCTTAGGCTCGGGATCGCTCTGCACAGAGACGGGTTCGGGCAGTGGATAGTCGTCGGTCTTGTCCAATGTCTTCAAGATGGCATTGGCGACCGTGACGGTAGCCCTGGCCCTGTCGGGATCTAGATCTTCCCTGTGGACCTGCTCCAAGATTTCTTCCAGGTTGCGGAGTAGAGGCTGAAGGGCGCTGTCGCCCATGAGTCCGGCGATGGGCGTATGTGCAGTCAGGACGGCACGTTTGCGGGGCCGTCCGCCTTTCTTTCGCCATTCTCCGGCTTTGGGATGATGCCCGAAGCACAGTCCTTCGGGCTGAATCGGCGGCGCGTTGCATGGCTTTCCGTTTTTGTTGAGGGCTGAGCAGCGAGGTTTGTCGTTGGGCATGGGCAGGATCACCTCCATATTCAAATAGTATATATGTACTATTATATGGATTGAGTCGGAATAGAGCAAGCGTTCTTTGTTGGATTCGGCGCCACTAGGTTGGCGCAGGTTCCGGGCCGGAATTCTGAGGATAGCAGGGGCATACACAAAGGGAGATAGCCTGACTTGGTCCTAGTTGGAAGGGTTTGGGATGAGCGTGATACTCTAATAGGAGTGGAGTCCTGCTTCGGTAGTTTGGGCACTGAACCTGGTCGGAAGGATACGTGAATATGGCCGAGATGATTCCCGACCGGATTTCGGACGACGCACCGGAGTCGGAGCGGGTCATATTCGAGAATCTCAGGGATTCACCCAATCCCGTTGGCAGATATTGGAAGGTTTTCCACGGGCAGTTTGTGGATAATCCGAACAATCCGGTAAGGCCGCGCGAACTGGATTTCGTCATATTCATGGAAGAGGACTACTGTTCAGTCATATACTTGGAGGCCAAGGGTGGGCATTACGCAATCAGAGACGATATGAGATGGTACAGCGCGTCGTCCGGCCAACCGGTAATTCCCAGTCCACCTACGCAGGCCAGTAGCGGTATGTACGCATTGCAAAGACAGTTCGAACCTTACTTTGGCGATGACTCACTGATTTCTCTCGGTTGCGCTGTGGCTTTTACAGACTGGGACGTGGAGTTCAGCCATCGTCCTATGGAGTTGGCGGAGTTGATAACCAGGCGGGACGCGCTGGATCCTGACAAGCTGATAGAGAGATTGGCTGACTACGCCGATAAGTTACGTTCGCGGAGCGTGAAAGAAAGGCTTCGCAACAATAATCGGGACTACTTCGCTACGCTTAGGGCTATGGAGAATCTGCGGTCGGATTTCGTAAAGATGTATATGCCAATTATGGCGCCGGAGGAAGAACCTGTGGGAATTATCAAAGCGGACCTGGAGACTCTCCGGTTGCGGCTGCTGAGCCTGACGGTGGAACAGATGGTTAATCTGAATGCCGTGACTCGGAGCGAGCGATCCATAGTTGACGGCGCGGCGGGAACGGGCAAGACGGTTCTGGCGATGGAACTGGCGAGGCGGCGATATGAGGCGGGCGAGAGCGTGGCGCTGCTGTGCAGCAACTCCAACCTGAGCGCGCGTTTCGAGCGATGGGCTGAGACGCTTCCCAAAGAGGGGGACGGGCGGATTGTGTGTGGAACGCCCGCGACGCTGCCGCTGAAGATTCTTAGTGGAGAGGCCAGAGCCAGACATCAGCAGAGGCTGGAGAACTCACCCGACTTGGAAGGGACGCTGAGGCGGGGCTACCTGGACAGCGCATGGGAGCGGTTCATCGAAGACACGGTGGCGGACCTGGGACAGGAGAAGATCTTCGACTACCTGATAGTTGACGAGGCTCAGAATTTGTGCGACGAGGTTTTCCTGAAGTTGCAGGACGCGCTGTTGAGGAGGGGACTTATCGGCGGACGCTGGGCGATGTTCGGAGATTTCGTGAACCAGAATCTCATCAGAGACAGCGTTGAAGGAGATGGGAAAGAGGCGCTGCGAGAATGGGTCAGAGTCCGAACCAACGGACTGATGGATACCAACTGGTATGAAGGACTTCTGGAAATCAACTGTCGCAACACGCAGGAGATAGCGGATGAAGTGGCGAGGCTGGCGAGAGTGGAGTCGCCGCCGAGGAGGGGAGTGCATGGGCCGCTGGTTCAGACCATCTACTACGAATCGGATGAGGAATTGCACCGGACGCTGGATCGGTTGGCGCATGAGTGGAGGGAGATTGGATACCAGTCGCGGCAGATGATCCTGCTGTCCAGCGTTGATTGTGGACTGGAAGCCTCGCCGTCCTATGGCAGTTGGGATCTGCTGAACATACGCGACGCGGAGTTGGGGCCCGTGAGTGAAAGCGAGCAGATCACCTGGGTCAGCGGCGACACCTCTCCGCGCACTCTCAGGTATAGTGACGTGTATGACTTTCAGGGGCTGGAAAGCGACCTGGCGATACTGATTCTGCCACTTACCGAGGACCAGGTCGTCCTGGCCGGGGGAGTCACCCTGCCGCATGAAGATCACCTGAACAGGGTTCTGTACACGGGCATGAGCCGAGCGACGACGATGCTGATAATCGTGGCGCACGAGAGTTACAGGGGGATATTGGAGAATCGCCGGTCGCTGTATGAGGCGGTTCACAGCGGCGTGGGTTAGGGGATTAAAGCCTCAGAGAGATTGACGAGGAAGCCATCTCACGTTCTTCAGATTTTCCTGGTGCTGCCTTAGCTTTTCGGTGTCTTCGAACCCCTTGCGTCCCGCGAGTGTGAAGCAGTCGCGGGCGCTGAGTGTGTCGTTCTGGTAGAGGGACTTGATTCCGAGGTAGTAGAAGTCGTCTGCGCTTTCGGGCGGAGAGGACATCACTTCGGTCAACAACTCAATGGCGTCTCGGACGATGCCATCTCCCCCGTGAATGAAATTGCGGTCAACGAAGTCGGATGCGTAATTAGGGCATAGCCTGACGGCATTGTCGTAGTCCGATAACGTCGCGTATGTATCACCTGCAAACTGATAATAAGCTCCTCTGTTTAAATATATCGCCGCATGGTTGGGAACGAGTTCAATGGCTCGGTCGTAGTCAGAGATAGCACGGTTATCGTCGTCCTTATGGGAGTAGGCGTTTCCCCTGTTGGTATAGGCTTCGGCATCGTTCGGGTTCAGTTCAATGGCCTTGCTGAAGTCTGTGATGGCTTGGTCATAGTCACCCTTATCGGAATGGGCGATTGCCCTTTTGGTATGGATAACTGCATCGTCTGGATTCAGTTCAATGGCCTTACTAAAATCCCTGATGGCGTGGTCATAGTCGCCTTCATGAGAATAGGTGTTTCCCCTGTTGTTATAGGCTTCGGCAAGGTTCGGATTCAGTTCAATGGCCTTATCGAAGTCCCTGATAGCTTGGTTGTAGTTGCCCTTACGAGCGTAAGCAGTTCCCCTGTTGTTGTAAGCTGCGGGATTTCTCGGGTTTAGTTCAGCGGCATGGTCACAATCTGAGATGGCTCGGTCATAGTCGCCCTTATCAGCATATGCGGTTGCCCTGTTTGCGTAGGCTTCGACAAAACTGGGATTGAGTTCAATAGCTTTATTGAAGTCCTTGATGGCTTGGTTATAGTCCCCTTCTCGAGAATAGGCGTTTCCCCTATTGGCATAGGGTTCGGAAAGGTTAGGGTTCAGATCAATGGCTTTATCGAAGTCCTTGATAGCTTGATCGTGGTTGCCCGAACTTAAGTAAACAGTTCCTCTGTTGTAGTAGGCTTCGGTATATTCTGCGTTTATTTCAATGGCTCGGTCATAGTCTGAGATTGCGTGGTCACAGTCGCCTTTACTAAAGTAGATGCTCCCCCTGTTGTAGTAAGCAGTGGCGTCGTTGGGATTCAGTCCAACGGTTCTGTCGCAATCTAAAATAGCTTGTTCATAGTCTCCCTTATCGACATACGCGGTTGCTCTGTTGTAGTAGGCTTCGGCAAAACTGGGGTTCAGTTCGATAGCTTTATTGAAGTCCTTGATGGCTTGATCGTAGTCACCTTTATCGGAGTACGCGTTTCCCCTGCTCATATAGGCTCTGGCGAAGTCAGGGTTTACTTCAATAGCGCAGTCGTAATCTGAGATAGCGCGGTCGTGGTCGCCTTTATCAGCATATGCGGTTGCTCTGTTGGTGTAGGCTTCGGCGTATTTCGGGTTTAGTTCGATAGCTCGGTCATAGTCTGAGATAGCGTGGTCACGGTCGCCCTTACTAAAGTAGATGGTTCCCCTGTTGTAGTAGGCATGGGGATCATTCGGGTTTAGGTGAATGGCCTTGTCGAATTCTCGGATGGCCCTGCGGTAGTCGCCTCTTTCAGCGTGGCGCAGTCCTCTTGAATAATGGCGTCGGGCTTGCATCGCTCTATAAGAGGGCGGGTTTCCGTTCCGTGCTTTCATGTGTGATTGTCTCTCTGTTTCGGGGACGGTCGTCCGATGACCTGCGCTGGGTATAGGCTATCTTCCGCGCAGGCGTCGGAGTTCGGCTTCCAATTCGGCCACTCGCGCTT
>DAOULF010000054.1:0-2289 GCA_034420555.1 Dehalococcoidia bacterium
GATGCTGTACCAATTTAGTCGGTGTTGCCTGTGGCAAGAAAATTCCCTTCCCCCTTGATGGGGGAAGGTTAGGATGGGGGTGACTTCCCTACCGACCAAACTGATACAGGTTCTGCAAACTCCCGGCGCTTGTCAGAAGCGTGGAGTGGTGATACAAATCGGGAACTGAACATCAGCGCTGTAACCAAGGAGTTAGGAAATGTCCCGCTTGGAAGGAAAAGTGGCAGTGATTACCGGAGCCACCGGCGGCATCGGAAGCGCCGCCGCCAGGTTATTCGCCGAGGAAGGAGCGCGGGTCGCGCTGGTTGACCTGGACGAAGCCGCGCTCCGTGAAGTGGCGCTGTCTATCGGCGAGAACAAGGCCAGCTACACCGTGGCAGACGTCACCCGGCCTGACCAGACCCAAGCCTATATCAATGCCGCCGTGGACCGCTGGGGCGGCATTGACGTACTGCTGGCCAACGCGGGAATCGAGGGGACGCTGGCTCATATCACCGACTACCCGATTGACGTATTCGACCGCGTGATGGCGGTCAACGTGCGTGGGGTGTGGCTGGGAATCAAGTACGCGGTCCCCGCGATGCGTGAGCGCGGAGGGGGAAGCATCGTCGTCACCTCATCTACTGCCGGAATCGGCGGGACCCCGGAAATGTCCGCATACGGCGCCAGCAAGCACGCGGTAATCGGCCTGATGCGCACCGCCGCCCTGGAGTTCGCGCCGGACGGCATCAGGGTCAGCACCGTCAATCCGGCGCCCATCGAGACCCGAATGATGCGCTCGATAGAAGAGATGCGAGTAGCCGACCTGGACGACTCGAACGTAACCGTGGACGTGGTGAAGCAGGCGGCCGCCGACCGCATACCGCTCCAGCGATACGGAGAGCCGAAGGAAGTGGCCAGGCTGATGCTGTTCCTCGCCAGCGACGACAGCAGCTTCTCCACCGGAGGCGTGTACATGGTGGACGGCGGAAGGTCGGCAGGCGGACGCTAGCCTGCACGCTGCCACACAGAAAACTGAAGACTACCCCACCAGGAGACCCCAATCCATGCGAATTACCGATGTAACCACCACGGTCCTCAGCTACCCCCACGCCGCTCCGATCCAGGACGCCACGATTCCCCCTCCGAAGTCTGGCACGGGAGGACGCTCCCAACTCTTCGTCCACATATACACCGATGAGGGTGTCGAAGGCTTCGGACTGGGACAGTCCAGCCCGGGCGTCCGGGAGGTCATCGAGCATGGCTTCAAAGACCTTCTGCTCGGACAGGACCCGTTCAACATCGAAAAGCTCTGGAACGATATGTTCTGGCGCGTGAGAGGTTACGGACGCAAGGGCATTGCCTTCTGCGCGCTGTCCGCTGTGGACATCTGCCTCTGGGACCTGAAGGCGAAGGCGCTCGGCCTGCCGCTCTACAAACTGCTGGGGCCGTTCCAAGAGTCGGTGCCTATATATGGCTCAGGCGGGTGGACCAACTTCTCGGTTGATGAACTGATCGCCGAGACCACCGAGTGGGTCGAGCAGGGCATACCTCGCGTGAAGATCAAGGTGGGCAAGGACTTTGGACAGTCGGAACGGGAGGACGTGGAACGAGTCGCCGCCGTCCGAAAGGCGCTGGGCGACGATGTTGACATCTACATTGACGCCAACAACGGCTACCATCCCAAGCAGGCCATCTACATGGCCAGGGAGTTCGAGCAGTACCGGATAGGCTGGTTCGAGGAGCCGTTGTTGGCGGACGACATAGACGGGATGGCCAGGATCGCCGCATCCACAACGATACCCGTCGCGACCGGCGAGCATGAGTACACCAAGTACGGATTCAAGGAACTGATCTCCAGGGGCGGGGCCGACATCGTGCAGCCGGACGTGGGCCGAGTCGGAGGCATCACGGAGTGGATGAAGGTTGCCCACATGGCGCACGGCTTCGACCTGCCGGTCGCGCCGCACGGAGTCCAGCTAGTGCATCTTCACATGTGCTGCGCGACGCCCAACCTCAAGGTCGTCGAGTACCTGAAAGTAGCGCACGAAGCCGACCTCATCTGGTACACCGAGTTTCCAGAACACAAGGATGGCATGTTGTCGCCATTCCCGGACAAGCCGGGCCTCGGACTGGAACTGAATCCCGAGTCAGTGGAGAAGTACTCGGTGTGAAGAACCAGGACCTATTCAAAGTCAGATACTGTACCAATTTAGTCGGCGCTGCCAGTGGCGAGAAAATTCCCTTCCCCCTTGATGGGGGAAGGTTAGGATGGGGGTGACTCCCCTACCGACCAAGCTGATACAGGTT
>DAOULF010000055.1:0-7471 GCA_034420555.1 Dehalococcoidia bacterium
GACCTGCTGCTCAGACGCGCGTTCTCAAGAGCCACGCTGAGAAGCAGAAGCGTGGGAGCGGTTCTGCTGGAATCTTCCTCGTCTGACGCTGAGCCCTGGAAGCTGCACGTCCGCTTCAGGACCCCGGTGGAGCGCTGGGAACGTGCCTCCGAGCTGCTGGGAGAGCGCCTTGAGACCGAGCCGCCTTCGCATCCCATCGATGACCTGTCCCTGACCCTCCTCGATTTTGGGGGCGAGGTCGGCGTGCAGGCCGGACTGATCAGGGACGCGAGGGAGAGCAGTTTGGAGAGGTTGACCGAAACGGACAGGCAGCTACGCGGCCTTATGAACGGGACTCCGGCGCTCTACCGGAGCGTCGAGGTAGCTCCCTGGCACCCGGCGCCGGAGATGCGCTCTATTCTGGCGCCGATAGACCCGCTGGCTGTGAACTCCGTTCGCTCCCTTCACGCGCCCGCTCCGGCGGAGGTGAGCGAAGTGGGCGAGGGAGTCGAGCGCAGGCCCGCGGCGGTCCGGGTGGGAAGAAGGTGGCGCGAGGTGGAGAGCGTAACCGACCGCTGGAAGTTCGACCTGTGGTGGCTGCCGCAGCCGATGACCAGGTCCTACTACCGCGTGGAGTCCACGGACGGCGTTCTAACCACGCTGTTCCGCGACGAGACGACCGGCGACTGGTATAGCCAGGCCGCGTGAGTCGTGTCATGTCCGGTCGCTACGTCGAACTTCACGCGAAGAGCTTCTACTCCTTCGGCACGGGAGCTTCCCACGTCCACGAGCTTGCCGCGCAGGCTGTGGAATACGGTCAGCCCGCTCTCGCTCTGACCGACGCCAACCTGTGCGGCGCGCTCGAGTTCGCAATTTTGGCGGGCAATATCGGTCTGAAGCCAATCACCGGCGGCGAACTCACTCTCACTGACGGCTCCCGCATAACGCTGCTGGCTCAGTCCAGATTGGGCTACTCCAACCTTTCCCGGCTATTCACTCTCGCCAACTCGCGGGACAGGCGCGAGCCGAGGTTGGACGTGGAGCGCCTTCCCGAACACGCCGACGGGCTGATAGCGCTGACCGGAGGCAGGGAGGGCAGGCTGTCCAGGCTGCTCGTCGAAGGACGATACGGCGAGGCAAAGACCTATCTCGGACAGATCATGGACTGGTATAGCCCCGACTCGGTGTTCGTGGAGCTCCAGCGCAACTTACTGGAGGGCGAGGCGCGCCGCAACAGGCGACTGGCCGCGCTCGCCGCCGAGATGGGCGCTCCGCCGGTCGCCACGAACGGGGCGCTGTACCACGCGCCGGAGCGATACAGGCTCCAGCATACGCTGGTGGCAATAAGAAACAACTCGACCATCGACCGGAGCCTGGAGTATATCCTGCCCAACGACCAGTTTTACCTCAAATCCTCCGGACAGATGGCGGAACTGTTCGCGGACTGTCCTGAGGCGGTCTCCAACACCCTTGAGATAGCCGGGCGCTGCGAGTTCGACCTGTCCTCGGACCTGGGTTACACCCTGCCCGAACCGGACGTGCCGGAGGGCTACACGCCGATGAGCTACTTGGTCAGGCTGTGCTACGAGGCCGCCATACGCAGGTACGGCTCGGTGACCGAACAGGTTGAGAAACGTCTCCAGGAGGAGTTTCGCCTGATAGCGCGAAAAGGGATGGCGGGCTTTTTGCTGCTGTACCGCGAGATAGCCCTTCTGGCGCGCGAGATCATGAAGGAGCGCGGGATGGTCGGTCCGGAGGTGGCGCTCGAGGAGCGTCCCCCGGGTCGGGGGCGAGGCTCCTCCGTCGCGCTGCTGGCGGGCTACCTCGTGGGCATCAGCCACGTCGACCCGCTGAAGTGGGACCTGACGCTGGAGAGGTTCATATCCGAGGACTCCGAGACACTCCCAGACATAGACCTGGACTTTCCGAGGGCCATAAGGGACGAACTGATAGAACGAGTGCACAGAAGGTTCGGTCCCGCCCTGACCGTCCTGACCGGGGCGGTCTCGACCTACAGGAGTCGCGGCGTCATACGCGACCTCGGAGCCGCCCTGGGTCTGCCCGAAGAGCGACTGAAGCTGCTTGCGGGACGGATGCACGACGAGGACATGAGCGCTCTGGCCGACAGAATGGGAGAGATGCCCGAGTTCAGGGAAAGCATGAAGATAGCAGGCTGGAGGAACTTCGCCGAACTCGCGCCGCAGCTAATCGGCGCGCCCAAGTCGCTCGGACAGCATGTCGGAGGGATGATACTCAGCAGTTCACCCATACCCGAGATGGTCCCGGTCAGGGCGGGAGCTACGGAGGGTCGCTACATAATGGACTGGGATAAAGACTCGGTTGCCGACGCCGGATTCGCCAAGATAGACATTCTCTCGCTGCCGGTCCTCGATCAGATTGAAGAGGCGCTGGACCTCATAGAGCGGAGCGGTCGGGAGCGGCCCGACATGAGCCGCATAGACCCCGAGGACTCCGACGTGTACGACATGATCAACGAGGGCAGGTGCAAGGGCGTGTTCCTGCTCCAGTCGCCCGCTCAGCTCAAACTCGCGCGCAGGCTGCTCTCACGCAACCTCCTGGACCTCGCCTACCAGGTGGCGCTGATAAGGCCGGGTGTGGGAGCGGCGGAGAGCGCGGTGAGCAAGTTCGTAGATAGGTACAGGTATGGAGCGGGCTGGGAGTACGACCACCCACTGGAGGAACGGGCGCTCGCCAGGGGCTACGGGATAATCGTGTGGCAGGAGCAGGTCGTGCAGCTTCTGATGGACGTGGGGGGCATGAGCGCGTCGGAGGCGGATGGGGTGAGACGCGCCTTCGCCAAGTTCCAGGGCGGCCACCTTATAGCCATGCACAGGCGACGCTTCCTGGAAGGAGCCCTGAACAACGGTGTGGATAAAGAGACCGCGCTGAAGGTGTTCGAGAAGGTCAACGGCCAGTATATGTTCCCGGAGTCTCACTCCCATGCCTTCGCCATCACCGCGTACCAGGCGGCCTGGCTCAAGCGCCATTACCCGCTGGAGTTCTTCGTCGCGCTGGTCAACAACCAGCCGATGGGCTTCTACCCTGTGGAGACACTGAAGCAGGACGCCAGGAGGTTCGGAGTTCCGTTCCTGAATCCTTGCGTGAACGGGAGCGACCCAAAGGCAGTACCTGAGAACGGCTCCGTCCTGCTCGGACTGGGAATCGTGAAGGACGTTGGCCCGGAGTCGGCGAGGCTGATCGTGGAGGAGAGGGAGGAGCGCGGCCCCTACATCGGCGCGGGGGACCTGGTGAGACGCACCGGGCTCAGGCCGCAGGCGGTGGAGTCGCTGGTCATGGCGGGAGCGTTCGACCGGGTAACACCAAACCGCCGCCAGTCCCTGTGGGACGCGGGTCTGTACGCCAGCCCGAAGAGGAACGGCCAGGCGGCGTTGCCGCTCTCGATGGAGGACTCGATACCGAACATCGCGGACTTTTCGGAGGCTGAGCGGATGGCGGGCGAGTACCGCGCGATGGGCATCTACCCGCGCGGACATCTCATGCAGTTCGTCAGGCCGAATCTATCTTCGGAGGTGATGACCTGCGCCGAGGTGGAGCGTCTGGGCGACGAGGACCTCGCGGTGGTCGCGGGATGGCCGATAGCGAGGCAGCATCCGAAGGGAAGGGACGGCACGATATTCGTGACATTGGAGGACGAGACCGGGGACACTCAGGTCATACTATGGCCCGGGGTTTACGCCGAGTATCGCAGGGAGCTCAGCAGCCAGGTGGTCATCGTGCGAGGGAGAGTCTCCGCATGGGACGGGACCGTGAATCTGATAGCCTCGGAGGTGCGCGCCATCAGGTCAGGGGTCAGGATGCCGAGGTCTCACGACTGGCGGTGAGCTTCGCAGAACTCGTCCGGCGCCGGCTTCGGGGTCATTCGCGCTACCGCGGTCCCATGCGTATCGTAGTGATTCTCATAGCCGCGCTGCACGCTCTGTTGGTCGCCTTCACCGCGCCGGTGAGCGGGTTTGAGGAGAGCGGAGATGCCTGGGAAAGGGTCTCGCTCGCCGCAGTCCACCCGGTGGGAGCGGTCGCGCTGATCCCACTGGCGATTTTCTGACCGAAGAGGGGCCGGATAATGACGCTGGTTGCGGCGGTCCCGGCTATGGATATCCTCGTGGACACCGCCATAGTGCCTTTCATCGCTATGGGGATAGCGAAGGGCGACTGGTGGCTGCCCTTGTGTTCGCTGCCACGCCTGCCATCGTCCTGCTGTACACCCTGGCCCGGGAAGAGAGTGGCTGTATGTGTACCTAATGCAGTCTCTCCCTTACACCGTCTACTCACCTTCCCACTCGACGCGCTCCGGGCAGTCCGCCCTCCCTATGTCGCACCAGCCGCATTCGGGCGCGCTCGGCACTCTGCGGGCCGGAGTATCCGACACCATCCTGCGCATGAACTCCGCGACGCGGTTCACGAATGCATTATCCACGCTGTCTGAGGGGATAAGCTTCTCACGGCCGTCCGGGTACACAAGTCCACCGTCGAATGTCGTCCCGTGCCAGCGAGCATTATTCGCCCTCGGTACCAGGTACATGTATAGCTGTACCTGGGCCACATGCGAGTCCGACTCCTGCCCGGTCTTGACGTCGTATATCGTCGCGCGTCCCTCCGGGTCAACCGCTATGATGTCCGGCCTGCCGTGTATCACCATCCCGGAGTTGGGACTTTCGGCCTTGAACTCGTTCTGTCTCTCGATGAACAGTTCGCACCCGCGCGCCTGGAGTTGATCGGCGAACTCATTCAGCAGGTCTGTATGTTCCATGTTCCACCTGGCCGAGTCGAATGTGCTCAGCACTCTCTCGAATCCCTGGTAGCTCGCCTTGTACCAGGGTGCCCACAGGCAGTTTTTCTCTCCCACCAAGGGCCTCGCTATCCAAGTGACATACATGTATGGGTTGGGTCTCGGTCTGGTCATGGGTCTGAATTCCCTCCTCGCTGTCAAGAACGCTCGTCCTGTTCTAATTTTAGCACAAGAATAGGAGCAATTGGACGGGTGTTCGGCGTGATTCTGCTCAATGACGGCAGAACCGCTATGCCCGTCCGTGTGAATCTCTTCGTTAGGGCGGCTCTTCGGCCTCCTGTTGTCGCATACACTGACTTACGCAAATGAGAGGCAAATCTATTGACGCAACCGGCCGGCAAAAATGATTGACGCGGTACACCACAGGAGAAATCGCTCGCAGGCATCACGGCCGCATGGTTAGTTATCCCGGTGACTACCGTGTATGCGCGCCCGAAAACTGTCAGATCCGCTTATGCTGGATCGTACCGTCCTTGTCCTAAGCTAGGTGGTGAGCCGTAACACGCAGGAAGTCGACAACAAAGAGGAGGTTACAATGAGTCGCCAGAGCGATCTTGACAATCATGCCAACCAGCTTAATCCGAACAACGATGCATACTGGGATTCCCGGGGATATGATGAACGGCCTGAACAACGACATTTATAATGGCCGGTCCTGTTGCCTCATCGGAATATGTTACCGTAATTTCTGCGGCTTTTAATTGACGCCCACGGGTCTGATGTTCCTTTGGTCAGCCTCTATCTCTTCACTCCGTTCGCCAGAAGCATACACCAACTCACGCGCCATAACCCTACGCCATTGTTGCACTCGCCGTTGCAGTGTGCGAAGGTGCCTCCTGCTGAAACGCTCAGGATGACGGCTTATCAACCGATCAAGCAGCTCCGTGGCTGCGGCGTCCGGCTTGTGCTGAAGCCAGCTCAGTATCTCGCACCACACTCCCTCGAACGGGTCAGGATGCGTCCTCCAGGTGTGAGGCTTTCTCGCCTTTTTTCCGTCTGCCTCGTGCGTCGCACGAACCTCGCCCTGTTTCCACAGTTCGGGCAACCGACCGAGGAACTGCTCCAGGCTCTCACTGGTCGATGCGCTCACCGGGCTGGACTCCTTGATCGAAGCAAGCGCCGACTGCGCTTCCCTTATCGTGTGCAGCAACGACACGGGGTCGAGCTCTATTCGACTGCTCCTCAGTCTCTGCTTCGTCTCCTCACTGACGTCGTCACGCCTGAGCAGGCGGTCACAGGGAGTAACAGGCTTCTCGTATCGCTTCCTGACGGTGCCACCGTTCCGACTCTTGTCCAGCAGCTTGAATGAGGGCTGGAAGTGGTTGACGTACAGACGCATAGCCCCGTAAAGGTGCGCCAGAGTCTGACCGGCTATCGGTCCCGAGTAGCGGCTGTGACCGGCGAAGCGCCGTATGACGGAACCGTTCTTTTGCTCGATCCACGCCTGGTCGTTCTTGCGGTACGCACGTGAGCGTGTGAACTTGATGCCCCGCTCCTGGCAGTATCCCAGCAGAGTCTCGTTGATGAACACGCTGTCGTTGTCGGAGTCTATGCCGCGGACCGGCACAGGGAACAGGCGCGAGATGGCTTCTAGCCCTTCGACTACCAGAGACTGCTCGCGCGCCAACAGCGGGATCGCTTCCGTCCAGCCTGAGCAGACGTCAGTTACCACGAGACTGCTGATGAACGAGCCTGCTACGGACTCCCCGCAGTGTGCCACCAGGTCTATCTCCAAGTAGCCCGGTTCGGGCTCGTTCCAGTCGGAGAAGGTGCGAACCGGGATCCTACTTCCTATCTTCCTTTTCTGCTTGCGCTTCCTGCGACTGCCAGCCTGCTGTCTTATGGGCTTGAGCAGTCTGTCTATGGTCGCGGCGCTGGCAGCGAACAGTCGCTTCCTCACGTCAGGGTCCAGGTTGATATGGCCGTGTCTCTCCAGTGACTCCACCATGCTGGGCAGTGCCGCCTTCAGTCTCTTCCCGCATATCCTGTCTGAGGCTTCCCACACCACGGTCAGCGCTTCTCTCACCGCCTCGTCGTATATCCTCCGTCCCCTGGGAACTGCCCTGGGCGATGAGTATTCACCCTGCCTCAGGAGCCTGACTGCGTGCTTTCTGTGGCAGCCCGTCATGGCTACGAATTCATCCAGCAT
The DNA here is from genome assembly GCA_034420555.1 of Dehalococcoidia bacterium. Taxonomy (GTDB): domain Bacteria; phylum Chloroflexota; class Dehalococcoidia; order Lucifugimonadales; family UBA1123; genus VXRN01. The sequence continues at coordinate 6,957 of DAOULF010000055.1, forward strand.
CCTGCTCTTATCCTTCTTCGATGCCTCTCCGTACCTGCTGCGAATGGCTCCGAGTATTTCCGTCCTCGTCGCCAGGCTAATATCTCCAGCCATCTCTTACCTCCTCAATGTGGGTAACAACATTGTGAGGCAATGACCTGATTTCGGTAACATCCACGTGAGGCAATAGCTTGAGTTAGGTAACGTTTTTGTTGAGGCAATGCGACCGGCCATTATAAATGTCGTTGTTCACGCGCCGCGTCCGTCCTCAGTCTCACCGCGCTGAACACCGACTCCATCGGGTTGGTCGTTCTCAGATGCACCCAGTGCTCGGTGGGGAAGTCATAGAAGCTCACGAAGTCATCCCAGTCTCTCACTATCGTCTCGGCAGCATCCGTGCGTCCCTCGGACCTCAACTCGGATACGTACCGGTTACGAAGACGCTCGCACTCAGACCGAGTGGGAGCATGGGAGATCTCCCTCAGTCTGCGCCTCGAAGACGACTGCATCGACTTCGGAAGTCTGGCTGCCAGGTT
>DAOULF010000056.1:0-20202 GCA_034420555.1 Dehalococcoidia bacterium
GCTATCATCGGCAAGCCCGATCCGCTCGGTTCGCCTCTGTGGTTCCAGTACGCCGCGCCGCTGATAGGGGTGGCATTCCTGATGGCAACGCTCCGGCTGTGGAGGTTCGGGGAGCGGCACTACCTGTCCACGGGGAGCTGATGGTTCAATTATCAGTTATCAATTTTCAATTAGAGTACAAGCGTGAGCAGACCGGTGACTATCAGGACTATCGCCCACGCTTTATCCAAGTTGAACCATGCGCGGCGTAGTATCGCCACTCCTACCTTCTCATATACTACTATCGCCACAACCGCCATGACGCCGAACATCGCCAGGGTATGGATGGAGACGGCGGTGACCTGCGCAACGACAGTCTCGATGCCGCTCGGCGCGCCGACCAGCATATAGTCCGCGTGGGGCAAGTCTCGGACGTCAATGGCCTCGGCGATTGACAGCCTGTATCCGGGCAGGTTGAAGAGTATGGGTATCAGCATCAGCCCGGCTCCGTGAGCCGATGCCATGAGGAATGACCACACCGTAAGATCACGGAATCCCACTCGCATCCCCACCCAGCGCGGATGAGTCGAGCGCACCAGCTTGTACACGCCAAATCCGACCAGTACCGCCGCACCGATGTACTTCAGGGCCTCGAAGGGAATGACCGCCCGAACGAGCAGCACGACTCCTACGACCGCAGCCACCGAGATCGTGTGTCCCAGGGCTATCGGAATGAACGCCTGATAGACCGCGCCGCGCCTGCCTTCCTGGAGGCCGAGGGCCACGGCAAACAGCCAGCCCATCGCGGGGTTGACGCCGTGATAGGCTCCCAGCGCGGCGAGTATCAGCCAAGGCCACAGTTCAGCTATCTCGAACAAGCGGACCTAACTCCGGATTCCAATGCGTGTATAAACGAGATAGAGGGCGATTTAAGCCTCGCCCTCTATCTTTATGGTTGCGCTACTATTCGGGCGCGTCTAGTCCGGGTAGCAGAAGGAGTCGGAGGAGGAGTCGCCGCCCTGGAGCCTGATCTGGTGCGGACGCTCGTCGCCGAACTCGACGAAGAAGTCCTCATCCAGGGTCATACCGCCCTCGGGGGAGGCATTTATCTTGGCGGCCCAGCCGCGAATGCCCTCCGGGTAGAACTGTTCGTCCCAGGCGACGTAGAGCGAGTTGGTCACATAGATCCTGCGACCGTCTCGGCTGACTTCGACCATCTGCGGGCCGCCGTTCAGGTTTCCGTTGCTCGGATGTCCCGCCTTGCGGACGATGCCGCCCAGATGCACGGAGCCGGTCAGCTTGGGGTTGAACGGGTCAGAGACATCGTACTGCTGGAATTCGCCCGTCCCCCAGCACGAGACGTACAGGAACTTATCATCCAGGGACAGGTTGATGTCCGTAATGACGGGCGGAACAGCGCCGAAGCCCTGGAGCAGAGGCGGAAGCTGATCGGCGTCCGCTGGCTCCGCAGGAATCTCGATGACCTTCTTGATGGCCCACTTGCCGTTGTCCCTGTACCATAGCCAAATCGAGCCGGACAGGTCCTTCAGGCTGGTGACTACGCCCACGAATCCATAAGTCTTGCGGGGATCGTGTGCGGGCCGGAGTTCCAGCGCCATCTGGTTCTCCGAACCCATGTCAAGCTCTTCCAGGTGCTTGCGCTCGCGCAGGTCCCAGACGTGCAGCTTGTGGCCGTACTCGCTGTTCAGGAGCAGGTCAGGCTGGACGCCATTCTCCACCATGCTGGGGGTGCCCCACTCGCTGGTGATCATAGTGTCGTGGTTCAGGTGCCACCAGAAGTCGTAGGACAGAACCTGCGAGCCTCTGTCGGACTCCCACGCGCCCTTGACGTCGAACGTGTCGTGGTCGAGCATGAACACCCCGCCCGGGCCGCCGCCATCCGGCGCGCCGAGCGCGTTCATGTAGATGGCGTCCGGGCCGCAGTGTACGGTGTGAGGGCGGCTGTATCCGGTCTTCTCGGCCAGATCTTCAGCCTCGATGACCTTGGCGATTGTGGGATTGAGAGGGTCAGGCTGGGTGTCTATGATATAGATTCTGGAAGAGCGTAGCGCTCCGAACAGCAGATAGCGACGCTCAACGTGTGGATGGGGCATATTCGGGCAGAGCGACGCGCTGCACGCGTTCCAGCCGAAGTGGTGAAGCTCGTCGCCGGAATGCGGCAGGTCCAGGCGGCTGATGACCTTCCCGAAGTTGGAAGATTCGGGGTTGACGTCCATGACGCCAACAGCGTCTGGTCGTCCATCGTCTTTGGGATTGACTATCGCTACGTATGCTATCTCCTCCTGAGGCGCGTCCATCGCCTTCTTGGGAGAGGTGTAAAATGTCGGGTCGGGTGTCCAGGTAGCCAAGGGTATTATGTCCTCCATTCACTGCTGCGTCGTACTCAGGAAGCGGTTCTCCCAGTGTGCAGACATATAATAGAGATTATGGCGACATATTGTAAAGTTTATAAAAATTTCTCAAGACGACTCCACGCTATCCTGCGATGGGAGAATATCAATTTAGCGACTGCAAGTTGCCTAGGGTCATCCTGATACAGCTACCGAGCGTGGTAGAACTCCACATCGTCGGCGAAGGGCTTGTCGTATTCCTCTGAACCTGCCAGCCCTATCTGCCCCCTGCCGGTCACGTTATTCTTCGCCCCGTCCATGCGGGGGTCAACGTAGAGATCGTACCACTCCTCCAGTTTACTCCTGAGTTCTGAGATACGCTCACCGTACTCAGGGAAGTCCACCAGATTCAGCTTCTCGAACGGGTCGTTTGCCAGATCGTAAAGTTCGTCCGGCCCATCCGGGTAGCGGTGGACGTATTTCCACGTCCGGGTGCGGATCATGCGGGTTGGGCCGTACTCGTCCAGCACGTATATGGGCGCGTCATCGCCCAGCGATTCGCCGCGCAGGATGGAAGAGAAATCCCTGCCCGGGAGCGGCTGATCGGAAGGCGTATCCAATCCGAGATAGCCGAGCAGGGTCGGCATGAAGTCGTACTGGCTGAGCAGTTTGTCACAGACCAGGTCCTGCGGGACGTGACCGGGCCGCGAAATCAGCGTCGGAACCTTCACCGCCGTATCGAACATATTGGGCGGATATGTACCGTTCCCCTTGCCCCAGATGCCGTGGTGTCCCATGTTCATGCCGTTGTCGGCGTTGAAGACGACCAGCGTGTTCTCCCGAAGCCCGTTCTCCCCCAGCCAGTCGAGAAGCCTACCGATGTTCCTGTCCATCTCCACGATGGCGGCGAAGTAGCCGCTGAGGGCCAGCCTGCGATTTTCGGACGTGTCGCCGAGGGTGGCCGCCCTTGCCTCTTTGTTTAGCTGGTTGGGATGTATGTCCTCGAACGGGACCGAGTTGAAGGCGTAATTGTCATGGAAGTCATCGAAAATCTGGTCTGGATGGTGCTCCCGACCCCAGGGCGCGTGGGGCGCGGTGTAGTGAACGTTCAGCGAGAAAGGAGCGTCTGAGTCCAACTGTCCATTGAGAAAGTCCAGTGCGTTGTCCGTTATTACGTCAGTCACATAGCCGCCCGGCTGGTTCAGTTCGCCATCCTTCAGCATGGGAGCGTTGTAGTAGTTGCCGCCGCCGGTGGCGTGGACGTTCCAGTAGTCGAATCCCAGTTGGGGCAGCGCGGAGCGTCCCAGGTGCCACTTGCCGCTCAGGCCGCAGGCATAGCCGTTCTCGGCGAGCGTCTGGATATAGGACCTGCGTCCTCGCATGTACTCAATCTCCTCACCGTCGCCGGGCAGTAGAGTGGAGTTTCCACGACGCAGGAAGTCCTGAACGCCGTGCTGTGAGGGAATCTGCCCGGTCAATATGGAAGCTCTAGCCGGAGAGCAGACCGGCGAGGCGCAGAAGAAGTTCTCGAACCTGATGCCGGTGGCGGCCAGCCTGTCGAGGTTGGGCGTGTCCAGTTCCTCGTTGCCCGCGCAGCCCATCGCCCAGGCGCCCTGGTCGTCGCTGAGGATAAAGAGAACATTGGGCTTTTGTGAATCTCTGCTCGCCATATTATCGCTCCCTTTTTGTTGGCAGAATCAGAATAATTACCAGGCTGATTATCGTTCCGATGAAACCCAGTATGAACCACAACACCGCTCTGCGCCCCTTGTTGGAGGCGATAGTCCCGCACGCAGCCCCGAATATGAGCGCTATGACGATTCCGATGAGAAGTTCCATATCTTACCGTCTCCTCAGGTTATGCTTCGTTGAACTCTCGCCAGTCGAGTCCGAGTTGCCGGATTGCTGAGCGGAGCGTTCCGATTTTCAGGTCGCGTCTCCCCCAATCCGTCAGATGGGTACTCCCACCCGTATGAGGATTGATCCACATTCTGTGTGATCCACGTCTTCGCTGGACATCTTCGTAGCAACCAAAGCGAATGAATTTTCGGGTAGCTTCGCGGTATCTCAAGAAACTGGGACCGCGGGCTCAAGGGATACTACGGGGTCTTCGGAGAACAGACCACGTGGCAGTGGCCGCTCCTCATCCACGTACTCCTCAATTATCATTCCGAAGACTTCATGTATGTTTCTGAGAACTTCCTCGATTGTATCTCCTTCGGTCAGAAATTCGGGGAAGAGCGGGGACGTAACTGTGTATCCACCCTCGGGTTGCTCATCTATGAATACGGGCACTTTTGCCGTTAGAGGTATTCTGGCTATCATCTTTTACTCCTAGCATTTATATCTGGACGCCCAGCGCGCCGGCCACGGTGTCCATGTCCTTATCGCCGCGTCCACTGAGACCGAGCAGGATCACCTGGTCCCTGTCCAGCTTTGGAGCGAGTTGGGACAGGTAGTACAAGGCGTGGGAAGGCTCAAGAGCGGGGATAATCCCCTCCGCGCGGCACAATAGCTCGAATCCCTCCAGCGCCTGATCGTCTGTGACGCTGACGTACTCCGCCCTGCCCGTGTCCTTGAGCCAGCTATGCTCGGGGCCGACTCCCGGGTAGTCTAGTCCGGCTGAGATGCTGTGCGCCTCATGTACCTGCCCATCTTCGTCCTGGAGCAAGTAGGACATGCTGCCGTGGAGCACACCCACATCTCCGGCCACAAGGGTCGAGGCGTGTTCGCCTGTGTCAATTCCCCTGCCACCTGCTTCGACTCCGACGAGCTTTACGCCCTCGTCCCTGACGAACTCGTAGAACAGGCCCATAGCGTTGGAGCCGCCGCCGACGCAGGCTATCGCGTAGTCGGGCAGTCTGCCGATGGTCGAAAGTAGCTGCTCACGGGCCTCTCGACCTATGACAGCCTGAAAGTCGCGCACCATCTTGGGATACGGATGCGGCCCCACTACGCTGCCTATCAGGTAGTGCGTGGTCTCCACGTTGGTTACCCAGTCGCGTATGGCCTCGTTGATTGCGTCCTTGAGCGTTCGACTGCCGCTGGTTACGGAGCGAACCTCCGCCCCAAGCAGGCGCATCCTGAACACGTTCAGGGCCTGGCGCTTGATGTCTTCCTCGCCCATATAGACGATGCATTCCTGGTCCAGCATGGCGCACACGGTGGCGGTGGCTACGCCATGCTGCCCCGCGCCCGTTTCGGCGATGATGCGACGCTTGCCCATGCGCTGCGCAAGAAGGCCCTGCCCCAAAGCGTTGTTGATCTTGTGCGCGCCGGTGTGCGCGAGGTCCTCGCGCTTGATGAAGATGCGCGCGCCACCGAGTTCGCGCGTCAGGTTCTCGGCGTAATACAGCTTTGTCGGCCTGCCCACGTAGTCGCGGGAAAGCGTCCGGAGCCTTGCCTGGAACTCCTCGTCCGCCGCCGCCGCCGTGTACTCGGCCTCCAGTTCGTGAATCGCGCCCATGAGCGTCTCGGGGACGAACATCCCTCCGAACTGGCCGAACCTGCCTCTTTCGTCCGGTAGAACCTGTGTCTGAAGCATCTGTCACTTCCTGAAATTTGGGTTGGCTGATTATACTATAATATGGGTAGGCAACGATCTATCTGCTGAGGATGTACGCTATGAGCGAGGATGACCGGAACAAGCAGTCCGAGCCGAAGAAGTCCGACATGGGCAAGTGGACAGGAATAGGCGTGGGCGCGGGAATCGCCATAGGGGCCGGTGTTGGGGCTGCCGTAGGCAACGTGGGAGTGGGAATCGCCATAGGCATTGCTATAGGGGCCGGTGTTGGAGTAACTATCAACGCAAACCTCAGTTGACCGTCCGCCGCCTCAAACCTAGAATACGGATGAAATTCACGGGATTAGTACCGAGCGGAGAATAGAAATATGCCTATCTATGAATATGTCTGCAATGTATGCAGCCACAGGTTTGACAAACTGCGTCCAGTGAGCCGAATGGACGAAGAAGCGCCCTGCCCGATATGCGACGGCGACTCCGAGCGCAAACTGTCGGTGTTCGCGGCGTTCACGTCGGACGACTATGGCAGTGTCGGCTCTGTGGCGGGCGCGGGCGGATGCGGCGGCTGCGGCCCCGGCGGCTGCGCCTGCTCGATGGGGGTGTAGCGCATGACCACCACCGTTCAGATTCTGCTCACGCTGCATATATTGTCAGCGCTGGTCGCGGTCGGGGCCACCGTCTCCTACTTCTTCTGGATGCGGCGCGCGGTCCTGGTACCGGAATCCAGGAAGTTCACGCTGGAAACGCTTCGCGCGCTGGAACTGCGAATGGTCAGCCCTGCATACGTGATACTCTTTCTGACAGGGCTCGGACTGATAGACCGCGCGTCCTGGGGCTGGTCCACCCCATGGCTGGAACTCTCCATCCTCATGTTCATCGTACTGATGGGCCTGGTCGGATTCCATACCCGCCTCATAAGGCGGCAGATAGCGCTGACCGAAGACGAATCGGCAGGCTCTGATGAATACGACGCGGCCCACAGCCGGGGACGAATACTTATGCTGGCGAAGGTAGTCGTCATTATCGTGCTGGTTTACCTGATGGTGTTCAAGCCGCCTCTCTGGGGATGACGTTCATCGGCATTTAACAACCCCCTGACAGACAACAAGACATCGGAGAATATGGTTATGGCGACGCAAACTCTGACTAGAACCCGTGTCGGGCCGTCGGTTGATACGCTCCCCATCGTTCTCAGGCTGAGTCCTGTGATCGAACTGACCGAGGAGCAGTTCCTCGCCTTCTGCGAAATGAACCACGAGGCGAGGATAGAGAGAACGGCAGAAGGAGAGTTGGAGATCATGCCACCCGCGGGTATGTACAGTTCGAATCAGAATTCTGGCATCACTACTCAACTGGGAATCTGGACGCGACGCGATGGCACAGGAATGTCTTTCGACTCGTCAGGAGGCTTCACTCTGCCCAATGGAGCGGTGCGCAGCCCGGACGCGGCGTGGATTACCAAAACTCGTCTCGCCGAACTGACGACCGAAGACAAGAGAGGCTTCGGACACATATGCCCGGACTTCGTAATCGAACTCAGATCGCAAAGTGACAGCCTGCGCGTTCTTCAGGCCAAGATGGACGAGTATATGGAAAACGGAGCGCGGCTGGGCTGGTTGATTGATCCGCAGAACAGGCGGGTTTACGTGTATCGTCCGAACTCGGAGGTAGAGATTCTGGGAAATCCCGAAAGCGTATCTGCCGACCCGGAGTTAAAGGGGTTCACACTGAACCTGGAAGAAGTCTGGGGACAGCCGTTTTGATCGGTTGGGGTTTAGGGAATATCGCGCCCGATGCCCTGTTCCACAGCCCTGTCATAAACCACCTTCGCCGAAGTAACGTCCCACAACGCCATCCCTAACGACTTGAACAGCGTCACATCCTCACCGGCGCTTCTGCCCGCAATCTGACCACTCACCACCTGCCACAACTCCCGTGTTTGCTCCCAGATAAGCAGGCCCTGAGACGCCGGCATCATCAGTTCGCCCGACTCGATCCGCGACTGATTTCTGTCGTCAACGACTATCAGGTCGGCCCTTTCGACAACGCCAAAGTCGAGTTCGCTCACATACGGGTCCGCGCCTCCGGCTGCCGCTATGTGCATCCCAGGCTCCAGCCACTCGCCAAGCAGCACCGGCGTCCTCGAACTGGTGATGGTCACTACGATCCCAACCTCATCCACCGCTTCGCGCGCCGATCCCACCGGGGTAACATCGAGTCCCAGTCTATCCGACATCTCCAGTGCATAGGCACTCCGGCGCTCCGCGTTGGGACTGTAAACCTTCACCCGTTGAAGTTCGCGCGCCTTGCCGACCGCCTCGAGCTGAGTCCTGGCCTGGAAACCGCTGCCGATCACTCCCACACTCGACGCCTCCGGCCTCGCCATGAACTTAGTCGCGATTCCGGTCGCCGCACCCGTCCGAAGCTGTCCCATCCGGTTGGCCTCGATGATCGCGAGTAGTTCACCCGTGCGGCTGTCGGAGAGGAAGACAAAGAAGTTATAGACTCCGCCAGCGAAGGTATATGTCTTGAATCCGAAGACACCCCATTCGTTATCGGAGGCCATCATGGTGTTGACGTGGGTGTCGGGGCCTGAGTTGAGACGTTGCCTGGGCTGGTTTATGGCATTGTCACTGGCCTGGTGAAGAAGAGACGACTCGACGGCGTAGAGCGCCGCGTCCATGTCGAAGACGCGGTCAACGTCAGATTCTGTGAGATAGAGCGCCAAATGCTAGATTCGGACGGCTACCACGTCCAGCCAGTTCCGGGGCACGTATTCTATCTCCATCTCCTCGAACGTCTGGTGAACGCCCTTTTGGAGCGAGTCGCTGGCTTCCTTGAGGGGGACCCCCGGCAGCGTGCCGGCTATGAAATCCTCGAACGTGCTGATGTCCAGCCAACCTTCGATTGGGACGAGGACCCTGTCTTCTTCAAGTAGAATGACCTGGAATCCGTTGCGTTCGAGCAGGTCCCGATACTGGTCCGCGGACAGGTGTTTCCTGGACTCCACTTTCTCCGATCTCTGGGGAGACAGGCCGTGTTCTCTGCGCAGAATGCGCGCCGATTTGAACATCCACTTGCGGTAGAAGGTCATGGATTCGGGGACCTGCCCGCCTTCATAGAACGAGGTGTTGAATGCGAACTTGCCACCCGGGTTCAGCGACTTGGATATTTCTCCGACGAGAGCGTCCTTGTCAGGTATGTAGTGAATGGCATTGCAGAAGATGACGGTGTCCGCCCTCTCCTTGAGCGCGTCCGACATCTGCTCAACCTGGCTCTGAACGAACTGGACGGCCGTGTCCTTGTGAGACTTCAAATCGTCCATGGCCTGTTTGAGAGCGCCCGCCGAGTGATCCATGGCGATGACCACGGAATTTCTTGCCCCCCGTACGTGTTCGAGTATGAGCTTGGTAACACCCCCGGTGCCGCAAGCGAGGTCAACTATCCTCTGGCCGGACCCAGGCTCTGCCATGGCAACCAGTCTGGCGTTCAGTTCTTCGTAGAAGGGGTTTTGGGAAAAGGTCGCGAAAGTGAATTCGCTCCCCGATGCGCCTGATGCCATAATACCTCTCCTGAATTGCGGGCTTCCTCTTAGCCGGAGTACTGCTAGGCGACAGTATAGCACAATTGAACCCTGTGATATGGCGCTGAGCAAAGACGCAGTTTAGCAGAGGCCCGGCCTGCGGAACTGCGGCGGTTTCTCGTCGGATATCGAATCGTGCGCTAGCCTATACAGGCGTCTCGCCTTCGGGGTTCTCAAGGAATCAGGCTAGTCATCCAATATGCCTTTGACAAGCTCTCTGGCTTCCTCCAGGTTATCAACGAAGCGGTCATCCGGTATGTCCTTGAACACGTTGAACGAGTTCAGGCTGCTGGCCACGGAGCCTGACAAGTTCATGACTATGCACTCGGTATCTTCATCTCCCGCGCTGCTTATTAGCTGCTCCATTATGAGGGCGGCGCTGTCGTCCATGTGAGTGGTATCTGAGAAGTCGAAGATAACCACTTCGTGTTCATGGATGTCCGCGCTGACCACGCGCACAAGTTCGTTGGCCGAGGCTACCGAGAAGTGTCCACGGAAGGCCAGCAGACCTGCCCGGGCCTGGAACATATCGAACTCGTCCTCATCCGCGTCCGGGTCGGACAGGAAAGTCTGGTCAAGAAGGGGGACTGAGACGACGCTGTCCAACTCTAGCTGCTCGGACTGTCGCGCGCGCATTACCGCCGATGCTATAAGTCCCAACGCTACGGCAGTGACGAGATCTACGAATACCGTAAGCAGAAGCGTCATAAGCATGACCATGAGATACTCGCGCGGGACGTGTCGGACACGAGTTACGAAGCGCCAGTCTATGATGTCCCAGCCCACTTTTATCAGGATGCCGGCGAGAACGGCGTGGGGAATGGGTTCGGCTATCTGCCCCAGGCCAAGTACAAGAGCGAGGAGGACGATGGAACGAAGCGCTCCGGAAACAGGAGTGCGTCCGCCTGCGCGTATGTTGACCACCGTGCCCATCGTGGCCCCCGCGCCGGGAAGCGCTCCGATGATGCCCGCGACGAAGTTGCCGAGTCCCTGACCCATCAGTTCGCGGTTGGGATTGTGCCTGGTGCGCGTGATCGAGTCGGCTACGAGCGAGGTGAGAAGGCTGTCTATGGAGCCGAGAAGGGCGAGGATGAATGCGGGCTGTAGTGCGCTGGCGAGGAAGCCCGGAGTGATTTCCGGAATGAAGAATTCGGGCAGTCCGGTTGGCACCTTTCCGATGATTGGGGCGTTGGTGAAGAAGAAGATCGCCGCCGCGGTTCCCAGAATCAGAGCGACGAGCGGTCCGGGAACATACTTGCTGAGTCTGTTGGGCCAGAATATGCCCGCCAGCAGAGCAATGAGGCCGACGATCAGCGCGTGGTAGTTGAGGTTCGCGATTGCTTCCGGCCACGCCCGGATTGAGTTTATCGGTCCGCCCGGCACACTGTTAGCGCCGAGGAACGGCAGTACCTGGATGGTCATGACTATCACGCCGATGCCGGACATGAAGCCCGAGATAACCGAGTAAGGCGTGTATGTGACGAAACTGCCTATTCTCAGTAGGCCCAGAGCTATCTGAAGAAGGCCGGCAAGCATGACGATTGTAAACGCCTTGGTGAGGTCTCCGCCCGCGTGCTGAATCAATACGACGGCCATGGCAATGGTCATTGGGCCGGTCGGGCCGCTAATCTGGGAAGGGGTGCCGCCGAATACGGCGGCGAAGAATCCGACGGCTATCGCGCTGTATATGCCCGCTATGGGGCCGAGTCCAGACGCCACTCCGAACCCCAGGGCCACAGGCAGCGCTATCACGGTAGCCGTAACGCCGCCGAAGATGTCGCCGGGCAGCCTGTTTTTCAAGTCGTAGGATATGCGCACTTAATACAATCTCTATATTGGAGTATATGGCGATTATATGCTGAATAGCTTTATAGTGAAAGTTCCAGTTTAGCGGTTGGCGCGAAGTTCCAGGAGTAGGTTGAGCGCCCGTGACCTGTCGGAGTCCGGGAGACCGAGGCGGATCGCGCGACCGAGGTCATCCATGGCGCGCTCGACATTTCCGAGATCGGCCATGATGAGCGCGCGCCGGAGATAGGCGGGACCGTAGTTGGGATGCAGGTCCAGGGCCTCTTCGACCAGGACCAGCGCAAGCCCGAACTCTCCCTGCTCGTGATGCTTCTGGGCATCCTTGAGGTAGGTGACCGGCGTTTCGCCAACCATCCGGTTGCCTATCAAGACGCCGACAACCAGTATTGCGACCGCGACCGGCAGAACCCACAGCCGTCTGAACATAGGGTTGGTATCCTGAAGTCGCTCCATCCAGCCCATGAAGTCATAGACCGGTCTGTACCTGGGGGAGTAAGCCATTCCAAGCAGCAGGCCGCCCGCGAATCCGCCTATATGCGCGAAGTTGTCTATGCCGGGCATTATGAAGCCGACGGCCAGGTTGATGGCCGCAAGAGCCAGAAGTCCGGTCAGGGTCTGGCGTCCCATTTTCCCGAGCAGACCTCGGTTCGAGAGAAAGAAGGCGACGAGCGCGCCAAGTATGCCGAATACCGCGCCGCTTGCGCCGACTCCTATGGCGTGAGGGGCGGAGCTGAGATTGAATGCGTAGCTGGTGATGCTGCCAGCCAGTCCGGCGAGGATGTAGATGACCAGAAAGCGGGCGTAGCCGTACAGCCGCTCGATCTGGTGTCCGAAAATGAGCAGGCCGATGACGTTGAATCCCAGGTGTATCAGCCCGGAGTGGAGAAACATGGCGCTGAACAGTCGCCAGTATTCACCGGACGCGATGAGCCAACTCTCCATTGCTCCGAGGCGTATGAGCACTTCGACCGCAGTGGAGCCTCCCTGCAACTCGGTCAGAAGGAACAGGGCGATATTCGCGCCAAGAAGCAGCCAGGTTACATACGGCGTCCGGTCGAGTCCGGGGGGCAGAAGCCTCGCACTATCTGGGGATTCTTCGGGATCGGCTGGTCTTGGAAACAAAGTAGAGTCCTGGTGACCCTACGATAGCAGGCGTGGGTTTGGGCTTCAACGAGGAGCGTCAATCCAAACGAACAAGGTTAGCGGCGGGTCTCCGCCCCAGGCGACGCCGTCGGGCTCAATCCCCATCTCTCTGACGAACCGAACTATGTCGAATGGCTTCTGGTTTCGTGAACGGCTTCCGTATGACCCGAGAATCAGCCGACCGCCCGGAGCCAGAAATTCTCGCAGCAGCCGTCGAATGCCGTCGGCCAGATGCGATTGGGGCAGACAGTCCCAAAGCATATATACGTAGTCATACCGCATGGGTGGCTGCCAGTTCCAGGCATTGCCGACGTGAAAATTCTCGGAGAACCCGGGGAGCCTCTGCTTCGCCATGCCTATGAGTTCTTCTCCAAGGTCGAGCCCGTGCGGGGTAATGTCTATTCCCCGTTCCGTTCCCCAACGCACCAGGCAATCCAACAGGTAGCCATTGGCGCATCCGACGTCCAGAAGACTGCCTTTGGACTCTATGGCGTCTAGGACGGGGCCTCGTTCGGCGCGCCAGCGCTCAGGGCCGCCATGGAATCCTGACTGCTCAATGGGGTCGTCCGACCGGAGATAGGCGGGTTCGAGAGAGCGAAGCTCTTGCTCGTAGTCGGCTGGAAATTCTCTGCGATGGCTCACGGATGGGACTTGAATGAGGATGGCATCCCTCAGCCGGTGTCGCCCTCAGCGGCGGCGACGTACTTGGACGGGCACTTCACGATGATGTTTTCGCTCTTGAATACGCCGTTGGGGTCATAGCTGCCTTCGAGGATGATCTCGGAGTGTTCGTTGAAGAACAGGTCAGGAAGCACGCCTTCGTGAGCTGCGGCGAGGGTCTCGTTGCCGTCGGTCAGGTGAAACTCTGAGAGCGTCGAGCCTGCGGCGCGGTGAAACGATTCCGGCTCCAGCTTGCCGCTGACGCGGACTGTCTTGCCTTCAGACGAGGGGCCTATGGCATTGATCTCGCCCACCGTGTAGTAATAGACGGCGGCCCCGGAGAACGCCTGGAAGATGAAGTAGCCGAGCGCGCCCACCAGTACCGCGAATGCTATCAGCATCTTTACTCGATGGGACGAGAGGATGCCTTCATCGGAGGGTTGAGTTTCGGGTAGTGGAGCGAGTGTCTGGGACATATCAGCCTGTGAATATTCTCATAGAGTATTGTGGTTGTTTGCTCAGTCCTGTTCGGATGCCTGTCTGTCGCGCTCTTCGAGGGCGCGCTTGAGCGCTTCTATCTCACGCTGCATCTCCCTCTGTCGCCTGGAAACGTAGAATACATACACGAAAAACGCGGCCCAGGTGATTATGAATACGGCAAACAGGAATGGAAGGTTTGCCTCGGGGTCACTGCCCTGCTGTGCGGGCGAGATAGCTCCCACGCCGCTGAGCGTGGACCATACGACCAGCGCAGTGCTAATGAGCGCTCCCAGGAGCGTCAGACGCAGCGCGGGGCCGCTATGCCATTCTCTGGTGAAGTTCGTCAAGGTCGGACTCCGACTTTCTCAATGCGTATCGTTCTGCGAGCAGGGTTACGTACATCACGGTGAACGCGATGACGGAAACGAGCAGCGTAATGTAGATTCTGGAATCACCTATGGATTCGGCTTCTTCGGCGGCGGGGCCGATGTTGAGCGCGGGGTGGGCGGTCCTCCACCAGATCGAGGCCATGTAGATTATGGGGGCGTCAATCGCTCCGATGAGCGCTATGACCGAGGCGAAACGCCTGCCCTGGCTACCCATCGGTCCGTAGGCGCGTATCATCAGGTAGGCGACGTATATGAACCAGAGCACGAGCGTCGTGGTCAGCTTGGGGTCCCAGGTCCACCAGACTCCCCAGACGGGCTTCCCCCAGATCGCGCCGGTTACGAGTATCAGGCTGGCGTAAATGACGCCGAGTTCGGCGGTGGAGTAGGCCAGGTCGTCCCACCGCTGACGCCCGGTCGCCAGGTGCATGATACTGGCGACGGCGACGATGATGATGGATACCATGCCGATCCAGCCAAGCGGGACGTGGAAGTAGAAGATGCGCTGGGAGACGCCGAGGTTCTGTTCGGTCGGAACCCAGAAGTACACCAAGTAGAGTGTGAAGGCCATAAGCAGCGCGCTGGTAATAAGCAACGCGTCCCTGGCAAAACCGCGACCGCTGGCTGGGACTGACTCGGGAGTGGCGGCAAGCTGCGTCATAGTATGTGCAATATATCACAAATTAGTAGTTGACAGTAACTGTTACCTGTGTTGCGCCCGCTTGCGCGCTCCTAGGCCGTCTTCTGTTCGGCCTCGGGGGCGGTCATGCGGAGGGGGATCTTGTGCCCTTCGCCGGTGACCAGAAGGATTGGAGAGGCGCCGTTGACCGCGCCGGCGTCCACTATGCACTGCTTGATGCCATTTGTGCCGGGAAGTTCGTACATGACGTCTAGGAGTGTCTGTTCGAGGATCGTGCGCAGGCCGCGCGCGCCGGACTTTTGCCTGATGGCCTGTTCGGCGGCGGCCTCGAGCGCGTCGTCGGTAAAGACCAGTTCGAGTTCGTCTATGGCGAAAAGGGCCTGGTACTGCTTGACGAAGGCGTTCCTGGGTTCTGTGAGCACACGCACCAAGTCGTCCTTGTAGAGCGAGTCAAGGCTTACGACGACGGGCAGCCGACCGACCAGCTCAGTTATGAATCCGTATTCCATGAGGTCGTCGCCGTTGACGTGCCTGCGGACCTGGTCGGCGTTGCGTTCCTGCATGATTCCGGTCGCGTGCTCGGTGTTGAAACCGACGCGCCGATGGTCCTTGAATGCGCGTTTCTCGATGATCTCGTTGATGCCCTCGAACGCGCCGCCGCAGATGAACAGAATGTTGTCGGTGCGTATCTGGATGAGTTCCTGGTGGGGGTGTTTGCGTCCGCCCTGGGGCGGGACGTTGGCTACACAGCCCTCGATTATCTTCAGGAGGGACTGCTGCACGCCTTCGCCGGAGACGTCCCTGGTAATAGAGACGTTCGGGCTCTTGCGCGCGATCTTGTCTATTTCGTCTATGTAGATGATGCCGTTTTCGGCGAGCGATACGTCGAAGTCCGCGGCCTGTATCAGTCTGAGCAGGATGTTTTCCACGTCTTCGCCGACGTATCCCGCTTCGGTGAGGGTCGTGGCGTCGGCGATGGCGAATGGGACTTCGAGGATGTGTGCGAGGGTCTGGGCGAGGTAGGTCTTGCCTGATCCCGATGGGCCGAGCATCAGGATATTGGCTTTCTGAAGCTCGACATCGGGGTGTCGGAGGTTTGACCAAATGCGCTTGTAGTGGTTGTAAACCGCCACGCTGAGCGTCTTCTTGGCCAGTTCCTGGCCTATGACGTACTCTTCGAGCTTCTTGTACATGAACTTGGGGTTCATGCCCTTGTGCAGGAACCTGTTCTGGGCGCTCTGGTTTCTCTGGGCCGGCCTTTCTTCAGAGATGATCTGGTCGCACAGGCCAACACACTGATCGCATATGTACACACGATCTATTCCGGCAATCAGGCGTTTGACTTGCTCCTTCGGCTTACCACAGAAAGAACACTGGTACTCGTTTCGCCCCGTAGTCATGAGTGCAGACCACCTCGCTGATCAGTATATCCCAGATTTGGATGCGTTTTGGCGCTGAATGAGAGAGGGTCAGTCGGCCGCGGCCGCCATCCCCGGATTCTCCAGCACGTCGTCCACCAGGCCGTACTCCTTAGCCTCGACCGCGCTCAGATAGAAGTCTCTATCCGAGTCCACCGCTATCTTGTCAATCGGCTGTCCCGTCCGGTTGGAGATAATCTCTCGGATTATGTCCTGCTGGCGGAGTACCTCCCGCGCGGCTATCTCGATGTCGGAAGCCTGTCCCTGGG
This sequence comes from Dehalococcoidia bacterium, assembly GCA_034420555.1. GTDB lineage: Bacteria > Chloroflexota > Dehalococcoidia > Lucifugimonadales > UBA1123 > VXRN01. Next base: position 16,239 of record DAOULF010000056.1, read on the forward strand.
CCGCGCTCATGGCCTGGTGCATGTGGACTGTGGAATTGGGCAGGGCGAACCGCTTGCCTGGGGCGCCCGCGCACAGGAGCACGGTCGCCATGCTGGCGGCCATTCCCACGCAGATCGTGGAGACGTCCGGGCGTATTAGCTGCATCGTGTCGTAGATGGCGAGACCCGCGGGTATGGAGCCGCCGGGGGAGCTTATGTACAGGCTGATGTCGCGGTCCGGGTCTTCCCTGTCGAGGTAGAGAAGCTGGGCGATGATATTGTTAGCGACCTGATCGTATATCGCGGTGCTCAGGAAAATGATCCGCTCTTTCAGGAGCAGCGAGTATATATCGTAGGCACGCTCTCCCCTGGAACCGGACTCCACCACCATGGGGATGACGTTCTCGGGCCTATTCATCATCTTGCGCGTCTCCTTCTTGAGCTTGGGCATCTTGTGGGTTGGGTTCTGGCTGATCTTCGGCGGGTTGTTCTTCGGAATCGGACTTGGCGATCTCCACGAGAAGGGCGACGGTCTTTTCATACTTGAGCATGTCGCCCAGGGGTTCTCGGCGACTGCGGCGCTCCTGCCTTCTCATGCGCTGGCCCGCGTACATCTCGTTAAACCGCTCGTCTATCTCTTCGTCGGATACTTCGACGTTCTCCAGTTCGGAGACCTTGTCCAGGGCGAAAGTGCGCCTTATGCGCTGATCCGCTTCCTCCTCGGCCTCCTGATCGGCTTCTTCTTCAGTCTTTCCAATGGAGCGCAGGTAGTCGTCCCTGCGTATGTTCGCCCTTTCGAGGAACTGCTCCTGGGTATTGAGGACCCTGTTGGTCTCGTTTTCGAGCATGACCGGCGGTATGGTGATAGTCGCTTCGTCTATCAGGGTTTGGACCACCTCGGTCTCATACTCCTGTTCCAGCCTCGCCGCCGCGTCCGCCGCCATGCCTTCCTTGACCGCGTTTCGGAGCGCTTCCAGGTTCTCGTACCCGTCGGGAAGGCCCTGGGCGAACTCGTCGTTTAGTTCGGGCAGGCTGCGTTCCCGGACCTCATTCACCGTTACAGTAAAAGACGCCTCCTTACCGGCTATCGAGGCGTCTCTGAAGTCTTCGGGGATCGAGAGCGTAAAGTCCGTTTCCTGTCCTTGCTCGATTCCTACCATTGCCTGCGGGAATCCGGTTACCGGCACTGAGCCCTCTTCGTCCAGGTACAATACGCCGTCTTCGCGGCTCCAGAACTCCTCGCCTTCGATCTCGCCGCGGGCGTCCAGATTCAGCAGGTCGCCCATCTGCGTCGCCCTTTCGACCGTCTCCCAGGTACCGAGGCTCTCGCGTATGTTGTCAATCCTGTCCGAAACGATTTCGTCAGTTACTTCTTCCGCTTCGTAGGGGACGCGGATCGCCTTGTAGTCGCCCAGTTCGACCTCGGGTCTGAGGGCTATGGTGGCGGTGAAGCTGACAGGATCGAGTTCCAGGTCCTCTATCTTCGGCACCCCGGCGGAGTCTATTTCCTGTTCTTCGATGGCCTTGCTGGTTACTTCGAAGACCATGTTGTCGAGGACTTCGTTGAGCAGGCTCTCGCGGCCCATGAAGCCTTCGACGATATGCCGGGGAACTTTGCCCTTTCGGAATCCGGGCAGCGAAATCTGCGGAGCCAGTCGCCTGTATCCCTGATCCAAGTATGGATTCAGGTCCGCTTCCTCAAGTTCGATGCGGAGAGTCGTCTGATTGTCCACAACTTCTTCTTGAGTAATCTTCAATTGAGGCTCCCGATCTCTGATATTTGTTCAATTACTATAGCATAATGCAGCAATGTTCCAGATTGCAAAGAAGATTGGGGTATAGGAAGCATCACAAAAGTGGCTCGTGGGAATGGTTCAAGCCACCTCCCTACCCCTGGATTGCCGAGCGGCGAGCCCTTCGGGGTTCCCGTTTTCACGGGAATGACGAATAAGCGAGGGATGGGACTTTTGCCAATGAGCAAACCGCCTGGCTAAAGTCCAGGGCTTTTGCAAAGTCGGTCATTGAATCGAACAGGTTCGAGGTGTCATATACTTTTATTTATAATTCAACAGGTGGGAACAGGTGGCTTGACTGGTGGGCAACAGGTAATTAGAACACCTGTTAATGACCAGAGATCACCAGAGTTTAGCTACGGGGGAAATTTTCTGCCCCTTCGATAATAGGTCAGCATAAGGGCGTATTTATGTATGCCGGAGTTCATGACCATCTTTCGGACGCGCCCCTTAGTTAGTTTGTATGTTCGCATTATAGCGTATGCAGAGCGCGAAAGTGAAGGGTGTGGGAGTGCAGTCGCAGGGTCTTCCGGTTATCCGAGGTTGCCTTGACCTCAGCCTGTGGATTGCCGCTTTCGCGGGAATGGCTGAATCGTCGTTCACCCTCACCCCAGCCCTCTCCCTGGGGGAGAGGGGATTTTCAACATACAAATGACGGAGTACGCGGCAGGGTTTCGGTTAGAAGTCGGCTACGACGGGGTTTCTTAGTATCCCTATGCCTTCCAGTTCGACCTCTACGCTGTCTCCGACGTTTATCTCGCCCACTCCCGGGCAACCGGCGGGGATGATGTCTCCCGGATTCAGCGCCATGACCTCGGACATCCAGCTTATGAGATCGGCCACGCCCCAGACCATGCCGCCGGTGGAGCCGTCAACGTGGGTCTCGCCGTTCACCCTGCATTGGATTCGCAGGTTGTCGCCGTCCAGGCCGGTCGTTATCCAGGGACCGATGGGGCAGAAGGTGTCGAAGTGCTTGACCCTCATGCTGGTCCCGCGACCTACGTCGCTGGTGGTCATTTCGCTTGCGCTGACGTCGTTTACGCAGGTGTATCCGAACACGTAGTCCAGGGCGTCGGACGCGCTGACTCTCCGGGCGCTGCGCCCAATGACGATGCCCAGTTCGGCCTCGTGAATCACCGAGCGGCAGATACGGGGATACACGATAGGCTCGTTGTGCGCGACGACGGTCCCGGGCTGCTTCAGGAATATGCCGGGGCCGTCTCGTCCGTCGGGCTCGCCATAGTTGGCGGCGGCGGCCACAACCTTGTTGGTTCGCGTGTCTATGGGCGCGAGAAGGCGGACTTCGGAAAGCGAGCATAGAACGCGCCCGGGACGGGGCGACGCGAAGACGCTGCCATGGAGCGCGTACACTTCCTCTCCCTCGATGATGCCCCACTGGACGCGGTCGTTCCTCAGAAAGCGAGCGATGTTCATGTTTCCCCCATGCGCTGAAATCGTTGATGTGTTCGCTGGAACCGAATGTTACGATTCGTGGGTTGTGAATGCAAGAACTTGTATCAGCTTGGCCTGCTCTGCCGTGATATGCTTCGCCAATAGACTATTGAGGATATGAAATCTTAATAGAGTGTAACGCCCATGAAGATGTCCGCCGAAGTTAAACGGCGCAGGATTGTAGCTTGAGACTCATCGGCTCGCTGACCCGGGCTTCCACGCCTCTGGGCGTCTTCCGCCACCGCAACTTCGCCTTCGTGTGGGGCTCCACCGCGCTTGTGGGCATTGGGACGCAGATGGAGTCGGCGGTGCTGGGATGGTTTGTCCTCTCGCTGACGGACTCCCCGTTTCTGGTCGGTTCCATCGCCGCGGCGCGCATGGCGCTGAACTTTCTGGCCCTGTTCGCCGGCGCCATAGCCGACCGCCTGCCGCGCAACCTATTGCTCATGTCGGTCGAGTTCGTGATGGGACTCATGGGAATTCTGATGCTGGCGCTGATACTGACCGACCTTCTGGAGGTCTGGCATATATTCGCCATCACTCTGTTCATGGGCGTCGTGCGCCTCTTCCAGATGCCCGTCGCCCAGTCGCTGGTTGCCGACACCCTGCCCAGGGAGCGAGTGAACAACGGCGCGGCTTTCAACACAGTGGCTATGAACGTCGCCATGCTGTGCGGTCCGGTCATCGGCGGGCTGCTGTACCAGCGGTTCGGACCGCAGGGAGCATACCTGGCCATCGCG
>DAOULF010000057.1:0-5369 GCA_034420555.1 Dehalococcoidia bacterium
GTGAGCTTCGGCGCCGGGAGAAAATGGGAACCTGGTGGAGTCCGCACAACCTGTTGGTCCTGCTTCAGCGACGCGGACTAATAACTTCTACCACCTAAAAGGAAACGCTACCAATCCAGAGTTCACTCTTTCTCCGCCTCCGGCATTATGCTACAATGCCCTTATTAAAGAACAAAAGTGCTTCGATCTGTCGAAACATGAAATTCCAACAGAGAACTTGACCATTTGAATTCTGACAGCCAGCGAGAATCTATCATGCCACTATTCGACTGGGCTACAAGAGAGAAAACGCGCGCTCAGGCCTATGCCGAAGGCTACGCCGATGCGCACAACCTATATCTGACTTCGATCAGGGAGTGGAACCGACGCCGGCTGGACGCCAAGGCGAGAGGCGAGGACTTTGACGAGCCTCCCCCGTTCCTGGACGGAAGAAACGGGAATCGCAGTGATGCCTAACGCGGCAGGTTGCTCCGTCAACTAACGGCGCGCGGTCCCAGTTCCCCAAGCTCATACATGACAGCCGTCGCCAGGGCGACCGCCGCCGTCTCCGACCTCAGTATCCGTCTCCCCATTCTGACCATCCCCACGCCTAGTTCTCGCGCCGACTTGACTTCCATAGGCTCGAAGCCGCCCTCCGGCCCGATGAAGATGGACACGTTACCTGAAACGGCTGTCTGCTCTCGCCAATGCTCAAGGGCGGACTTGAGCGACTGGTGTGTCTCACCCTCCCACGCCACTAGGGCCGGACGCGGCGCGGCCTCAAGCGCGTCCTCCAGCGTCTGCGGATCATCCAGTTCGGGCAGCCTGGAACGCCCCGACTGCTCTGCCGCCTCACGTATGATGCGCCGCCATCGTTCCATCCGATTCGCGGAGACAGTCCCATGACCGCGAGAGGTTCTTCGGGTAACGACCGGTACGAAATGGGAGACCCCAAGCTCGGTACACTTTTGGAGCGCCCATTCGAACCTCTCTGGCCTTATCATGGCCTGGTAAAGGGTTAGCCGAATAGCGGGTTCTCCGCACCCTGCGCGCCTGTCCGTTATGCGGCCTTCGGCTTGAGCGGGCGCTACGGCGGAGAGGGAGACCGTGTATTCCCATCCGGTGTCGTCCAGCACGATGATCTCATCGCCCGGAGACTTTCTGAGGACACGGCTTATCTGCCGGGACAGGTCCGACGGAAAGGACACGGCATTGCCGCTGATGTCGGACGGGCTGACGAAGAAGCGGTGCATGGTGCTCCGGTCCGATCCGCCGTCAGGAGCGCCCGGGCGTCCAGATAAGCGACTGCTCGGACTGCTCGCCCTCGGAGGCAGGTTCGGGCTGCTGTCCCGGAACCCACAGGCCGGACTGGGCGTCAGTACCGCCGCGCTGCTGGAGTTCGGGAGTCCATATCGCGGAGTCGGGCGTCTCTTCCGGCTGCTCCACTCGCAGGAGTTCGGCCACCTCTTCGGGAACGTCGCCGCGCGGCATATAGTAGAAGTTGCCCAGGCCCACGGCCTCTATCAGCCTGCGAATGATGCCCACCTGGTTATCGTCCGGCGCGGGTATGTAGAGTGGTAGGCCCTGGTACCCGAAGTCTATCGCGCCGCTGTGGGTGTGAGTGTCATACGGGTCGAGAATGCGGCTTGCCTCTCGGAAGTTGCGATGTGGATCGAATCCGAGTCCCTCGGCGTACTCGACCGCCCCCCAGATGACCTCCTGGGCCAGGCTCGCTTCGATGTCGAGAGGAGGCGTCCCGGAGTACAGGCGCGGTATCACTTCGTTGAAGAATGTCTCTCTGTTGACGTTGGATGCGTAGGATGCGTCCTTGATGCCGGTGCAGAAGTAGTCAACGATGTACTCGCCGAACATTATGCTGTCGTTGGGCTGAGTCCGGGCGAGCAGGACTCGCGCGACACCCTGTTCCTGCCATCCCTGCTGCACCCACGCGCCCTCGACGGGCATCTGGCGCGCCATCCTGAGCAGCCTGCGCGGATTGAGGGTCACCGGCTGCTGCGACTGCTTGCGCGCCAGTTTCTGCTTCCTCTTGGTCCGCTTCTGAAGGGCGCGCTGCTGTCTCTTATGCTGGTTTTTCTGCTTCCTGGGCAATCAATAATACTCGTCGTCAAAGATTCTATAATCGTCAGGCGGTCCGACGGATATGGCCGTTTCGCCAAGGATTCGAGGCACCGATTCCAAGACTTCAGACCGATGCTATCAGCGCGATCCAATCACCGTCAACGAGCCTCTCTTCAATCGTCGCGCCCGTCGCTTCGAGCGCCTCGACAGCTCCGCTGAGGTGCTTCTCAATGATGCCGGAGGCGATGATCCTGCCGCCCGGCGCGGCGCAGTCCGCGATGTGCGCCGCCATGTCAGTGACGACTCTCGCCGATATGTTGGCGACTACCAGATCGAAGGACTGTGGGGGAGCTTTGGGACTTGGCAGAGTGCCGCGAACCACTTCCACGCTGTCCTCAAGTCCGTTCATTCCGACATTGGAGTGTCCGGCGCCTACGGCGATTGGGTCTATCTCGAAGCCCACAACGCTCTCGGCGCCCAGCTTGCGGGCTGCTATGGACAGGATCGCGGAGCCGCAACCGAGGTCGAGAACTCTCGCTCCCCGGGGCATTATCCGCTCGATGATTTCAAGGCACATTCTGGTGGTGGGATGGTGCCCCGTTCCGAAGGCCATACCCGGATCGAGGTGGACGATAACGTCGTCCGGTTCGGGATCGTGCTTGCGCCATGTGGGACAGATGACGACTCGCCTGCCGACGCGCAGTACATGGAAGAACTCTTTCCAGTTGTCGCGCCAGTCGTCCTCGGAAACGGGTCTTTCACGCAGTTCGGATACGGGCGCAAGATGGGCGACCAAGCGCACGCCGACATCTATCTGGGCACGGCGTCTGTCGGTGGTTGGGTCTTTCGGGATGTAGGTCTTGACCGTAACACGATCCGGGACCGGCAGCGTTTCGCCCTCGTCGGGGTTGAAACCTCCGGGCTGTTCGACGGCGACGCCGCCCTCTCCGTAGCGATAGAAGATCTCGGAAAGCGGCTCTACGTATTCAGGGGGAGTTTCGATGCTGAGCTCGATCCACTCGGATGGCATTTACTCGTTTCCGAACACGTCTTTGAACTTGTCGAAGAGGCCCTTGTTGCCTTCACCAAGCTCGCCTTCGCCCATAGAATCGGCCAGTTCCTTGAAGAGGCGTTTCTGATCCTCGCTGAGAGACTTGGGGATTTCGACCCTGGCGGTTACAACCTGGTCGCCCCGCCTTCCGGAGCGGATGAATGGCACGCCCTTGCCCTTGAGCGTGAATGTGTCGCCGGGCTGAGTGCCCGCGGGAATGGTGATTTCTTCCTCACCGTCCAGGGTGGGAACGCTGATTTTGGCTCCCAGGGTGGCCTGGAGGATGGAAATGGGGAGAGGCAGATGTATGTCGGTATCATACCGTTCGAAGTATTCGTGGTCGCGGACTCGCACGACTACGTACAGGTCTCCGGGCCTGCCTCCATTCAGGCCGGCTTCGCCTTCCTGGTTCAGCCTGATCTGGATGCCGTCATCCACTCCCGCCGGTATCGTGACCGCGAGCTTTCGATTGCGACGTTCGCGTCCGGCGCCGCGGCACTGGTTGCATGGGTCGTTGATGACGCTGCCCTCGCCTCTACATACTCCGCACGGGGTTACCTGCACGAACTGTCCGAAGAAGCTCTGCTGCGAGCGTCTAACTTGCCCGGAACCGGCGCAGTTGGAACACATCGTGGAGCCGGAGCCGGGTTCGCTGCGCGCTCCATTGCAGCGGTTACAGACATCTATCCGCTCGATCTCGATCTCTTTCTCGACGCCGAAGACCGCTTCCTCGAACGTCGTCGTAACCGATGTCCGTAGGTCGTTCCCGCGGCGTGGAGCGTTGGGGCGCGCCCGGGTCTGCTCACCAAAGCCACCGCCGAAGAAGGCGTCGAATATGTCGCCGAATCCACCTGCGCCAACGTCGAATCCGTCGAAGCCACGCCCTCCGTTGCCGCCGACTGCGGAGTGTCCGAAGCGGTCGTAGGTCGCTCTCTTGCGTGAATCGGAGAGAACCTGATACGCCTCGTTTACTTCCTTGAAGCGGTCCTCGGCTCCCTCGCTCCTGTTGCGGTCGGGGTGGAATTCGAGGGCCAGTTTCCGAAATGCCTTCTTGATGTCTTCCTCAGTGGCGTCACGAGAAATGCCCAGGACATCGTAGTAATCACGCTTGCTGGTGGTCATCTGTGGGCTCGGCTCGAACTTTCAGTTCATCCTGGATCGTAGAGGGTGGCGAGGAGAGGCGAAAACCTGTACGGAGCCGCCTCATGTTCAGCGCATACCCAGCGGACATTATATTAGCAACGCCGAATGGCTACAAGTAAAACGTTTGTGTTGGAATCGTCATACAGTCGGTAGAGGCGGCAACTTAATCCTATCCACGAAGGGCACGAAGATACACGAAGGGGGAAGAGTATTTAGTTTTTAGCCGTTGGAGGTCAAGGGTCGTCTTCGGAGTCGAAGCAGATGGGGCAGAGGCAGTTGCCAATCTCGTCCCGGTCGTGGTCGTCGTCGCAGTCATCACACTCGCAGTCGGGATCCTCCCATTCGTCGTCGTCCAGACCGCCCATCCAGAAGTCGTAGTTCTTATCCACCAGTTTCGGATTGTAGCCGTCGGGGTAGTGAGGGTCGTCTTCCAGAAGGTTGTGGAACCAGCCCGGAAGCGCGGCGATGGTGGACTCGGGGCATAGACGCCTGATGTACGCCATGTACTGGTTCCATACCAGAGTGGCCTCGGACAGCCGCTGTATGGGATTCCGTGTGACTGTCATGGCCCTGCGGACTATGTACTGGTGTATTTCCTCGCCCTGCTCGCAGTGTGTGAGCCTGAACCTGGACATGGCTGAGCGGACGCAGGTCTGGCAGGAGCAGCGTTCGGGGTGTCCGTTGAGAGACTGGACAGTGGGTTCGGAGATGGAGACAGCGGCTTCATCTGTCGGGGCGGGCTGTTTCACTGTCTCCGGCTTGGGAGCCACGGTCCTGGGTCGTTTGACACGGGTAAGCAGGGGGAAGCCACAGCCTATGAGTTCCTTTGCGGCGGCTATCCTCAGCGAGGGACTGAAGCTCTTGATGAGTCCGTTCATCGCGTCGAGGAAGAAGCGGACCATCTTTCGACCACCGCGGGTGGTCTTCCTGGCGTAGCCTATGAGTTCGCGTTCCGCAGCGCTGAGTTTTTCGTCGAGTTCGTCCTCGACGACTCTGCGCTGCGGAGTGTTTCTGGGCAGGGACGGCGGCCTGTTGGCATCTACGAACTGGACTCCCTGTTCGACGCCGATGATGGCGAGCGCACGTCCGGCCATGAGCTGGTGCTGCGGGGTGAAAT
>DAOULF010000058.1:0-3816 GCA_034420555.1 Dehalococcoidia bacterium
AGGCGAGCAGGAGATATTTCAGTCCCTTGCGCTTCTCCAGCCTGCCCAGAAACAGCAAATTCATCTTGCCGTCCATCAACTCCGGCAGCGGCTCGGGAAAGGCAAACTCGTCAACGTCTATACCGTTGGGTATGACATTGTACTCTCCAGGGAAGTGCTTGCTGATGAACTGCATGGCGGGTTCGGACACGGCTATCCTGCCGTCCAGTCTCCTTATCAGCGGCTCTACCAGTTTGTCCGAGCCTATCGCCCACCAGGTTCTGCGTCCCCGGTAGCTGTGGAAGGTCGCCACCTTGACCGCCGAGCGTTTTTTCAGAGAGCTGAGCGTTCCGAGCGGCACCATGCCCGCGCAAGGCTCGTGGATGTGAACTACGTCGAAGCCCTCGTTCTCAAGAACGTTCTTTATGTTGGGAGTAATCCAGACGGACAGCGACACCCTGGCCACCGAGCCCGCAGTAGGAACCGGAACAGGCCGCCCCATCGGGATGAAATCGGGGTCCTGGATAGACTCGGGCGAGGAGCAGGGGGCCACTATCCGCACATCATGGTCCCAGCTTCTGAACTGGTCGGCAATCTGGATTATGTGGTTGCGCACGCCGCCATGAAAAGCGTGATCGTAAGGTGAAAACAGGCCGATTTTCAGGGGCCGATCCATACTCTTCACCTCGACTTGCGACTGACTGGCGTGGCGCTTCTGACTTCCTCGCATACCGGAAGATATGTCGCCATTGTATATGGATTCGGGCCAAATGGCTAGACGCTGGATAGGGTAGGGTAGCGTTTCTCTTCCCCAAATGAGGAAACACTACCGCCTATGCGTATCCTACGGCGAATACGCTGATCTCTTTGGATAATGGCGTGTCCGACATACTTTCCATCGTGTAGAGGATACGCCACTGACCATCATCGAATTCGTACCATGTAATGGGGTCGGCGAGTTTCCTGATTATGACGTCCCCATGCTCATAAGGGAAGTCCTGAATGTAGTCGAATGCCCTGTTTACTGATCTGCGTTCTTCGGCGGTCAGGGCGGCGTAGAATGGAATGGTATTGCCGCTCGAGCTAAAGCTGAGCCGATTCACCGACGTATCCTCGCAGCTTGCCCAGGGTTATGCGGTCGCCGGTGTCGGCTGTCTTGGCCTGAATAGCTATCCGGAGTAACGGATCATTGGCGATTTCTTCGTCCGTTATGCGAAGAGACTGATCCGGGCATAATTGCAGAGTTTCGTATTCCCGGGCATTCTGAACGGGTATAGTGTTCTTGGACTCTCTCACGATGTCCTCAGTATTCATGCGGCCATACTTGTGGATGGCGGTCTGAATCTCAATCCAATCGTCGCCCGACAGCGGCAGCGTGGATACATCGAGGTTCCTGGAAGTCCGGTATCTGTGTACGCCGCCAGGCTGTACACAGATTTCCTCTGTGATCTCGCCGTCTTTCACCAGGTGGTTCAGCATCCGAACGATACCATTGCGCAAGGCATTCGGACAGCCGCGTTCACGGATGTACTCAAGGCCGGTTATAGTTTCGCCGCGCAGTTGGTAGTTCCGCTCATCCGTGAGATACACCAGATTGACTATCTTCGTCTTGCAGGATTTCTTGCCGAGTGTATGCACAAGCGCGAGAAGCATCGCTCGCAGTCGGACGTGTTGGTACTGCGCCATCTTTCTCTCCCGCTCAGTAGTATCTCTTCCGGGATTATACAGTATGCCTGACCCTTTATTTCGACGAACGCTCAGTTATCCCTCCCCGCTATGAAATCCTCCACCATGTCGCGGGCTACGGAGTCGGTGTACTGCACGGGCGGGGACTTCATAAAGTAGGCGGACGGGCCGAGTATCGGGCCGCCGAGTCCCCTGTCCTTGGCTATCTTGGCGCAGCGGATGGCGTCTATGACCACACCCGCCGAGTTGGGACTGTCCCACACTTCCAGCTTCAGGTCTATGTTCAGCGGTACGTCGCCGAAGCTGTTGCCCTCAAGCCTGATGTGCGCCCACTTGCGGTCTGAAAGCCAGGGCACGTGGTCGGAGGGGCCGATGTGGATGTTGTACGGTTCGAGGTCGGCGTCAATCTGGGACTGGACCGACTGTGTCTTGGATATCTTCTTGGAGGTGAGGCGGGAGCGTTCGAGCATATTCAGGAAGTCGGAGTTGCCGCCGAAATTGAGCTGGTAGGTGCGCTCCAGGTCAACGCCGCGGTCCATGAACAGCCGCGTCAGCACGCGGTGGATGATGGTCGCGCCGACCTGGGACTTGATGTCGTCGCCGATGATGGGCGCGCCCGCGTCCCTGAACCTGCGCTGCCAGTAGTCGCCCTCGCCGCTGGCTATGAATACCGGGATGCAGTTGATCATGCCCGCGCCCGCTGCCAGTATCTGCTCGGTGTACCACCTGGTGGCGTCCTCTGAGCCTACGGGCAGGTAGTTGATAACCACGTCAACCTCGCGCTCCTTGAGGATGCCGGAGATGTCGTCCGTCGGGCCGGGAGCCTTCTCGATGACCTCGGACATATACTCGCCCACGCCGTCGAGGGTCATTCCCCTCTGGACGGTGACGCCTGTGTGAGGGACGTCGTGGAACTTGATCGTGTTGTTCGGCGGCGCGTAAATCGCCTCGGATATGTCGAGGCCAACCTTGCTGGCGTCAACGTCGAAGGCGGCGACCACGTTGATGTCGCCAATTCCATACTCGCCCAGAACCGGGTGCATGATGCCCGGAATGCTGTCGTCGGGCGCCGCGTCGGCATACTTATGAATCCCCTGAACCAGGGAGGAAGCGCAATTTCCCAGACCGATTATTGCTACGTTGATGTCAGCCAAGTGAATACACCTTCCTAATTCTCGCCTGGACGCCTCTTCTGAAATGGCGGCCCAACAGCGCTTGTGATCCGCGTTTAGGTTGGTGAAATTCTAGCGCAACGGCGCGTCCTCTCACAAATTAGGCGTAGGACGACTTCTCTCCCCAGGCGAGCGCGTCTCGTATGCCGTCCTCCAGGCTCAGCGTGGTATGCCAGCCGAGAAGCTCGGCGGCCCTGTCCGCGTTGGCATACGCTCCCGCCACGTCGCCCGGCCTGGGTGGGGCGTCCTCCTGGGGTAAGGGCGAGCCGTGAACACGCTCGAACGCGGATACTATCTCCCGGACCGTCACGCCGCTGCCGGAGCCGAGGTTGATGATCTGGAATCCCGGGCCGTCGGGGAAAACGTCGTCAATGCGCTCGACCGCCTTCACGTGTGCCTGCGCGAGGTCCCACACGTGAATGTAGTCCCTTATTCCGGTGCCGTCCCTGGTGGGCCAGTCGGTTCCGGTGACCTGGAATATCGGCCTGTCGCCGCTCGCCACCTCGACCAGGATGTTCACTATCTGGGTGGCTTCCCTCTGTACCTGGCCGGACCGCAGCTTGGGGTCCGCTCCAATCGGATTGAAATATCTCAGCGAGATGGCTTTAAGGCCGTAGCTCGCGGCCATGTCCTCAAGCATCATCTCGGTCATCAGCTTGCTTCTCGCGTATGGACTCTGGGGGCGGGTGGGGGAGTCCTCCGTAACCATGAAGCCCGGCACGTTGTCGTAGAGCGCGGCGGACGAACTGAATACGACGTTTCTGCATCCGCGCTCGGCCAGCATTCGGAAGAGCTCCGCCGACCCCGTCACGTTATTGCGATAATACTCATACGGCCTGCCGACCGAATCGGGGACTACTGCCAACGCGGCGCAGTGGATGGCGACCCCGATGTTCGGGTGGTCCTCGAAAATCTGCGAGATGACATCAGGATCGGCAATATCTCCCTTGTAAAGCGGATGCGAACGGGCAAACGCTTC
>DAOULF010000059.1:0-2172 GCA_034420555.1 Dehalococcoidia bacterium
CTATGCGACATTTGCCACTGGTCCGAGGATCGGGAAGGCGTCGCAGACGCGATGACCCCTAAGTCAGGATACCTGTCCCGCGTGTTGGAAGCGGGCTTCTCGCTGATGGGAGCGCTTCCACGCCTGTAGGCGTTCGACACAGCAAGAATAAGCAGGCAGTGATGACTCGATACGCTCCGACAACGAAAAGTCGGGGCGTTTTTATTTTGTCGAAGAGTGAGGTCTCACAGCACCATAACAGGATAGAAGAACAGGCAATTGATCGTATTTCTTACCACGTCGGACACCGACATTCTGACCGTCGAGGGCGCCAGGTCCGAACTTCCCTCTGGGTTGGATGGCGTCCTCGCCCTCAATCCTTACTCGTTGGCGGGAGACGACGGGGCCTTTGGGCATTTTCTCAATGAGTTCCTAACTGGCACGACTCTCGTTATGACACGGCTGCTCGGCGGCGACAAAGCGCTCGGCGACAACTTTCCGCGTCTCGAGGCGATATGTCGAGGACTCGGAATCCCGCTGGTAGCGTGTTCCGGTGAGCCGACACGCGACGCCATGTTCGAACGTCGTTCCACCACCCCTGCTGTCGTGGCACAGACCGCATTCGAGTACCTGAACCATGGCGGAGTCGTGAATACTTGCAACCTGTTCAGGTTTCTGAGTGACGAGGTACTCGGCACCGACTACGGCTACGAGCCGCCCGCCCCCCTTCCACAGGACGGCGTGTACCGCCCGGGCAGGCTGGGTGCGGTCCCTCTCGACGAATATCGGCGTCTCTACTACTGCGGCGACCGGCCCACCGTGGCGACGCTGTTCTATCGCGCCCACTGGGTGAGCGGGAACCTGGAGTTCGTGGATGCGATGATAAACGCGCTGGAACGGTGCGGCTGCAACACTCTGCCAGTGTTCTGCTCCAGCCTCCGAGACGATGATGGCGCGGTCTTCCGAAAGTACCTGACCGACCACGACGGAAGTTCAGAGGTGGACGTGGTCATATGCACCCAGAGCTTCGCGATGAGTCGCAACAGAGGACCGACGATCATAGGCGACGCGGATGAGAACTGGGACGTGCGTATCCTGGAACGTCTCGACGTACCGATTCTTCAGGCGATTGTGTCCACCGAGCCGCAGGCGATGTGGGAGGAGCGCGACATAGGTCTCAGTCCCCTGGACATTGCGATGAACGTTGCGCTGCCCGAATTAGACGGTCGTATCATCACGGTGCCGGTCTCGTTCAAGGAAGCGTCCCGGAACGTCTCGACTGGTGGCGATCTCAGGCGGTACGTCCCGAACATGGAGCAGACCGAGTCGGTCGCTTCGCTTGCGGCCCGCTACGCTCGGCTCTCCCATACACCTATCTCTGAACGTAAGGTCGCCATCGTACTCAGCAACTATCCCACAAAGGCCGCTCGGCTCGGAAACGCGGTGGGACTAGACACGCCCGCGTCCGCAATCAACCTGCTGAACGCCATGCGCGACGCAGGCTACTGCGTGGAAGATATCCCGGAGGATGGCGATGAACTGATGCGGAGGCTCATCGAGCGCTGCACCTACGACGCCGACTTCCTCACGCCGGAGCAGATGCGAAATGCCGAGGGACGGGTGGGCGCAAGCGAGTACGCCAGGCAATTCGCCGCCATCCCGGCAGACGTGCAGGACTCCATGAAGTCCGATTGGGGCGACCCTCCCGGCGAAGTCTATGTGGACGACGGCCACCTGTTCATGGCGGGCCTGCGACTGGGCAACGTGTTCGTAGGAATACAGCCTCCGCGCGGCTTCGGAGAGAATCCCATCGCCATATACCATAGTCCCGAACTCATGCCCACACATCACTATATAGCATTCTACCGCTGGGTGCGGGACGGCTTCGGCGCGGATGCCATAGTGCATCTGGGCAAGCACGGCACGCTGGAGTGGACGCCCGGCAAGGGAGTCGGGCTGTCGCGTTCGTGTTTGCCAGAGGTGTGCCTGCCCGACATACCCCACTTCTACCCGTTCATCATCAACAATCCGGGTGAGGGCACCCAGGCGAAGCGGCGCAGTCACGCGGTAATCGTGGATCAACTAGCAGCCTGTCTGAGGATTAGCAGACGCAGTTGTCATGTCAGGGAGAACAGGTCGCGACGACTACCGGCGCCGGTCGCGGCCACTCAGATCGGGGGCGGCTTACCGACA
>DAOULF010000060.1:0-65704 GCA_034420555.1 Dehalococcoidia bacterium
TCCGATCTCTCTGTTCTTCTAACTCATACAGCAGGCCCGACATCTCATCCCCCTCTGTGATGTTTCTCTCCACATCTTATAATCCAACCACCCGAAAGGAAACGCTACCGGTACTGTCAGACCGCTTGTTGTAGCATGGATGCCATGCTATCATGCTACCATGATCGTATCGTTTAAGGATAGTGGAGCCGAGGATGTCTTTAACGGGCGCGCTACCCGAATGGCCCGGCGGACTTGCCCTCAGGCGATATGGGGAGTAGCGCGTAGAAAGCTTGACCAGCTTGATTCCGCTGCCGTTCTGGGGGATCTTCGCGTACCGCCGGGCAATCGTCTTGAACGGCTGGTTGGCAACCGAAGCGGAGAGTACAGTATTCGCGTCAACGATCAGTTTCGTATCTGCTTCGTATGGACGGAGGCGGGTCCCGCCGAAGTAGAGATAACCGACTATCACTGACCAGGAGACCCAATATGGTTCGCTTACCGACCGACCGCGAGCCCACACACCCGGGGGAGATGCTACTGAGAGAGTTCCTCATGCCTCTGGGCATGACGCAACAGGACTTGGCTAGCGGGATCCGAGTGCCGTACCAGCGGGTCAACGAGATTGTCCGGGGACGCCGCGGGGTAACCCCGAGCACCGCCTTGCGTCTCGCCAGGTTCTTTGGGGTCTCTCCGGGCTTCTGGATGAATCTGCAACTTCGCTGGGACCTATATCATGCCCAGCGAATCGAATCTGAACAGCTAGAAGCCATCCGGCCTTATGAACACGCCGACGCAGTAGAGAGCCGTTGACGCTCCTGAAACCGACAGTAAGGGTATCCACACCAAAGATAACTGACGACTGTAATTGAGCGCTGAAGAACTCTGATTGTTGGTGGGCCATCCTGGACTCGAACCAGGGACCTCAGTCTTATCAGGACTGCGCTCTAACCGACTGAGCTAATGGCCCACTTTGAGAGGGGAGGGGAAGTGGGGAGGGTTATTCTGTTGGCTTGCCCGTCTCCGGGTCGAATTCGACGACTATCTCAACGGGCGCGTTGCGCGCTACGATCAACTCCATCGTCTCCGATAGGCTGTCGTTCACCGGCTGGTGTACCGAGTCCGGCGGCACGTAGATGAAGTCGCCCTCCGCGATGTCCAGCGACTTCTCCAGGTGTATGCCCGTGAGAAATCGCCCTTTTCCCTTGGAAACGTAGATCGCCGACTCGCAGTTGACGTGGTAGTGAGGACTGGACGCGCATCCGGGAGGGATGGTGGCTATCGCCAAGTGTATCCCCTCCGCGCCGCCGAGCGCTTGGGAGACGCCTGCGAGGCGGGTCATGCTACCCGAGTTTATCTCTACTTCCAAGCCGTCGGGGTGGACGACCTGGCACTCTGCTGTCAGTTGCGAACTCATCAAGTTGAGTATATCTTTACGCCAAAATCAGTGTCAAGGAAGGCTGAGCCTTCGAACCTGTATCAGCTTGGTCGGTAGGGGAGTCACCCCCATCCTAACCTTCCCCCATCAAGGGGGAAGGGAATTTTCTCGCCACAGGCAGCGCCGACTAAATTGGTACAGCATCCAGCCTGCACCTCCGACTTATATCCTACAGTATCGAGAAAGCGAGTTTGCTTTTGGCTAGCGAGGACTTCAGGTTCAAGTGTATAGAGCGGGTCCGCTGGTCGGACTGCGACGCGCAGGGCATAGTGTTCAACGGCTCCTACTTCGACTATCTGGAAGTTGCGCAGGCCGCGTATTTTCGCAATCTCGGATTCGTCCTGTACGACCCTGAGGGCAGGCGGCATTTCGACACCGCTACCGTGAAGGCGACCCTCGAATACATCTCGCCCGCAAGGGTGGACGACCTAATTGACATCCACTGGAAGGTCGAGCGCATCGGCAACACGAGCCTGACTACTCGTAGTGAGATACACAACCGCGCCTCCGGCGACCTGCTTCTGCGCGCCGAGATCATCTACGTGAACTTCGACAGCGACGCCGGCGTCTCCCGCCGCGTCCAGGACGACCTGCGCACGCTTATAGAGACCTACGAGAAGACGGGTGAAATCATCCCGCTGGACGAACTTCCCGAACTCGCCGGGCTCACGCGAGCCGAGCCGGTAGTGTAGGGGCCTATACGTCCACTCTCACGACCACCGCCGCGTTCGCTATGACTGTCTTGTCTCCCGACCCCTCGCGCGGCTCTATCTCTAGCCCGCCTTCGACGGTCGTGAGTCGCCCCTTGCCATGTGGGAGGACGGCGAGCACGGTATCGGCGTCAACGGCGTCCGGCTGGGGTATAGCGACCGTCACGTCCACTATCATCTCCTTGGAGGTGTCTGGCCCCAGCATTCCCAGGAACATCAGGCTGCTCTGGTGAACCGCGTTCCAGACCGCTCGCCGCGCCGCCTCCGTGTAGTCCTGGCCGTGAAGGTCAATTCCTGTTCCGATTTCCAGTATCGCGGGCTGAAGCGCCATTTTATTCTCCTGTGCATTCGGTTGTTAGTTTTTCTATCGTGATGTAGAATCTTAGCACGTTGAGCGGGTGTAACTCAGGGGTAGAGTGTTTGCTTCCCAAGCAAAATGTCGTGGGTTCGAATCCCATCACCCGCTCCATTTATAGCCAGCCGCCCGCGCCCTGGGCAATACGCCCCGTTTTGATTCAGCGTTGGTGCGCGGCTGTTTTGCGTAGTGGGGGTTCTTTCATTGGCATACGTGGTAGATGAAAACTATCGGAGCAAGGTGCGCAAGCCCGGCGACTTCGACGAATTCTGGGACGACGTGAAGGCGCAGGTCGCCCGCGTTGACCTGGCTCCCGAAGTAGTACCCGATCCTCTGCGCTCGGACGATGATGTAGAGGTCTTCCAGGTGTTCTATAACAGCCTGGACAACGTGAGAGTCGCGGCCTGGTACTGTCTTCCGAGGGACGCCGGAGGCACGCTGCCCGCTATCCTGGCGGTGCCGGGCTACCAGAGCGATCCGCCCATACCCAAGGAGTGGGCGAGGCGAGGATACGCGGCACTCGGAGCCGCGCCGCGCGGCAAGCTGCGCTCCAACGCGCAGTTCAATCCCGGCTACCCGGGTCTGCTCACCTATGGCATGGTTGACCGCAACGTCTATTCGTACAGGGGCTTCTACGTGGACGCATGGCGCGGTGTTGACTTCCTGCTGTCCAGGGACGAGGTTGACTCCGACAGGATAGGCGTCACCGGCAGCAGCCAGGGGGGAGGGCTGACCCTCTGCACAGCCGCGATGCGGGACGAGATCAAGGCCGCCGCCGCGGGCGCGCCCTACCTGACCGGCTTCATGGACTCGATAGAACTCACCAGTACCTACCCGTACCAGGAGATCAACGACTATCTCAGGCTGCACCCCGAAAGGCGCGAGCGCGTCGAGCAAACTCTGAACTACTTCGACTGCATCAACTTCGCCGACAGCATAACCTGTCCAATCATCGTGAATATCGGTCTCCAGGACAACGTGTGTCCCCCTGAGACCGGCTACGCGCTCTTCGACAAGATTGCCAGCGAAGACAAGGGGATGTACGCTTACGATGGGCAGGGACACAGCGCCGGACGGGACGAACACGATCCGATCATCGTCAAATTCTTTGACCAACACCTCAACAGGGAGGCGCCCAATGGCTGACGCCGACTACACCAGGCCAAGCGGCTTCGACGCCTACTGGGACGCCGTTCTTGCCGAACTCGACGCCACGCCCGCCGAGCCCGAAATCGAGGTCATACCGCTGAGGGAGACCGACTTCGCCACGCTCCACGGCGTTCACATCACAAGCATTGGCCCGTACAGGCTCTTTGGATATCTGAGCGTTCCGAAGGGTGACGGCCCGCATCCCGCCATCTACTGGCCTCCCAAGTACGCCAGCGTGCTGGAGATTATCCCGCAGGGGACCGCGAACGCTGTCCGAAGCCAGTTCGTCACCTTCTCACTTGCGGGCAGGGGACAGCGAAACTCGGACAAGCCCTTCGCCGCCATGTTCCCGGGCCTGCTCACTGAGGGCATATCGTCGTCCGAAAGCTACGTCTTCCGGGGTATCGTGGCTGACGCGATACGCGGCTTGGAATTCCTGAACTCTCTGGACTACGTAGATAAGTCGCGGACCGTGGTCATAGGCAACGACGTGGCCATGCAGACCCTCGCCCTCCGCCCCGGCGCCACCCACCTCGTCTGCACTCCGGCGCTGTTCTACGATCCGCTTGGTGTGGCCCCGAAGACGCAGGGCTACCCACTCCAAGAGTACAATGACTACCTGAGCGCCTATCCGTCGGACGAGGATTCGGTCGCCGATACGCTCTCCCACTTCGACCTGCGCGCCTTCGCTGGTGGCATCAACGCGACGACGCTGATAAACGCCGGGCCTGCGGGCTCCATCCTGGCGCCGGATGCGCTTCGTCCCGTATCGGACGCCATAGACGGCGACGTGACCATGTACGCCTCCCAGCATTCCAGCTACAGGGACGGCCTCTACATGGAACGCTGGATAGCCGACAACCTGGGACTGGACGCGCCGATCCTCCCCGAACACTGGCAGTAGGTCCTGTCCATGGCCACTCCCTCTATCAAGATAGAAAACGTTCTGTACGCGCTCACGATGGATGCCGAGAGACGCATCATCACCGACGCCTCGATCCTGATAGAGGGCGACACCATTACGCGCGTGGGCAAGTCCTCGGAACTGGCGAGTGTTGCCGCAGACCGGACGATTGACGCGAGCGACTTCGTTCTCACCCCCGGCTTCATTGGCGGGCATATGCACATCAGCTACGCCCACGCCACGCGCGGCATATTCCCCGACGACCTGGGCCCCGACTACCTGCCCAACGTCTTCAGGCTCCAGAGCGTCATGTCCGCCGAGGAGGAGCGTCTGACCTCGCTTCTCGGAATCACAGAACTTCTCAAGTACGGCGTGACCACCTTCGTGGATCCGGGCAGCACGAAGCACATCGCTGCCTGCCTGGACGCTTACCGGACAGCCGGATGCCGTATCGTCACCGGGACGCAGGTCACCGACAGCCACAACCCGCTCAACGTGCCGACATACGACACCGACGAGGCGCTGGCCATTACCGAGCAGACCATAGCCGAGTTCGACGGCGAACTGGACGGCATGGTCTCCGCCTGGGCGATGCCATTCTCATCCGAGTACGCCTCGCCCGAACTGCTCTCCGGAGTCGCGCGGATAGCGAAGGACAGCGAGACCCGCGCCACTATCCACCACAGCTTCAGCGACGCCGCTACCGAGGACTGGAAGGCGCGGACCGGCGCCACGCCCACGGGCTTCCTGCAAGAGATGGGCTTCCTCGACCAGGACGTTCTGCTCGCCCACGCGCTGGGCATAACCGGAGACGATGTTGGCCTAATTGCCGAATCCGGCGCATCGGTGGCGATGTGCCCTCCCGCCGCCGCGAAGGGCGGGGCAGGCATGACCCAAAGCGCGCTGCTGCCCGAACTGCTGGACGCGGGCGTGAAAGTGGCCCTAGGGACCGACGCTCCCAACAACTCGAACCTCATAGAGACGCTGAGGGCCATGTACCTCGCCGCCATCCTGTACAAGGACGGCAGGGGGGATGTGTCCATGATACCCGCGGAGACCGCGCTCGAACTGGGTACGGTGACCGGAGCCGAGGCGCTGGGCATGTCCGAAAGCATTGGCTCCATCGAGGCGGGCAAGAAGGCCGACCTGGTATTGTTCGACACGATGCGCCCGGAGTGGCGGACCCTGTTCAATCCCGTGAACAACCTGGTGTACTCAGCGGATGGGCGCAGCGTTCACACCGTCATCGTGAACGGCAAGATCGTCGTCAGCGACCATGCTCCGACTTTCGTGGACGAGCGCGAACTGATAGGCGATGTCCAGCGAATCGGTGAGAGTATGCTGGCGCGTTCCGGCGTCTCTTTCCCGTCCCGATGGCCCGTCACATAGTCTGTCGGCGTGTCGCGGATTTGGGCAAGGCAGACGTAATGGCAGTCCTGGAAGCGAACATCACCTCCGAGAAGCGTTTCTCCGATCTTTGGGAACGCTCCATTGAACTGCGCCCCGACGTTGTGGATGGGGACGGCAACAGGTACGAAGTCGTATTCCCGGGGGTCAGGAACCAGGCAGCCGGCCCCGACTTCAAGGGCGCGGTCCTCAGACGCGACGGTCGCACCTTCGGTGGCGACGTAGAGCTCCACCTGGAGCAGTCCGGCTGGAGGGCGCATGGCCATCATGCCGATCCAGCCTACGATGGCGTCGTTCTCCAGGTCGTTCTGAGATTGGTGCGTAACCCCGATCATTTCACCGGCCCGCCCACGGCCACCGCGACATTTCCAGAGCGCGCCGCCGAATCCTCAAGCTTGCCGGAAATCTCGCCCTCCGACCTGGAAGAGTTGGGAGTACAGAGATTCCTGGCCAAGAGCGCGGGCTTCCATCTGGAACTCGACGCTGGCGCATCCCCTGACCAAATCGTGTACCAGGGCATGATGGAGGCGATGGGCTACGCGAGGAACCGCAAGCCGTTTCTCGCGCTGTCCAGGGCTGCGCCCCTGTCGCTGTTCACGCCCCTCAAGGACGAACCGCGCCGGACAGCCGAGTTCGGAGTGTTCGCGGCGCTGGCGATTGTCGGAAATGTTCTTGAACGAGTCGCGTCTCCTGAGCGCGACCAGATTCGCAGGGTGGCTTCGATGCTCGGAGCACGCTCCCGCCTATCCGCGCGAGACTGGAGCATGTTCAGGGTCAGGCCGAGCGCAGATCCGGTCAATCGCATGAGGGCGATGGGGTTCATCCTGGCTTCCGGCTTGGGCGAAAGTCTCTCTGAGCGTATGCAAGCCGTGTTCGAGCGCGGCGGCGCGAACGGCCTGGTCAGGGTAGTCTCGGACGCGCCGCATATTGGTCGCGGCTTCGCGCTTGTAATCGCGTCGAATGTTCTGCTGCCCTGTCTGTATGCGATACGCCCCTCCGAGGGAATCGTCTCCGAATTTCAGAAGATGCCTTCACCACCCGGTGACTCGGTCACAAGGGGAATGGCGAATGTCCTCGGCGAGCGAATCAGGCCGGCGAACGCCGCGCAACATTCGGGGCTTCACGCGCTGGCGAAGTCGCGCTCCTGGCCGGGCCGCATTTAGGAGCGGACATTAGAAGAGGGCGAGAAGTTCCCTCGCCTCCCTGATGACTGGCCTGTCGTAGATGCGGATGGGGTTGGCGACCTCCAGCGCTTTTTCCAGGTCGACGCGCGCTTCGACCTTCCTGCCCTCGTCCAGATGAACCTTCGCCCTCGCCACGTAGGTTCCGGCGTATTCAGGCTCCAGCTCGATGGCTTTGTCGAAGTCTTCCAGCGCCAGCGCCAGCCGCTCGTCGCCGTAGAACGCGAGCCCCCGCCGGTAGTACGCCCTGCCGAAGTCGGGCAGCTTTCTTATCACCAGGTCGAAGGCGGTGATGGCGTCGTCGAACTCCTGAACTTCAAGAAGCCTGACGGCGCGGCTGTACTCGAACAGCGCCGCCGTCTGGACCGTAGGAGTGGGTTCAGGTTCGGCTGTGGGTTCGGGTGTCGAGGTAGGCTCAGGTGTTGGCGCCGGTACAGGCGTGGAGGTGGGCGCTGGCGTATGGGTTGGAACCGGGGTAGGCTCAGGCGTCGGTGTAGGCGTGGGTTCGGGGCTGGAACAGGCCAGAGCCAGAACCATGAGTACGATTCCCGAAGCCAGAGTTGCGCTAATCTTGGTCATTATGCTGATCTGTGAACCTCTTTTGCGAGATTTATCGTTTGCCGTTCAGCATAGCATACGCGCGGGAGGCGGTAGGGGGTTTTCTCCGCGCCCCCAATGGAATACAGTATGCGGGACACTGAATCAACCTGGTTTACTCGAGGGAAGCGCCGTGATTAGAACATTGGATGGAATTACACCCAGGATTCACCCGACCGCCTTCGTGAGCGAGGCGGCATACGTAATCGGAGACGTGGAAATTGGGGAAGGCTCGAGCGTCTGGCCCGGAAGCGTCATCCGGGGCGACATGGGTAAGATAACGATTGGCAAGTACACCTGCGTACAGGACAACTCGGTCGTCCACTGCGACACCGACGCGACCATCGGCGACTACGTGGTCATAGGCCACCGCGTGGTGTGCCACGCGAAGAACGTCGGCGCCAGGACGCTGCTGGGCAACGGCGCAGTGGTCAACGACGGCGTGGAGATAGGCGACGAGTGCGTCGTCGCCTCCGGCGCGGTCGTTCTGGACGACATGCAGGTGCCCGACCGCTCGATAGTCGTCGGTGTGCCGGGCCGCGTGCGCGGCCAGGTGCAGGACAGGCACCTGGAACTGGGCGAATACTTCAACAAGGTCTATGTTCTGAAGACGCAGCGCTACAAGAGGAACGGCGGACTGGAGTAGTCCTTCGGATTCGGGCGTCACATCCTGTCCGGCGCGCTCATGCCCATTAGCGACAGGCAGCGCGCGAGCGCTATTCTGGACGCCAGGCACAGCCGCAGTCTCGCCTTGGTTAGCTCCTCTTCGCCTCCCACTGTCGAAATCACGCGGCACTGCTGGTAGAACCAGTGGAACGCCGTCGCCAACTCCTGCGCGTAGTGGGGCAGGTGGTGTACCTCCAGGTTGGTCGCCATGACCTCGACGAGTTCGGGCAATTGCACTATCTTGCGGATCAGCGCCAGCTCCGCCTCATGGTCCAGCAGCGACAGGTCGGCGTCCCCGAACTCGATATTGCGCTCCCTTGCGCCGGCGATGATGCTCGCTATGCGCGCGTGGGCGTACTGGACGTAATAGACGGGGTTGTCGGAGGACTGGCGGGAGGCGAGTTCCAGGTCGAACTCCATCTGCGTCTCGGCGGCGCGCGACAGGAAGAAGTAGCGGCAGGCGTCCGCCCCTACCTGGTCAACCAGGTCGTCAACCGTGATTATGTCCCCGGAGCGTTTCGATAGGCGCACCAGTTCGTCGCCCTGCTTGAATGTGACCATCTGGTAGATCATCAGGGTGAGCCGTTCGGGGTCAACGCCCATCGCTGAGACGGCGGCCTTCATGCGGCTGACGTGGCCCTGGTGGTCCGCGCCCCATATATCCACAACTCGCTCGAAGCCGCGCTCGACGAACTTGTTGTGGTGGTAGGCGACGTCGGAGGCGAAGTAGGTGGGCGCGCCGTTGGAGCGTATCAGCACCGCGTCGTTCTCGGCGCCGAGTTCGGTGGCCGCGAACCACACCGCGCCGTCGCGCTCCGCGCGGTAGCCGCGCTCGTCTATCAGCGACATCACGCCGTCGAAGCCGCCCTCGGAATAGAGGCCGCGCTCTCTGAACCAGACGTCGTAGCCCACGCCCAGCCTGTCCAGCGAGTCCCTGATGGAGTCCACCATCGTTTCGAGCGCGACTTCGCCTATCGCGGCGGTGGCCTGTTCGGGGTCCATGTCCAGGTACCTGTCGCCGTGCCTGTCCCTTATCGCACGCGCCAGGTCGTTCATGTACTCGCCATGGTAGCCGTCCTCCGGAATCTCGGCCTGCCTGCCGCACTGCTGGAGGTAGCGCGCGTATGCGGTCTGGTAGAACAGTTCCATCTGGGTGCCGCCGTCATTGACGTAGTATTCGCGCTGAACGTCGCATCCCGCAGCCTCAAGCGCGTTGGCGAGCGCGCTTCCAAGGACCGCGCCCCTCGCGTGTCCCACGTGAACAGGGCCGGTTGGGTTCACGCTGACGAACTCCACCTGTACGCTCTCTCCGCCCCCGATGCCGGAATTGCCGAAAGTATCATCCTGTTCAATCACGCGGTCCACCTGGGACTGGAGCCACCCCTCATCCAGTGAGAAGTTCACGAATCCAGGGCCCGCCACCCAGACTTTACCCACAATCTCAGAGTCGGGAAGCGCCGCGACCATCGCCTCGCCGATGGCCCTGGGGTTCATCCTCATCGGGCGGGCGAGCTTCATCGCAAGGCTGCACGAAAAGTCGCCGTTCTCGGCCTTCTGCGGCCTCTCTATGGACAGGTCGGTAATTTCTACTTCCGGTAGCTGTTCGGTTGATTGGGCCGTATCGAGGGCAGTCTTGACGATTTCGGATATGTGTCTTCTGACTGATGTGGACATGAGAATTGCGATTGCCTCGGTTTTCTATCTCTTGTTGACGTGTATGGAGGGCGCATCTTTATCAGCGATTATCTCCCCGATAACCACGCGCGTCTGGACGCTATGGGATTCCAGAGCCGACAGCAGCGCGCCGGTCTTTTCGTCGGAGACCGCTATCAGCAGTCCGCCGGAGGTCTGGGCGTCGGCGAGAAGGATCTTCTGCACGTCGGTTATGGAGTCGTCCCACGTGACGTCGGCTTCCATGGAATCGAGATTTCGATGGGTTCCGCCCGGGGCGACGCCGCTTTCGGCGAGTTCTGACGCGCCCGAGATGAACGGGATCGCGTCGAAGTTCAGCGACGCTCCCACGCCGCTCGCTCGCGTCATGCCTCTGAGGTGTCCCAGAAGGCCGAAGCCGGTGACGTCAACGCAGGCGTGGACTCCTACTTCATTCATCGCATAGGAGGCGTCATCGTTCAGTTGGCTCATTATGCTAACCGCCGTGTTGAGAACGTCTTCGGGCGCGACTCCCTGCTTGGCGGCTGTGGTGATTATCCCCGTGCCGATGGGCTTGGTGAGCACAAGATTGTCGCCCGGCTTCGCGCCCGCGTTGGTCACGTGGTCGCCGGGGCGTACCACGCCCGTTACCGACAGGCCGTACTTGGGCTCCTCGTCGTCAACCGTGTGACCGCCGACTATCAGGACGCCCGCCTCGCGCGCCTTGTCCGCCCCGCCCACCAGGATATTGCCCAGCAGGTCCTTCGGGAGCGCGACCGGGAAGCCCACGATGTTCAGCGCGGTCAGCGGCCTTCCGCCCATCGCGTACACGTCGCTCAGCGCGTTCGCCACCGCTATCTGGCCGAACGAATACGGGTCGTCAACTATCGGCGGGAAGAAGTCCACGGTCTGGATGAGCGCGGTGTCATCGTCCATGCGATAGACGGCGGCGTCGTCCCCGGTGTTGACGCCGACCAGCAGATTCGGGTCGGAAACCGGAGGGAGCTTGCTCAGGACCTGTCCCAGGTCCTCGGGGCTGAACTTGGACGCTCAACCCGCGCAGCTTGCGAGTTCGGTCAGCCGGATGTTTTCGTGCGTGGTGGTCAAGGTACGGCTCCTGGATTCTTTGTATGCGGAATTATAGAGCATTCCCGACATGGTTGCGCAAACCTGTATCAACCCGGTCGGAAGCATCTGTCATAAATTAGCCTTTATGTCATACAGGTGACGTTCCAGGTGAGATTCCAATTGGAACAGGAGGCGAGTCACGTGGAAAGTGACCTGTAAACACCTGTCGTTAGCTTTGGATCGGAAATTTTTCGGTCGGATGAGGGATCATTGATAAGTTCTAGATTATATAATATAGGCACTTTTGTTCTGCGATGTGGGTATTGTAGCACAGTGGACGGAGGGTAGGGCAAGGTTGGCGCGCGTCCTCTCTTGGTTCGTGGGTATGATAAGATATGCCCCGATTATTCCGCCTGTGAGAATCGCACACGCCCAGCGTGCCGATGTATAATTCCCACATATTTACGCGGAGTGAACCTATGACCACTGTCAACAGACCCAACAGAGACGCGCTTAATGATGCGCTGGACATATACCGCGACGCTATGCGTCCGTTCATCGTTCGAAACCTTCGAAGTGTTCAGGGCGCGCAGGTAAGCCAGTTGATAAGTCGTTCACTCCAATTCCGGACGAGCGCTCCCCGGAATCCCAATGACCTTGAAGCCTCGATAGACATAAACGACTTTCCCTTGTTGATCAAGGATTACTGGCGCAACGTATTCTCATCAGTGTTCGCTTCCGATATGACCGTGCAAAACGCGCTCTGGCAGATTAAAGAAGCTCGCAATAAGGCCGCTCATCCAGCGCCCCAGGACATAGATCCAGAGTTCACCAGGGCGCACTTTTTCCATATATCAGATGTGCTGGGAAAGATGAATGCGTCCCAGGAAAAGCAAGCCGTTGAAAACATAAGAGAACGGCTATTCAGCAGTCCCGCTCCCGTAACTCCCTCATTGACTGAACCAGAACCTGAAACCGACACCGAACCTGTTCAGCGGCAGCCTCGCACGTCCGGCGACCTTACGCCCTGGCGCGAGGTGATACAGCCCAACTCCGACGTTTCACTTGGAACGTTCCAGGAATCCGAGTTCGCGGCGAACTTGCAGCAGGTGCATGATGGACGCGCCGACGCCACCCAGTACGGCAATCCCGTCAGTTTCTTCGATCACACCTATATCACTCCCGGTATCAGAACCCTGCTTCTCAACACCCTCAGACGTATCGCGGGCAACGGTGGCGACCCGGTGATACAGACCAAGACCGGATTCGGCGGCGGCAAGACTCACAGCCTCATTGCCCTCTACCACCTCGTCAACAATATCGGTGCGCTCACCAACCCCACGCAAGGCCGAGACTCCCAGCAAACCAGCTCTGAGATACGCGCTATCGTCGAAGAAGTCGGACTCGATCCTGACCAGGGAATGGACGCCAGCGTCGCCGTGCTGGTTGGTACCTACCTCTCTCCCACGGACACCAACGTGACCGACAGCGGCGACCCACTCAACACCCTCTGGGGCGAAATGGCATACCAGTTGGGCGGACAGGAAGCCTACGACATCATTGGCGACGCGGCCAGGCGCGGCGTAGCGCCCGGCGAGAGGCTGCTCAACCAACTGTTCCAACACGTCGGCCCCTGTGTCATTCTCATAGACGAACTCGTGGCCTACGTGAGAAACGCCGGCGAAGCCCAGGACAACATCTATACATTCATCCAGAATCTCACAGAGTCGGTTAACGGCAGTGACCATGTTGCGCTTGTAGTTACCCTGCCTGAAAGCGCGGCGGAAGCCGGAGGCGATGCTGGACTCTACGCGCTCAACAGGCTCGACAGCATCCTCGGACGCATCGAAGCTATCTGGGAGCCTTTGGAAGTCCATGAGGCGTTCGAGGTTGTTCGCCGTCGTCTCTTCGGAACCGAGATTGACCAGGCCGAACGGGACAGATCATGTGAGGCATTCTCCAGGATATACAGCAGGTCGCGACGTGACTACCCACAGGAGGCTGGGGAGCAGAACTATCTTGAACGTATGAAGGATTGCTATCCCATACACCCGGAGATATTCGACAGGCTCTATTCCGACTGGTCTTCTATCCATCGCTTCCAGCGCACCCGCGGCGTCCTGCGTATGCTGGCCCACTGTGTCAGCCGGCTCTACCTGGACGGCGACTCTTCTCCCCTGATAATGCCGGCGGATCTCCCACTTGACGATCCTGGTCTGAGCGGCGAATTCATCAGCATACTCGGCGAACAGTGGCGGCCGGTCCTCACCGAAGCCGACACCGACGGCTCCAGGACCGACATGATTGACCGCTCCTCGCAGAGATTTGGCAGATTCGGCGTATCCAGGCGTCTGGCGCGCGCCATCGTACTCGGCAGTGCGCCGGGCGGCGCTGTCAGGGGAATAGACACGAGCCGCATTCACCTCGCGACCGTACAGCCAGGACACGGCGTCCCCGTTTACAACGAAGCCCTGGGTCAGATGACCGGAGATCTCTACCACCTATACCACAGCGACGGCAGATACTACTTCCACGTCGAGGAAAATCTGAACAAGGTCGTCGCTGACCGCGCCGACTCCATGAGCGACCGAGAGATACACGACGAAATAGACAGGGTGATGAAAGAAGCCGTCGGACGCAGATCCGACGTCATCATCTTCCCTCGAAACTCCGCCGAAGTCCCCGATACTGACTCCGTCCGACTCGTTATCCTTCCTTCTGGCAAGTCGCTCTCCAACCGCGCCAGCGAACCCGACGATGCTACTCCTGAGATACTGAACATCCTCCAGAACAGAGGCGACGCCTCTCGTGTTCGTAAGAATACCTTGCTCTTCCTCGTCGCCCGAAAGGACGAGGTTCGCAACCTGTATAGAGCAGTCCGAAACTACCTTGCCTGGACTTCGATCCAGAGCGGCGACCGCCGCATCGAAAGCCTCGAGGGTGACCGCCGAAGACAGGTGGTTGACGGCGTGAGACAGTACGAATCCGAAGTCCGCGCCGCGCTCGTCAATGCCTACCGCTGGACCATGGCTCCGTACCAGCCGGATCCGCAGAATTCGTCCAGCTTCGACATGAACCCCTGGTCCATAAACGCGCGGGACACCGGCGAGATAGTCGAGAGCGCCTTCGACAAGTTCATTGAGGAAGAGGCGCTCGTTGATAACCTGTCCCCGGTCGCTCTCGACGCCATGCTCCAGCAGTATATCTGGAAATCCGGCCACGACCATGTGAGCGTTGAACAACTCTGGGATATGATGACGGCCAACGTATATATGCACCGCCTGCGCAACAAGTCCGTCCTGGTGGACTGCATACGGCGCGGTATCCCCGAAGCCGCGTTCGGGTATGCCGAGGGCTACGACGCCAACGCGGACACCGATGAGTACCACGATATGCGCTTCGACGAGCCCCTGGATGAAGGGCTGTTCAGCATATCCGACCTGGAACACGGCATTCTGATCAACCCCGAGATTGCTCGCCTCGTCAAGGAAGAACAGGCCAGCCGCCAGCGGGACGACCAACCTGAGCCGACACCCGCTGAACCCGGCGTTCCGGCAGCCCCGCCCCAACCTCCTGTTGTGGACACTGTACCTCCGAGCGCGCCCCCCGCCGTCACCCAAATAGTAGTGAACAAGACCTTCCAGAGCGAAATGGACCTGAACGACATCAGCCTCCTCAACGAGGAGATAATCCGAAACCTCGACGCTGACGGAGTGCAGATAACGGTCAGCGTAACCGTGTCCGCCACCAAGCAGGACGGCTTCTCCGAGAACATCGCCCGCTCCATCCGCGAGAACAGTGTCCAACTCGGCTTGGACCTCGAGCAGATATGATACAATCGGCCCGAAGTTCGCGCTGGACGGTTGACGCAGGGGAATAGAAACAGATGATGATGCGGGAAGAACGTGTTAGCTCCATGGAAGGACCCTATGATCATCTGGCTACCAGGGCTGACGTGCAAGAACTGCGCGGCGAGATGAGAGCCATCACTGCCGAACTCGTCTCTGAAATCCGCGCCGCCACTGAGCGGCTGGAGAGCCAGATCGAATCTTCCAAGCAGGAACTTCTCGCCGAATTTGCATCCGAAATCCGCGCCTCTGAAATCCGCATCATCAAGTGGGGTGTGGGTATGGCGACCGGCGTCGCTCTCGGAATGCTCGCCTCCATCGCGGCCATGCTCAGATTACTCGCCTGATTTCCCGCTCTGTCCGATATAACAGCGTCCAGCTTGACCTGAGCATGGAGATGATTTAATGAGTGGCCCAGTGAAGTATATTGTCGTAATCGAGAATGGCCCTACCAGCTACGGCGCGTATGTTCCCGACCTTCCCGGATGCGTCGCCGTCGCTGATACCAAAGAAGATGTCTGCAAGCTGATACGCGAGGCCATCCAACTCTACGCGGAAGCTCTCCAAGAAGAAGGACTTCCATTGCCCTCGCCCCAGTCCTATGAACTCATACAGGTGTAGGCTAATGTCTCAACCCGCATACCGTAAGAAACTCATTGAAGTTGACCTACCCCTCGACGACATAAACCGCGAATCCGCCCGAGAAAAGTCCATCCGCCACGGACACCCCTCCACTCTCCACCTCTGGTGGGCGCGACGCCCTCTAGCCGCCTGCCGCGCCGTCATATTCGCCAGCATGGTGGACGACCCGTCATCCTGTCCCGACGAATTCCCAGACGAAGAATCGCAGCGGGTGGAGCGTGAACGACTCCATGACATGATCAGAGAACTCGTCAAGTGGGAAAGCACGGACGAGAGCAAGCCCGATGTGCGTAAACTCATCGCCGACGCGCGGTACGAAGTAGCCCGCTCCGTAGCCCGCTCGCGAAACGAGACGCCGCCCGACAAAGACAGTTCCGCCACGGTCCTCGCCTACCTGAACGACAAGGCGCTGCCCATCTACGATCCCTTCGCAGGTGGCGGCTCGATACCGCTGGAAGCCCAGCGCCTCGGACTACGCGCCGTAGCATCGGACCTCAACCCTGTCGCCGTTCTCATTAACAAGGCTCTTATCGAACTCCCGCCCAAGTTCAATAACCAACCCCCCGTAAACCCCGACGCCGACCCGATGGGTATGTTCACTGGCAAGCACGTTGGCAGGGGAAAGAACAGAAAACCCGAACAGGTAGCGTGGCGCGGAGCCGCCGGACTCGCCGACGACATCCGCTACTACGGACGCTGGATGCGAAAGAAAGCACTCGAGCGAATAGGTAACCTCTACCCAAAGGCCAAACTGCCCGACGGTGGGGAAGCCACCGTGATTGCATGGCTGTGGGCGCGGACTGTTCCGTGTCCTAATCCTGCCTGCGGTATTCAGATGCCCTTGATACGAACGTTTCAAGCCTCAAGGAAAGCAAGCAATCAGCACTGGATAAAGCCAGTAGTATGCCGCGAGACCAATCAAATATCATTCGCTGTCCAGAACCACAGTAAGGGAGTGCCAGAAAATGGGACTGTGAATCGCAACGGTGCAATTTGTATTGCTTGTGAGACAACTGCTCCGCTTTCGTATGTACGTGAACAGTCCAGAGCCGGGAAAATGAGTGAACGTATGACGGCCATAGTAGCAGAGGGAGATCGCAAACGACTGTTCCTCTCTCCCAATGACGAACATACCCAGATGGCAATGGACGCCAAACCTGATTGGCGTCCAAACGGGAGACTGCCTGAGCGAGCATTAGGCTTTAGAGTACAAAGATATGGATTTACTAACTGGCATCAGCTATTCACTGAACGCCAGTTAACGGCACTGACTGCTTTTAGCGATCTAGTGCTGGAGGTTCACAAACAGATTATACGGGATGGATCAAGCAACGAATATGCGGACACTGTCTCTACTTATCTGTCTCTTGCTATTGGGAAAATGGCGGACTATTGTTCTAATTTGTCGTCATGGATCTTGCCGAGTGAAAACGTGAGAAACGTTTTCACTCGGCAAGCAATCCCAATGATATGGGACTTCGCTGAAGCTAATCCCTTCTCAAATTTGGCACAGAACCAACGATCTCGTGTAGAGCAAATTGCCGAGACCGTTGAGCGTCTTCCTGTCAATGTGTCAGGTGGTCAGGTATATCAAGCTGACGCCACAACAACTATATATGCTAAAGGAGGGCCTGTAATTGTCACTGATCCTCCTTACTATGACAACATCGCTTATGCTGACCTCTCCGATTTCTTCTACGCTTGGCTCCGCCCTCTGCTTCGTGATATGTATCCGCAGTTGTTGTCAGGTATAGCGACACCAAAAAACGAGGAGATGATAGCCGCGTCTCGCTTTGATGATCCAAGAGAACGTTTTGAAGATTTGATGAGTAAAGCATTGAAGCTAATACGGGAACGGTGTTCGCCTGAATTTCCATCTTCTATATTCTACGCATATAAACAGCAAGAGCATCAAAAGGGAGGCACAGCTTCGACTGGCTGGGAAACAATGCTGGCTGCGTTGATTAATGCTGGTTTTCAGATAATAGGAACTTGGCCCATGCGTACGGAACGGCAAGGCCGACTCCGTGAGATTGGTTCTAACGCCCTCGCGTCCTCAGTTGTCTTAGTCTGCCGCCCCCGATCCGAAAACGCCCCCACTGCCACCCGCCGCGAGTTCTTAAACGCTCTTCAGAGCGAACTGTCCGCCGCGCTCGACCACCTTACCCGCGAAAGCCACATCGCGCCCACCGATCTCGCCCAAGCCGCCATCGGCCCGGGCATGGAAATCTACTCACGATACAGTTCGGTCAACACTCTGAGTGGTGAACCTGTCACCGTCCGCGAGGCCCTCGTCGCCATCAATCAGGCCATCGAGAACTACTTTGAGACCCAGGAGGGAGAGATAGACTCCGCAAGCCGCTTCTGCGTCAACTGGCTCAAGGAACACGGCTACACTGAGGGCGATTACGGCGAGGCGGAGGTCCTCTCACAAGCGATGAACGTCGCCATTGAATCCGACTCCATAGGCGGCCTTCTTACCGCTGAGGCGGGCAGAGTGAAACTCCGCCGCATAGACGAATACGGCAATCCCGATAGGCCCCTCTCCACTGGCATGACTGCTTGGGAAGGCTGCATGAGAATGGCCTACCACCTCAACCGCGAGTATGGTGAGGGAATAGCCGGCGCCGCCAACGTCGCTCGCCAGATGTCTGGCGTAGGCGCGGATGTGGACTCCGTAGAACGCCTCGGCCGCATCCTCTACAACCACTACGACCGCAACAACGACTCACCTAACGCTGTCATATTCAACAACCTTGTGACAAGTTGGCAGGACATCCTCACCCAGATGCAGGAAGCGCAGAGCGAAAGGCTGTTGTAAGCGGACAGTTGAGGCTTCACCCCCATCCTAACCTTCCCCCATCAAGGGCGAAGGGACTAATGCGAACAGGTGGACAGTTGAACACATTCACCCTCAAATACCAGCTTGAGAGGGACATGCGCCCGTTCCATCGCGCGCAGGTCCAAAGCCTGCCCCGCGACAGGCGCGGAGTCTATGCGCTCTGGCTCCCATCCGGAGACATCCCCGAATGTCTCTACGTCGGCATATCAACCACCTGCATACGCCGCCGCCTGCTGGACCACCTCTCCAACGAAACCAACCCCGAACTGCGTCGGCAGTTGTATATGTTCAGCGAGACCGTCCGCTTCTCCACCGCGTTCACGGACGGTGACGAGCAGACGCGCGAACTGGAGGCGGCGCTGGTGTCGGACTGGCAGCCCTTGTGCAATGTTCTTCTGCGATGATTGGTGACCTGCCGCGCTACATGACCTTGTGGCCGGAAGGCGCGTAGGCTGCGAGGTCTGGGTTCCCGGCCAGGAAGTTGGCCCTGCCTTTCGGACGCTGCATTATGCCGTTTTCGACGATTATCTCGCCGCGCTGCATGGTCATAACCGGCTGTCCGGTCACCTGCTTGCCCTCGAACATGGTGAAGTCGGCTAGGCAGTGCTGCGCCTCCGCGGACAGCGTGTGCTCCACCGACGGGTCGAACAGAACGATGTCCGCGTCGGCGCCCGGGTCCAGCGAACCCTTCTGCGGGTAGATGCCGAATATCTTGGCCGGGTTCTCGCACATGACCTGAACAAGGCGGGGCAGTGTCAGGCGGCCCATGTTCACGCCCTCCTGGTAGGCCACGCAGAGCATCTGCTCCGCCCAGTTGCCGCCGAAGGTGGCGTCGAATATCGAGTGTATCTCGTCCGGGTCGGTCTCGCCGTCGTAGGACGCCTTCTGGGACTTCTTGTGACCGCAGAAGTCGCTCGCTATCGTGTCTATCAGGTGGGAGGACAGGCCGCGCCACATTGCTTCGTTGTCCTCGCGCTCGCGCAGGGGAGGGCCTATCTTGGCGAGCGCGCCGAAGTCGAGCATCTTCTGGTTGGTGAGGTCCAGGTACTGCGGGCAGGTCTCGCCGAACAGGTACATATCCTCCCCTCGGAAGCGCTCCAGGACGGGTATCATCTCCCTCGCGGACAGGTGGACTATGTAGAGCGGGCAGTCGGTCACCTGGGCGTATGTGGCGGCGCGGTTGGCGGCCTCGATTTCGAGAACGCGCGGTTGGGAGGGCGCGTAGTGCTCCCGGCCGGTGTTGCCTTCCTCGATTGCCTTGTCCACCAGGTAGTCAATGCAGTAGCCGTTCTCTGCATGGACCATCGCTATGCCGCCGCGCTCAGACGCCAACTCCATCGCCTTGAGCATCCGGTCGTCCGGCATCATCATGCCGCGCCGGGGGTAGGTCATGTACATCTTGAAGGAGATGACGCCCATGTCCATCATCTCCGGCACCTGATCCTCCACGTCGTCGTCTCCCAGCAGGATCGCGTGGATCGCGTAGTCGAGATACGAGGTCTCGGCGGCCTCCTCCTTGAACTCGCGTATCATGTCCGAAACGGTACCCTCCACGCCCTCGCGCCGCCTGTTCGCTATGAACGGGATGACAGTGGTTATCCCGCCGAACGCCGCGCTGAGCGAGAACGTCTCTATCCTGTCCGCATAGACGGGGTGGTTGTGGGCGTCCACGATGCCGGGCATGACGTAGAGGCCGGCCGCGTCAATTATGCGTCCGGCGTCGGAGTCCCTGTACCGGCCGTCGTCCGCCCGAATCCTGCCGTCTTTGACGATGATGTCCTCGCGGGTTATCCCGTTTCCACGCACTACCAGGCCGCCCCGAATGATGTAGTCTGCGTTCCGGTCGCTCATGTGACGCTCCTCGGTGTTGATGCTTAGTGATTATCTCAAAACCCAACCGGATGGAATTTCACCCTCACCTCAATCCTCTCCCTCAAGGGAGAGGAGGCCCTCCTAGTACCGCGTCCATATTTTTCTGACGTGTAGAAACCAGCCCCTCACCCCTGGATTCCCGCGAAAGCGGGAATGACGGTTAGCACCTGGAGTATGGCAAAATCAGATGGTTCTGGCACTAGTCTTGCCGCTCATTTCCCGCGATTGATTTTGAGATAGTTTCTTAGTCGTAATCATATCCTCATGCTGTCCTGTGTCAAGCCGATTCGGACGAGCCAAAGCGTGGTAGAATGTCCTCCGGCTACACTGGCTGTAATTCAGGGAGGTGACTTATGGCAGGAGCGAGACTGACGGTGGGCAACGTGGAGATGGTTTCGGTATCGGACGGGCAGGGCGACATGAACCCGACGGAGGCGTTTCCGGCCAGCGACATGGAGATCTGGCGGTCGGAGTATTCCGACCTGCTGGACGACGCTGGGCTGATCCATCCGCGCTTCGGGTCGTTCGTAGTCAGCTCGGGCGGCAAACTGGTTCTGGTTGACACCGGCCTGGGAGGGCCTGACGCCACTCTGCTGAGCGAGTTGGAGTCCGCGGGAGTGGACCGAGAGGGGATTGACCTGGTTGTTCTTACGCACATACATCCCGACCATGTGGGCTGGAACCTGTCGGACGGCAGTCCGACTTTCCCGAACGCTCGCTACCTGGTGACCAGGACCGACTGGGACCACTGGACTCAGCCTGAAGTCCGGGCGCAGGCGCCGCATGTTGACGAGCAGATGCTTCCGCTCGAAAATCTGAACGTCCTCGATCTCATCGAAGGCGAGTACAGCGTCACCGACGAACTGACCACGCTTCTGACTCCGGGCCACACGCCCGGTCACATCTCGATAGTGGTGTCGTCAGGCGGGGAGAGCGCCTTCATACTGGGCGACGTGGCGCACTCGCCGGCCCAGGCGCAGTACACCGACTGGAGTCCCGTGTTCGACACCGATCCCGACCTCGCGCGAGAGACCAGGCACGCTATATTGGACAAACTCGAAGGCGAGGGTACGGTGGTGGCATCGGGACACTTCCCGGACCCGGGATACGGACGATTCGTGCGGTCGGGTGACCGCCGCGTCTGGCAGCCGGAGTAGGAGCGAATGCCGCGCGATAAGCTGACCGATGATGAGACGCGGTTCGTTAAGCGAGCGCGGGTAGCGAGGCTTGGAACCGCGTCGGATGAGCGGCAGCCGAACGTCGTACCGGTCTGCTTCGAGTTGCTCGACGGGCGCATCTACATCGGCCTCGACTCCAAGCCAAAGTCGGTAGCGCATCTCAAATTGCGGCGCGTCAGGAATATACTTGCGAATCCAAGAGTGTCGTTCCTTGTGGACAGGTATGACGAGGACTGGGGCAGACTGGGCTACGTGATGATCACGGCCAGCGCGACTCTGGACTTGCGGGAAGCCGAGCGGAGCCGCGCGATTGTCGCGCTGAGGTCCAAGTACCCGCAATACCTGCGGCTGCTGCCCGACGACGCTCCGGTCATTCGGATTACCCCTTTGCGGGTGTCATCCTGGGGGAATATGGATGAAGACGACTAGCGAACCTGGACTTCCTGGGGCGTGATGCGCAACGCTGTCAGGATAGCTCTTATCGGGGCGGTCGCTGTTCTGGCTCTCGCCTGGTGGTCCTGTGGAAGCGGGCAGGACTCTTTCGACGCGGATTCGGTCCTCGAAATGGACAGGGGGGTCCGACTGCTCGAGGACGGCCACTTCGAACAGGCATACGGGGTATTCGATTCGGTAGTCCGTGAAGAGCCGCGCAACGCGGAGGCGTACGCGCGCCGGGGATTCGCCCAGCTCGCTTTAGGCGGTATCCCAGGCGGACTCGCGGACATCAACAGGGCTTTGGAGATCAATCCCGACTACGCGCTAGCCCACAACTACAAGGGCGTCGTGTTTGCCATGAGCGGCATCCGGGACCAGGCGATCCTGGAGTTCACTCGCGCGGTCGAACTGGCGCCCGGCCTTACGGAAGCATACGTGAATCGTGGGAAGATCTACCTGGAAATGTCGGATGGAGAGTCCGCTCTCGCGGACCTGGACAGCGCGCTGGAGCTCGAACCGGAGAGCGCCGAGTTGCTGCTGATTCGCGCCCAGACGCACCTGATTCTTGGAGATACCGGCAGGGCCGAGGCGGACCTGGAGCGCGTCCTGTCGCTGCCGGTTGACGAAGCGACACTTGCGGCGGCCAGACAGATTCTTTCCAGAATTCGATAGGGGTACAGTTGTCAGGTAACCGGCTAAAGACGTTGCTCCCATTCGACGCGGGCGCCGGACTGGGCCGGATCGGCTGGCTGGTCGCCATGTGCGCGATGCTTCTGACGGCGCTGCTGCCGTTTTCCAGCTATGTCGCCGCCCTGCCGATCATCCAGGGCGAATGGGGAATCGGCAACGCCAGCGCGGGAGTCATATTCTCCGCCTACCTCGCCGGGTACGCGCTTTCGGCGCTGCTCGTTCTGCCGCTCACCGACAGGCTGCCCACCAGGTGGGTCTTCCTTACCTCCGCGCTGGTGACAGTCGTGGGGAACCTCCTGTTTCCGATTGCCGCGTTCGAGCCGGTGGTGGCGACCGCGCTCAGATTTCTTGCGGGCATCGGACTGGTGGGCATATACATGCCCGGCCTGCGGATAATCTCGCAGGAGTTTCCGGGTTCGAGTCGCGGTGCGGCGATGGGGTTGTATGTCACCGCCTTCTACACCGCGAACGCCCTGTCCCTGCTGGCTACGGGCGCTCTTATGAACCATCTCGACTGGCGGACGGCTTATCTCGTCCTGTCTCTCGCCTCCATAGCGACTATCCCTATGGTCTTGCTGCTGGTCAGAAGCGCGCACGACCCGGAGTCCGGTTCCGGCGGCAGGCTCCAGCTCGGCGTTCTCTCGGACCCGCGTCCTCGCAAGTACATCATCGGCTACTCGCTGCACGCGATGGAGCTGTACGCGGTGAGAGTGTGGCTTCCCGCGCTGCTGGCGGCGGCGCTTGTGTACAGGGGGACGGACGTGGAGAGGGCGGCGGTTACCGCCGCGACGGTCGGGGGCATCGCGCTGGGCGTGGGATCCGTCGGCCCGGTCATGGGCGGCGCGATCTCAGACCGATTTGGACGGGCCGCCAGCGCGGGCGGAATTTTCATACTGAGCGGAGTTTGCAGCCTGGCCATCGGGTGGGTCATAGCCGCTCCCTGGGCGCTGATCGTCGCGCTGGCCTGCATATTGGGCTGGGCGATTTCAGCCGACTCCTCCATATACTCGACTGCGCTGACCGAGACCGCGCCTCCCGGCAGACTGGGCTCCACGATGGCCGTCCAGGCGTTTCTCGGATTCATGGGTGGAACGCTCGGCCCGGTGTTCATAGGAGGCATCCTGGACGTCTTCGAGGGCAGGCTGGCATGGGGCGTGGGCTTTACGGGAATCGCCCTGTTGTCGGTCGTGGCCGTGTGGTTTCTGGCGAGTGGCGACGACTGACAATCCGTAACTTACAGTCACTTTCAAAGTGGATTCCCGTTTTCACGGGAATGACAGGACGAGAACGAAAGACCATGGAATGCTCGGCCTTCCTCGCCTATCTGAAATGTGTTCGTGTATGTAGAATGTATTGTGAGGAATTGCACGGATACTTGGAGAAACTTCAGGCGGCTGCGAAATGCGTATAATCTTCTGCTCGGAGTGCGGCGAATATTCGCTCGACCCCGCGACCAAGTGCGACATATGCGACTCGTCGCTGCCGGAGGACGGCTGGGCCGAGGTCTCCGGTGAAGACCTGGTGCAGCTCGACTACGTTGACGACATGGAATACGAGTCCCATCTGCCTATATGGGAGTACGAGGTTATCAAGCTCAATGCCAGGGCGGACGCGGTTAAGTACAACACCGAACTGCTGAACAGGATGGGCGACGCGGGCTGGGAACTAGTTTCGGTGGAGTCGTCGTCGGATTCCGATTCGATCCGGTTCGGGATATTCAAGCGAGCCTGGCTGCCCGAAGATTTTATATAAGCGCGCTCGCGAGGCCTGGGGACATAGCTGCCGATGACTGACCGACCAATTACGTCAATCCTGTTCGACCTCGACAACACGCTCATAGATCGCTCAGAGGCGTTCGAGAGATTGTTCGGGCACTGGTACGACACGCTGCCAACCCCCGACCGTCCGCCTGACAGAGAAGAGTTCGTTTCTCGCATGGCGCGCTACGGCATAGGCTACGCGCCGATACCGGAGATTTACGAGGAAATGCTGGAGGTGTGGCTTGGCAGCTTTTCCAGCCTGGACGCGGCGGTGGAGGCGCACTTCGCCATGATGCCGGCGGTGGTGGGACTTCATCCGGACACCGAGGCCATGCTGAAGTGGTTCCGAGACGAGGGTGTTCCGGTGGGCGTGGTCACCAACGGAGGAACTGAGACCCAGTGGGGCAAGCTGAGAAAGACGGGCATCGCCGATCTGGTGACCGCCTGCGTAGTATCGCAGGAATTCGGCGCGTGGAAGCCGGATCCGGCGATCTTCAACCACGCACTGCACCTGATAGGCGCGGGCGCGGAATCCACCCTGTTCGTAGGCGACAACTCCGAGCACGACATACTTGGCGCGATTGGGGTAGGGATGCGGACGGCCTGGATGCGCCTGGGGCGGGAGTGGGAGATCGAGTCCGCGCGTCCTGACTACGTTCTGAATGCGGTCTGGGAGGCGGAAGGGCTGGTTTCGGTCTAGGAAGCGCCGTCGCGCCAGTCTCGCATTATCGCGTCGTCGTGAGGAAATGGCAGCGAAGGAAGTTCGTCCGCCGGGAACCAGCCGACGGCCTGGGTCTCGTCCCCGGCCTCCGCGAACCCTCCCTCTACGCTCGCGGCAAACGCCACCAGGACGACCGGCGCGCCACGACTCGAGTACACGCCCAGCAGCCTGTCCAGCGCCACCTCGACGTTGGTTTCCTCTCTCACCTCCCGCACCGCGGCCTCCTCGACCACCTCGCCCCTGTCCACGTAGCCGGACGGGAAGCTCCAACGCCCCATCATCGGCTCGATGTCGCGCTTGACCATGAGGATCTTATCTTCGCGCGATACCACCACCACTACGGCCAGCTTGGGGTCCAAGAACACGACCGCTCCGCACGAGTCGCACGAGGGGCGCATTGCCCCGGCTACGTCGCGTTCGTCCATTGTATTTCCGCACCTGTGGCAGTAGCTGTGGTCGGAGGGCAATGTCGTTCCTTTTGTCCCTGATTCCTGGATCAGCGGTGAGATTATACGATATACGCGCTCGTGTACACTGTTGCTGATGCACAGGTCGGCACACAGTTCAATTTGTCATTTCCGGGAAGTAGAATCTCTGAAAAGCGCGCCGCTCTTCAACTCACTGAGCAACTGTTGAATAAAACGCACCAAAGAAATCACTTTTTTGACGCCGAACCACCGTCGCGCGATATTCCACTCTACCGAAGATGCACAGTACAATCACTCCCATAGCCGACGCTTGTCCTGTATCAGAGCTAAGAGAAAGAAGGGAATTGGATGCGCGCCAAGATCGTTCTTACGCTCAGAGCCGTCTTGGCCCTGCTGTTGGTTGGCATATTT
Organism: Dehalococcoidia bacterium; assembly: GCA_034420555.1. GTDB lineage: Bacteria > Chloroflexota > Dehalococcoidia > Lucifugimonadales > UBA1123 > VXRN01. The sequence goes on from DAOULF010000060.1 coordinate 25,932, forward strand.
GCGCGTGGCGTGGTTGGCGTAGAGGCTTCCGGCGAATTCATCGGCCAGGTAGCGTTCTCAGACAGCCATCAGGCGAGTTTTGACGATGTTAAGGTGACGCTAATCGGGCGGGCCGTTATCGAGACTGCCACGGTTGGACAGGATGGTATATTTCGCTTCCCGGGACTGGCCGCGGATGAGTACGGAATTCAAGTCAACAAGCCTGGATATAGATCGCCCTCTACTCGCCATTTTACGGTGGGTGACGACGGAATTATCTCTCCGGGTTCGCGGATGTTCTTGCTTGATCCGTTGCCGTCAGACCTATGGGTATTCCATTGGCAAGCTGATGCCACCGAGTCTGGCCAGGAATACGCCTCACAAGCCCACGCCATTCAGCCCCTCCACGTGTCGTTCCTCGATGATGACGAGTCTCTCGCCGGTAGTTCCGCAGCCGTTCAGATCCTCCGCGACTACAACATCGTTCTCGTGAACCAAGCTGGCAATCGCTGGTCCGCAGAGCACGCCTCCCGATTCCTTAGTGCCATGCAGTCAATTCCTCAGCTAACCCGCAACCCATACCGCGCCCAATCGCTTCCGGCTAGTCGCTGGTACATCGCCGAAGAACACATCGCCAACGATCTTGAAATCACCACTCAACCCGAAACAGGCAAGACCGTCCGCATTGCCGCAGCCGCTTTCGTAAACGCGTCTCCAAAGCTGGTCGAAATCGAAGGGAAGAGAGGCCACTTCTTCTCCCAAAGGTTACACCACGCCCTTGTGCGCTATGTCACCGACAACGGCAACGACGTCAGCGCATACGAGAAGATATTGCGAGACCGCTACGGCGTCTCTACGCAGATTGGTAGCTATGCGACCCTCACGGCATCCACTACAGGGGAGGGCAGTTCACGATTCCAGCACTTCCACCCGGAAGAGATCATCCAGATCATCAATATGTTAGAGGAGATGCCGTTAGGTATGCACAAGATTGACGGGCTGCGATACCTCGCGCGACGTTTGGATGGCAACCCACATCCACTGTATCCGCAGGCGCCAGCCGTTGCCTGGCCTGCCGCCGGGTACATCGAGTTCATGGAAAGTGCCTTCGACTCTCCCTCAATCGAACATACCCATCGTCTGATCGTGCATGAGAAGGCGCACTTCCTCTGGGAACACACATTCCCTGTGTCGCTCAAGCAGGCGTGGATCGAACTGGGCGAATGGTATCAGACCGACTCGGACGAGTGGCGGACGAAGCAGCAGACGCAATTCGTCAGTTCCTACGCTCATGGCATTAACCCGAACGAAGACATGGCTGAATCCATCGCCTATTATATACTAAATCCGGACAAACTGCGGTCCGTCGCGCCCAAGAAGTATGAGTTCATCCGGGAACGGATCATGCACGGCGACATCTACATCTCGCAAGTTCGGCCCGATCTGACTTTTGAGGTATTCAACCTGTGGCCCGATTACATCTTCCCTGGCAAGATCAAGCGAATAGACATCGAGGCGCGCGGCCTGCCGGAAGAAGATAAAGAGGTGCGAGTCGAGCTTGAACTCCATGTGCGAGCGGATATAGGCCAAGGTGCCACAAGAGCATATATGCGGATATTCAATGAGCTAGGTGGGTACGTTGATTTTTACCTTTATCCCATTAACGAGTCCGGGACCATCCTGTCCAACACCTTCAAGTTGAGCCGTCACGTCAAGTCTGGTTACTGGGCGCCAACGCAGATTGAACTTGCGGACGCAGTCGGAAATGAGCGGTATGAGGGCACCGGGGACTTCTCCTGGTCGCTCTACATCAACAACCCGCTCGAGCGCGTCGAAGCTCCAGGATACGTGCCTAACTCCATCCAGATGTCGGCATTGCCGGGCGCGGATGATGTTCAGATCATCGAAGTCTCCTGGGAAGTAGCCGCCGACCCCACAATGATGCGTCGCCGACAACCCTGCTACGTTCGGATGAACGATGAGCATCCAACAACCTACGCCTTTGACGAGTACGGTCATTACGACGAGGCGACAAGACTTTGCGTAGTACAGTTTCCGATGCCCCCATATATGCCGGACGGGATGTACACAGTTGTGTATATCGTGATGGAGGATATAGCGCGCAATGAGTCTAGGGTCTATTTCCGGGATCCGGGATATGTGCTGCGACAAGAGGACATGATAGTTGACGAAGATGGCCCACAGGTGAGGTTGACTACCATCAATCCTGACCTACAGGGACCGGAGGTAAACGTCAACAAGATCTATGTGCGGGCGCGCCCGACGAATCCACGCCTACCGGATGGGGAAACGTACGTCACTATCACGTTCGATGTACGCGATAACATTTCGGGCTTTGAACATGGGGCCGTGTATTTGCGAGATCCGCAAGGCAAGGAACACTACTACTACGTCTATCACAGCAGTTATCGCGACCTGTATCCGTCTGGCGACCCGAAAGAATGGGAGACGTTCACCCACACCATCATTCTGCCGCGAGGGTCAGCGCCGGGGATCTGGGGACTGACTTCGCTGCGAGTTGATGACAGAGCGGAGAACGAGAGGCATTACGACTTCACGGAGGTCATGCACTTTGTCGTTGGCGACGCAGAGAACGAGAGGCATTACGACTTCAATAAGGTCATGCGCTTTGTCATTTGGGACTCGGAGAACTAAGGACAGCCCCAAGTCCCAGGCGAGCGCCGTGGCTGCTTTCACCCAGATTGACCGGCGTCGGAGGGCGAATCTATAATTGGCCTACCGAATAACTCCGGTTGGGGTATCAATCCAAGCGACAGAAGAGGTGTCACGTTGGCGTCCATGAGAGAAAACAGGGTCAAGGCTAAACTGAACAGGGGAGAGGTGTCGGTCGTCTTGTCCGGGCACATGACGCCGGACATAGTGGACTGGCTCGGCCCGCTAGGATTCGACGGCGTGTGGATAGAGGGCGAGCATGGCCCGGTGGACTATAAGGACATCCCGGACCTGACCAGGGCGGCGGACATCTGGGGCATGACCTCGGTAGTGCGAGTCAATCAGAATGTGCCGGGCGTGATTTATCGCACCCTGGACGTGGGAGCGCAGGGTATCGTGGTGCCACACGTGAACACGAAGGAAGAGGCGGAAGCGGTAGTGAGCGCGGGAAAGTTCGCGCCGATTGGGGAACGCGGGATGTTCGGCAGCCGCCAGAGCTACGGCGTGGATAACTACTTCGCCGAGGCCAATGACCAGAGTCTGCTCATCGTTCTCATAGAGGACATTGTGGCGGTCAACAACCTGGACGAGATACTCGAGGTTGACAACATTGACGTGTTCTTCGTCGCACCGAGCGACCTGGCACAGTCTATGGGCTACATCGGCCAACTCGGACATCCCGAAGTGACTAGCACGATTGACGGCGCGCTCGAAAAGATAGCCGCATCGGGCCGAATCCCGGGGGCGCTCGCAAGCGACGCGAATGTAGAGGCGTACATCGAGAAGGGCGTGAAGTTCATGATGACAGGCTGGACGGCGTGGGCGCAGGCGGGAGCGGAAGCATTCAAGGAGAAGGTGGCCGCGGCGACTTCCTGACGCAGGATAGAGGGTGGCGTCAGGCGACCGACGCAGCTCGCAGCTTGTCCAGTTCGATCTTGCCCATGGTGAGCATCTCTTCCATGACGGCGGTGGACGCTTTCTCCATCAGTTGGGGCATTTCCGTCGGGACCACCTGCCAGTGAACTCCGAACCTGTCCTGAATCCATCCGCACTGGCTTGGAATGCCGCCCTCGGAGAAGCCGCTCCAGAAGTAGTCTATCTCTTCCTGCGAGTCGCAGGCGATAACGAATGATATGGAGGGCGTGAACTCGTAGGCGGGGATGCCGTCGAAGGCGGTGAACGTCTGTCCCTCCAGTTCGAACTCAGCCAGTCCTGAACCTTTGGCTGGGCCGGTGGTGAATTCGGTCGCGCTTATCATCCGTGAATTGGGGAACAGCGAGGTGTAGAACTCGGCAGCTTCGATGGCTTTCCCGTCGAGCCACAGGGATGGGCTTATCTTGGTTTGGAGGCTCGTTGTCATTCGCTCTCACCTTCCATTTGGGTAAGTTACGGTCGTCCGCGTATTCGGCGACAGCGGCAATCGTAGCGAGCGCGGATATGGAGGGTCAATTCGGGCTGGGGTCTAAAAGGAGCGATTTGGGATGGTCAATGTCGCCAGTCTGATGGAGTCGGAAATGGAGACCGATCTTCTCCAGACCGTTCGCGCCGTTGCGAAGGCCGCCGAGGATTGCGGGGTAGAGCCGTATCTTGTCGGAGGACTGGTACGCGACCTCATATTAGGCGTTTCAGCGTCTCCCGACCTGGACATGACGCTGGTTGGGGCTACTGCCGAGACATTCGACGATGTAGCGCGTCGAGTGTCCGGGGAGATAACCAAGAGGTCGCAGTTCAACACCGTCGCGCTGAGGGTCGGAGTCCACGACTTCGACCTGATCATGGCGCGGGTCGAGAGCTATCCTACGCTTGGAAGTCTGCCTATCGTGCGGCCGGGGACGCTGGATGAAGACCTGGCCAGGCGCGACTTCTCGGTGAACGCGATGGCTGTCTCGCTGTCGGAAGCGACTTGGGGGGAGTTGTATGACCCACAGGGCGGATTGGCTGACCTCCGAGATGGGACGTTGCGGATACTGTATCCCGGCAGCTTTCGGGACGATGCGACGCGGATACTTCGGGCGGCAAGATATTCGAATCGGTTATCGCTCGCTATGTCCCCTGAGACCAAGGACGCTTTACTCGGTTCGGTAGGGTTCATCTCGAAAATCTCGCCCGCACGGATAAGGGACGAGTTGGAGCGAGTCTTTCTCGAACCGGACGCCGCCGCTGCGCTCGGCTTGTTGAGCGAGTGGGGCGCGCTGTCTGCGATCAGCCCGGCGCTTGAGTATGAGGCAGACGCATGGTCCCTGTATTCGGAAAGAACGGACGGCTTGTCCAGGCGGGGCAGGATAACGGTCGGGTACGCGATACTGGGAGCCGGGATGTCTGCGAGTGGGGCCGCTAGCGTGGTGGCTCGGCTTATGCCGGGGGCGAGAGCGCGGCGCGCGTTGCGGGATTCGGCTGGGTTGATAGCCCGGATCGAGGAAGGCGAGTTCGTGGGCGCGGCTAATAGCGCGGTCGCTGAAGCGCTGGACGCTTTATCGGAGCTTGGTGTCATAGGATGCGCCATTGCCAGGGCGGGAAGTCCAATCGGCGGGCGGCTGGAAGAGTATCTCCAGGTCCACAGGCCGCTCCGGACGATACTGACGGGAGATGACATCATCGCGCTCGGCGTTCGACGGGGGCCGGAAGTCGGCAGAATCCAGAGACGGCTGCGGGCGGCGAGGCAGGATGGGGTTATTGAGAGCAGGGAGGAGGAGGAGGCTTTCGTCCTGGACAGTCTGAAAGCCTCTCTTGAATGCTAGCCAAGCGCGACGCCGGAGCCGAGACCCGGTTCGGTCATGCCGGACGGGTCTAGTATCTCATCCAGTTCGTCCGAGGACAGGTCGGTCTTGACGAGCGCGACCTCCTTGACGGTCTGGCCGGTGGCCTGGGCCTCCTTCGCTATGTCGGCGGAGGCGTCGTAGCCAATTACGGGCACGAGGGTCGTTACGATTGCGAGTCCGCGGTCAACCATGTCCGGCCCCGCCGATGTCGCCTCCAGGTCGCGGACGCACTGTCTGGCGAGGTTGCGGGCGGAGGCGGCGAGCAGGTCTATGGACTGGAGCAGGTTGTAGGCGGCGACGGGCATCATCACGTTGATCTCGAAGTTGCCCGACTGTCCAGCGACCGCGATAGCAGCGTCGTTGCCAATCACCTGCGCGGCGACCTGGCAGACGGACTCCGGTATGACGGGATTCACTTTGCCGGGCATTATGGAACTTCCGGGCTGGACTTCGGGCAGCATGATCTCTCCGAATCCGGCGCGTGGGCCTGAGCCGAGCCAGCGGATGTCGTTGCTTATCTTCATCAGGCTGACGGCGACCGTCTTGAGCGCGCCGCTGGCGGCGACGATGTTGTCCAGCGTGCTCTGAGCCTGGAAATGATTGGTGGTCTCCCTGACCTCGACGCCTAGAGCTTCGGACAGGCGCGCGCAGACCCTGGAGGCGAATTCGGGGTGGGTGTTCACGCCGGTGCCGACCGCTGTGCCGCCCAGCGCGACCTCGCCGAGTTCCTTCTCGGCTTCTCTGAGGCGCGAGATGGCGCGTTCTACCTGTCCGGCGTGGCCCAGGAATTCCTGTCCGAGCCTGACCGGGGTGGCGTCCTGGAGGTGGGTTCGGCCCGTCTTCACGATGGGCATGAACTCGTCCGCTTTGGCGTCCAGATCTGCCTTGAGCTCTTCGAGCGCGGGGATGAGTTCGTCGTGAATCGCCTTGAGCGCGGCGATATGGATGGCGGTGGGAATGACGTCGTTGGAGGACTGGCCGATGTTCACGTGGTCGTTGGGGTGGACCGGGGTGCGCGATCCCTTCGTTCCTCCGAGGTTCTCTATCGCGCGGTTGGATATGACCTCGTTGGCGTTCATGTTGGTGGAGGTGCCGGAGCCGGTCTGGAAGATGTCCACGACGAACTGGTCGTCGAAGTCGCCGTCGGCCACCTGGCTTGCGGCGGTGACTATGGCGTCGGCAATGTCGTCGGAGAGAAGGCCGAGCTCGCTGTTGACCTGTGCGGCGGCGAGCTTGATCGAGGCTATGGCGTGAATGAAGGAACGCCCGAACCTGAGGTCGCTGATAGGGAAGTTTAGGACGGCGCGCATGGTGTTCGCGCCGTAGTAGGCGTCCACAGGCACGTTGAATTCGCCCATCGAGTCGCGTTCCAGCCTGTATTCCTGTGAGTCTGACACTTTATCGCTCCTGTGATTCAGTCGGTGGGTTTGGGATGTACAGGATAGTTTACCAGCGTGTGGGTTCGGATGTCGCAGAGTTCTCGCAAAAGCTGGAGTATGCGACGCTGGATAAGTTCAGATTTATGATAGTACGGTTTCTGCTGGCGCAGTCTGCTGGTGTACGCAGGTGACCTGCTGGTGGGGTCTGGTATCTGTATTTCACCTGCATATCCCTGTATTTCCCAGTTCCGGGAGTTTTTTCGGGTCGGTTGGTTCCATTGATAAATCTGGCCTTATGAATAAATACTAATGTTCTGCCATGAAGGTATTGTAGCAGAGGGGGAGAGGGGATGTGTAGTGGAGTTGGAAACGGATGCAGTTTCAAGGTTTGTATTCGTTTGACACGGGACTGACATACCCAGATAATACCGCTTGCCAGAGCGATCAACCCCAAGTGAAGAGAGCAATATCCGTTACGGACGAGAGTTAGGGGCCATTGTGCCCCCTTGTTGCTCTCAGGGGTTGAGGAACGCTTTGGCAAGCAGCCACTATCTCTTGTCGCAAGGGGGTTCTAATGACCGAGCAACCACAAAACCCAACAAAGACACCCATTTGGATTAAGATACTCATAGGCGTGGTTGCGTTCTTCGTCATAATGGTATCAGAGCTAAGATAAGCACCCTTACCTCCGACAAAGTTGGAACCCTCTGGGTAAAGTAAATCCAACGTCTCCAACGTCCATTAAGGAGAAGAAATGGCTAGAATATGCTTGTCTTTAGGACTACTATTGGTCCTCGTAGCGTGTAGTAGAACGACCGATCTGGCATCAGCGCCTACGGCAATGGCAATGCTGGTACCGACGGCAACGCCAACGTTGGTTCCTACCGCGACGCCAACATCGATACCGACAGAAACACCACTCCCTACCGCGACGCCAACATCGATACCGACAGAAACACCGCTCCCTACCGCGACGCCAACATTGACAGCGACACCGACGTTGACACCTACAATGACAGCAACCCCACCACCCACAGCGACACCGCGACCTACGATGACTCCACTGCCTTGGAAGACAGAAGTATTGACTCTCGAGGAGATATCCCGGCTGATTGATGAGGAAGGTTGGGATCCCTTTAAGGATTCATTCTTGAGAGGTAGAATCAAAATTACTGCAGACTGGGTTGCTCCTGCGCAAATCTCCACTAGCGAGATAAGAGCCTCAACGTCAGGTCTGACAGTCAGGGCGAGCATTGGTGAAGTGATAGAGTATGCTAGAAGTCTGGGAGTCAGGACATACGAGTGCTCTATAGAGAACTTCATTAGGAGAACCATCATAACGGACGTGCTTAGCGTTTCTAAGTGTGCACTAATTGATCAGCCGCCTGACGAGACTGATACCAATTCAGAGTGATGTCACCACGTTCTACCTATCGGGCTGAGTGGATTCCCGCTTTCGCGGGAATGACGATACATAGACCGTCACCGAACTTCATGCCTCGGTCAGAGTGAAATGGTATAATAGAGTGAAATGGTATAATAATGATACCCGTTAGAAAACAGGAATCCATATACTTGGATTGTAGCCTGATTAGTTGCGATTTCGCTTGCTTCAAGCATTCAATATTCAGTGTAAATTAGTGACGAATATAATGGAGGTGGAATATGTACAAAGCCATACTGCTTTCTCTCAACGCTACTCTAATCAGTAACTGGCGCGCCAGCAATCGGAATATGTCACGGATTGAGAATTGGATTCGGGATAGCGAGGGGTATAATTCATGGGTAATAGATTGGTTGGGCAATGTTGACAGCCAAGTATATATATTTACTTCTCGAAGCGCAGAGTACAAAGAGGAGACAATTGAAGCCATCTCTCTGAGGTTATCCTGGAATCCGGATGGAGCGTATTTCAACGACACGGGCTACGAGAGTAGTGATGTGCCTCGTGTGAAGTCGGCTTTGCTGGACCGTCTTTTGGGTGAGACCGGTCTGAAATCCAAGGAAATCTACATATTTGAGTCCAATCAGGACGCTTGTCGCGTGTGGAAAAGGAGAAACGTCCCTCACAAAATGGTGACCAAGCGTAGCGACCTGCCACATGATATGGGACCGTTCACAAAGGCCGGTGCGTAACCTCAAGGGTGGGGCATATTCTCATCGAGAAGTAGTCTCATAGGCGACGCTCTCTAGGACCACGCTTGCCATCTGGAGGGTTTTGAGTACGTGTTCGCGCTCGGCGGTGGGGGAAGTTAGGAATTGGGGTCAGTGGCCTCCCACGCTCACCTTTTCTTGAAGCGCGCGCTTGACCCAGCTATTGACGCTCATGCCTTCTTCGGTCGCCGAGATGGTTACGCGATGGTGAAGTTCCGGGCCTATGTCAAGATTCAGATTGCCTGAGAACGGCTTTCTGGGTTCGACTCCGTCCTCGGCGCAGGACGCGAGATATTCGTCTATGGATACGCGAAACTCTTTTCTCAGTGTTTTGACGTCCTCGGCCTCGCAGTTGGCTATCGGATACGGACCGCTGTTGACGACGCTGGCGTGTAGGAGGTCAACGGAATCGTCATACTCGACTTTGGCTATATATCCTTTGTACTCTAGCACGGCCTTTCTCCAATCTGTTCCAAGAAGCGGGCGATGTCTCTGACGGATACCCGTGAGACTTCCGGCCCTGGATGAGGGCGGTGGACCACTATCCGTTCAGGTCCCCGTCTAAGCAGGACCCTCGATCCGGATCGCTCAATTACATCAATATTCATCGCTTTCAGCATCGCCTCAATTTCCGACCATCTGAGTCCAGCAGGCGTTGGTCTAGCGAAGACTCTGTTTAGAGTCCTACGATGTCGTGAGTTCATGCAATGATGATAGCGTTTGTAGTTGTACCCCGCAATCCAGGCGTGTCTATAACTAAAGGTTCTGTGCCAGGAACTCGGCCACTACGCGGGCTATCTCTGACTCGTGGCCGCGCATGGAGTGGTCGGCGCCTACTAGCTCGTGGAAGCGGACTGGGCCGCGGCATTCGTCGAGGATGGTCTGGATCTGGAGGGATGGGGCAACGCGGTCTTCGGAACCGGCTATGACCAGGCGGGGACGCTTGTCTTTGATGAATCGGCGGTTGCGGAGGGCGGCGAGTGTGGGCGCGATGAGGATAATCGCTGAGGCGCGCTTGATGTGTCTTATGCCGTCCAGCAGGATTGACGCGCCCGCCGAGTAGCCGACGACGCCGATGCGCTTGCGGTCCACGCCGGGCCACCGTGATAGGACGTTCAGCGCGGACTTGACGTCGTTGTGTTCGTCCTTGCCGTTTGAGAACTCTCCCTCGCTCTCGCCGACGCCCCTGAAGTTGAACCTGAGCGTGGCGAAGCCTTCATCGGATGCGGCGCGGCAGACCGAGGTCACTATCGGCGAGTTCATGTCGCCGCCGAGTATGGGATGAGGATGGCAGACGGCGACTGCTGGCAGGTATGGTCCTGCTTCCGCTGGCGTCGAAAGAATCCCCTCCAGCTTGAGCCTCTTGCTCCTGAAGTCTATGGCGGACTGTCGCATGGCGGTTGCCTGAACTGTGCTTTGTGTGATTCGGGGATTTATATAATTGGATGATGGCCGCGTGAATGAGTTGTATGGTGTGGGTTTATCTCTGATTCGCGTTTTGGTTTGGTTTATTTACGGTGTGTTCAGCGTTTCAGCCAGGTCGTGAAGAACTCGGACGTCATTTCGGAGAGGGCCGGTTCGTGGCCGCGGAAGAAGTGGTCGGCGCCGCTTATGACTTCGGATTGTCGTGGGTCGGCGAATCGCCGGCAGAGGAAGCGGAACTGGTCAACCGGAAAGTTGTGGTCGTGGTCGCCCAGGACGAACAGCTTGGGCTGGAGCAGTTCCATTCCGCTGAATGCCCTGAACTGGGGAGCGGGGCAGGCTATCGCGGCGACCGCGTGCGCCGTCGTGGAGTCCGTTGCGGACTGTATCGCCACCGCCGCGCCGAAGCTGTATCCGGCGATGCCGATCCTGCTTCCGTCCACCTCGTCCCGCAGTGAGAGAGTTTCGAGCGCCGCGTCAGCGTCGTCGGTTTCGCCGCCTCCCCAGTCGAACGCGCCCTCACTGCCGCCTACGCCGCGAAAGTTGAATCGCAATACCGCGAAGCCGTCCTTTGTCAGCCGCTCGGTCAGTCCCAGCACGACGTTGTTGTGCATGTCGCCGCCGTATCGAGGGTGTGGGTGGCAGATGACGATGCCGGGCGCTTTGTCAGCCGCGTCTCCTGGCAGGCGCAGCATTCCCTCTATGCTGAGCCCGCCGCTGTCTATGGTGATTGGTATCTGGCGGGATTCCATGCGCGTCCAACCTTGTCGTGAAAGCGAAATCATATTGGCGGCGCGGCCCTGCTCTTGAAAGCGCGCCGTATCAGTTTACTCGGACGACCGCTCTCCCCGGAGGCGTCGGAGTTCGGCTTCGAGTTGGGCAATGCGGTCTTCGGCGGATTCGCGCGTGGCGCGCTCGGCTTCTACCTTAGCTTCCGCAGCGTTCGCTCGGGCCATGACTTCCTGGTAGTTCTCCAGCCACACGCCCGCTACCGGGTCGTAGAAGTGCAGGCGGTCCTCTTCCCAGCGCAGGTCGAGGTTCAGCAGAGGACTGTGGACGCGGGGATACCCGTCGGGGTCGGGCATCATCTCGAAGCGTCGGTACTCGCCGTCCAGGAGGTACTCTCCCACAAGCGGCTCGCCGTAGTGATCGCCGCCCGTAGGGTCATAGCGCCAGTATTCGAGAGCTCCCAGTTCCGCGTACAGGGCGCGCTTGGGGCCGAGATCGTTGTTCGCCGTGCTGGACGAGCCGACTTCCATAACGAAGTCGGGGAACTTTCCGATTTCCCATACCAGATAGACGTTGTTGCGCTCGAGGGACTCCTTGCTGATTCCGAAGGCGATGTACAGATCCGGGGCCACCCTGCGGTTTGGGTCGCCCTCGATGAAGTAGATGAATGTATCGCTGTCCACTTCTACGGTCGGGTCGTTCAGGAAGAACCCCGCGAGTACGATGGCTATCTCTTTCAGGAAACTTCCCTGTTCTCGTGAATCGGGCAAGGGCATACCATCCGTTTCGGGATAGAAAATTTCGGTCTTGCGCGCGGTCGCGCTCGCGGATTTTATGACCATGGCGTTCTCTCCTGCGTCCATTCTAGTGGGAAAGCGGGGGAGAGGCAATTGAGAATCGCGGGCGGATTTGCCTGGAAAAACTGATTCATCGGCGCGCTATGGCGTTTGACAAGTTCGGTTGGTAGAATTGTGCGAGCCGCGATACTGAGAACACGCGCCCGTGAAGCGCGAGGAAGGCATGACGAATGAGAGTAGTTGACCTGCGAAGCGACACCGTTACACATCCTTCTCCGGAGATGAGACAGGCTATGTACGAAGCCGAACTCGGAGATGATGTCTATGGCGAGGACCCGACGCTCAACGCTCTGGAGGCGAAGGCGGCGGAGCGCCTGGGCAAGGAGGCCGCGGTGTTCGTGGCGAGCGGCACGATGGGAAACCTGGTTTCGGTGCTGTCGCACGCGCAGAGGGGCGACGAGATCATCCTGGGCAACAAGGCGCACATCTTCAGAAGCGAGGCGGGCGGCGCGTCCGCGCTGGGCGGCGTATCGTTCCACACGATACCCAACGACGAGCGCGGGATGCTGGACACGGACGACATACAGGCGGCGGTGCGCCCGAACGACCCGCACATGCCGCGCACCGCGCTGGTCTGCCTTGAGAATACGCAGAATATGTGCGGCGGCGCGACGCTGACACAGGACGACATGAAGAGCGTGGCGGACGTGGCCCACGCCAACGGGATTCCGGTCCACGTTGACGGCGCGCGCATATTCAACGCGGCGGTCGCGCTGGAGGCCCCGGTGTCCGAACTTGTGAGGGACGTGGACTCGGTGACATTCTGCCTGTCGAAGGGGCTTAGCTGTCCGATAGGTTCGATAATCGTTGGCTCAGAGGACTACATCCTGGAGGCGCGACGCTGGCGCAAGATGGTCGGCGGCAGCATGAGGCAGGTGGGAGTCATCGCGGCGGCGGGCCTGGTCGCGCTCGACAATATGGTCGAGAGGCTGGCGGAGGACCACGCCAACGCCCGCAAACTCGCCCACGGCCTCGCGGAGATACCCGGCATAAGCATCGAGCCGGACACGCTGCCGACCAACCTGGTGTTCTTCGACGTGGAGCGCGAGGACAGGGACGAGCTGCACCGCCAGCTCGTGGAGCGCGGCGTGAAGGGCGGCGGCGGACAGAAGCGCTGGAGATACGTAACCCACTACGGCATAACCGAATCGGACATTGACTACACCCTAGAGACAGTTCGGGACGTCTTCTCCAACGGCGGCTAGAAGCCGAACCAAAGTCCATAGACCTTTGAGGGCGGGTTCGCCGAAAGGCGGGCCCGCTCTTTCATTAGCTGAGAAACACACTGCGCGCGAGGCCGACGGTGCTCCTACTTCTGAGGCACTCACAGTTCAGGACTTTCTGGATAGCGGGAGCGTTTGGCGACGTGAGCCTGCTGGCGTACTTTGCCGTCCAGGGCTGGCTGGTGCTGCAAATCACCGACTCGCCGCTGTGGGTGGGAATATCCTCGTTCTGCGGCGGGCTGACGATGGTCCTCTTCTCTCCCATCGGCGGCGTGATCATAGACCGCGTGGCGAAGGTAAGGGCGGTGCAGATTGGAGGGCTGTTCAGAGGGATAGGGGCGGCCATTATAGCCGTGCTCATCTTCACCGAGTCTATCCAACTCTGGCACGCGCTCGTCTTCGCGATAGCGTCCGGCGTTACTGCGTCCGTGCGAATCCCCGGGCTGATGGCGCTGAGCCTGGATATCGTGGGCCGCAAGAGGCTCGTGAGCGCCACCGCCGCGAGGATGGCGTCCATGATGGTCATGGGCGTGGTCGTGCCTCTGTCGGTCAGCAGGGTGGTTGACAGCGCCGGGATGGGCTGGGCGTACACGATCATGGCGGCGGGCGACCTCACATCGGTCGGCCTGCTTTGGCTGGTGAATCCGCCCGCCCGCAAGCGAGCTGAGAAGTCCTCTCCGCTCGAAGACCTCAAGTCGGGAGCGGTATTTTCCATAAAGTCCCCGCTGGTCAGGACTTTGCTCGGCGCGATATTGATCAATGAACTGTTCGGATGGGCGCATGAACCTATGCTGCCCGTGATGGCGAGAGACGTTCTGGGCATGGGCGTGACCGGGTTGGGCAACCTTCTGGCGGCCGGAAGCCTCGGCGCCACGATCACAAGCATCGCCCTCTCGAATTTCGAAAACCCCAGGAAGAAGGGAGTTCTGATGGTGGTCGGGGTGTTCGGCTACGGCTTCTTCCTGTTGATGTTTTCGCTGTCGCGCTCGGTTCCTCTGTCGCTTGCCATGCTTGGGATGGCCTACGGAATCGCCATAGTTTACGAGACGGTGGTCAACACCATGCTCCAGACCGGAGTGCCTTACCATATGCGCGGGCGGGTGCTGAGCTTCCAGGGAATGCTGTGGGGGGTGACGGGCATGACCGGATTCCATACCGGCGCGATTTCCACGTTCTTCGGCGCGCCATTGGCAATCGGAGTAGGGGCGGTCATAGTGATGCTGAACGCGGTCAGGCTGATTCCGAGGGCGTCGGGCGTCGAGCGGGAGGCGGACCTCGGTTCTGACGAACTAGGTGAGGAAGCGCAGAGCCCGTCGGCGGTCGCAGATAAGTAGCTGACAGGGATGGGCATTGAAAATGACCGCGCTTGGGGTCGGGTTTCACCCCCATCCTAGCCTTCCCCCGTCAAGGAGGAAGGGACTCTTGTCAGTCCTCGCGCTCGCCCCACCAGCGCTTCAGCCTATCCGAGACCTCGGCCTCGTAGCCATACTCTGACGGCTGGTAGTACCTCTTGCCTCTGAGATTCTCGGGCAGGTTCTGCGTGGGGGTGAAACCGCCTTCGTAGTCGTGCGTGTACTTGTAGCCCTTGCCGTAGTCCTCGTCTCGCATCAGGCCGGTGACCGCGTTGCGCAGGTGCAGCGGGACGGGTTCGTTCATGCTGCGCTCGGCGTCTCGCATCGCCTCGTTTATCGCCATGTACGCCCTGTTGCTCTTGGGCGCGGACGCGAGATAGACCGTCGCCTCGGACAGCGGTATCCTGCCCTCCGGCATCCCGACCAGGTGGACCGCCTGCTGAGCGGACACGGCGACGGTGAGCGCGTTGGGGTCGGCGAGTCCCACGTCCTCGGCGGCGAGTATCACCAGGCGTCTCGCTATGAACATCAGGTCCTCTCCGGAGTGGAGCATCCTCGCCAGCCAGTAAACGGCGGCGTCGGGGTCGGAAGACCTTACCGACTTGATGAAGGCGGAGATAGTGTCGTAATGCTGGTCGCCGGACTTGTCGTAAAGCGTAGCTCGTCGCTGTATGGCGTCCTCGACAGTCTCCAGGGAGACGCGCCTGGCGCCGTCCGGTTCCGGCGGCGTTCCGTTGGCCGCCAGTTCGAGCGTATTCAGCGCTGAACGGGCGTCGCCGTTGCTCAGCGCGATAAGCGCCTCTCTCGCGTCCTCGTCCAGCGCGGGTTTCAGGCTGGCGAGTCCGCGCCGGTTGTCGGCCATGGCGGAGTCCAGTATCGCCGAAATCTGCTCTGCCGTGAGCTGGCGCAGCGTATAGACCCGGGCGCGGGACAGCAGGGGAGATATGACCTCGAAGGACGGATTTTCTGTGGTCGCGCCGATGAGAATTATAGTCCCACGCTCGACGTGCGGCAGGATCACGTCCTGCTGCGCCTTGTTGAACCTGTGAATCTCGTCAACGAACAGGATGGTCCGCTCGCCGTGCATTCCGAGCCTGTCCGCGGCGTCGGACACCACGCGACGCAGGTCCGCCACGCCGGAGGTGACCGCGCTCACCCTCTCGAAATGGGCGCTGGCCGAGTTGGCGATTATCTGTGCGAGCGTCGTCTTGCCCGTGCCTGGCGGTCCCCACAGCACCATCGAGGGGATGTGTCCGGCGTCGAGCGATCTTCTGAGAACGGTGTCCGGGCCCAGGATATGTTCCTGACCAACGAACTCATCGAGTATGCGCGGGCGCATACGCTCGGCGAGCGGCGCAAGGCGGTCGAGGTCGCGTGCCATTCTGTGCTCGAACAGGGTCATGGGGAGGACAATTATGAATTAAGAATCAGGGATTGGAGGGCGGACGATACCGCCGCGTCCTGGGCGGGTAGAACGGTTCTGGTGTCCAGGAGGACGTGATCGTCTTCTATTCTGCCGATGATAGGTTGGTCATTCCGGCGCAGGCGCGTGAGAACGCTTTCCGCGCTCTGTCCCGTTAATCCACAGTCAACTTGAAGGGCGACCGACTCTATCGTCTCTCCTGGCAGGCTGCCCCCGCCAATCGCGGCGCGTGATCCGACTATCTCAGCGCAGTCTCCAGCGCTTTCTTTCCAGGCCGCCGCCCGCGCTCTCAGTTCGTCCAGGGGCGCGGAGATCATCCTCCATATCGGGACCTTCTCGGTCGGGTCGTCGCGTATGTAGTGGAGCATCGTGGCCGATAGAGACGCCATGCTCATCTTGTCTATCCTGACTGCCCTCGCAAGCGGGTGCGCCGATACGATGTCAACATACTCGCGTTTGCCCACGATGATGCCCGCCTGCGGTCCACCCAGCAGCTTGTCGCCCGAGAAGAAGCCGAGCGCGACACCGGCGCGGACGCTCTCCTGCGGGCGCGGCTCCCAGGCCAGTCCGTAGGGGCGGGTGTCGAGCAGGCAGCCGCTGCCCAAGTCGTGCAGAACCGGGACGCCGT
This sequence comes from Dehalococcoidia bacterium, assembly GCA_034420555.1. Taxonomy (GTDB): domain Bacteria; phylum Chloroflexota; class Dehalococcoidia; order Lucifugimonadales; family UBA1123; genus VXRN01. Next base: position 42,531 of record DAOULF010000060.1, read on the forward strand.
TCCTGTCGCCCACCTCCACCAGTTCGTCGGTCGTTGGCGCGTGGGTGAAGCCCATTACGCGGAAGTTGGAGGCGTGAACGGACAGGATCGCGCCGGTGTTCTTGTTGATCGCGGCCTCAAAGTCGCGCGCGTAGGTGCGGTTGGTCGTGCCGACCTCGACGAGGGTCGCGCCGCTCTGCCGTAGCACGTCGGGTATGCGGAAGCCGCCGCCTATCTCCACAGCCTCGCCGCGTGAGACTATGACCTCCTTGCCTGCCGCTATCGCGGCCAGTCCGAGCATGACCGCCGAGGCGTTGTTGTTGACCACAAGCGCGGCCTCCGCGCCCGTCGCCTGGCATACCAGTCGGGATATGTGCGCCTGCCGGGATCCGCGCCTGCCGGACTCCAGGTCGAACTCCAGGTCGCTGTAGCCGGACGCGGCGACCGAGGCCGCCGCGATGCTTTCGTCGCTGAGAGGGGCGCGACCGAGGTTGGTGTGGAGTATGACGCCCGTCGCGTTGATGACGGTCTCAGGCCAGCTTCTCCACTGCGATGCGGCGCGCTCCGAGACGGATTCTGCCACGGTCTCCACTTGAGGAGGATCATCGCCCGCCGCGACGTTAAGCCTGGCAGTGGCGAGTTCCTCCCTGACTATCTCCACTATTGACTCGTGGGAGTATTTGCCCACCAGATCGGTTACTTCCCGGCACCTCAGCACTTCGTTCACCGATGGAATATCTCTGAATCTGGATGTCATTTCCGCCTGTTCCGTTCCATATCGCGATTACTGTGGTCATTATATACGGCGCATGTCGGCTTCGTCTCAGTTAAATCGCCTGGGCAGAGCGGTGATGAGAGACAACCACCGAGGAATCGTAACTTCAAGTTGCCATGTTGACCCTGTTTCAGCCGCTTTAGTAGAATGTGAAGACTTTCTCAAACGCTAGGTTTTTAATGTTCGTCATAGGACTCACAGGGGGCATCGGCACGGGCAAGACCCATGTGTCGAAACTTCTCCAAGAACACGGAGCGACGGTAATCAACGCCGACACCGTAGGGCACGAGGCGTACCTGCCCCATACGGAAACATGGCGCGAGGTCGTTTCTGCGTTCGGCCAGGACATCGTTGACGACGACGAGCAGATCAACCGCAGAAAGCTGGGGGCCATCGTGTTCAGCGACCCCGCGCACCTCCAACGCCTCAATTCCATTGTGCATCCCAGAATATATGCTATGATTCGGGATCGAATCGAGTCCCTTAGAGCCGACGGAATAGAAGCAGTCGTGGTAGAGGCCGCGCTGCTGATAGAGGCGAAGTGGACTCCACTCGCAGATGAGGTCTGGGTCGTGACGGCTCCGCAGGAGCATGTCTTGTCCAGGCTGACGGGAAGGGGAATGTCGCGTGAACAGGCGCTCGCCAGGATAGAGTCGCAGATGCCGCAGGACGAGCGGGTTACTCACGCCGACGTAATCATCGAAAACGCTTCGGGAATCTATGAGCTCGAGTCTTCGGTTGCGGAGACCTGGAATTCGAGAGTTTCCGCGCGAATAGAAGGATAGAAGGAGACCGATGACAACACGGACGCAAACACTTTTCCGAAGCTACATAATCGAGGAGTACCATCTCACTGAAGAGCCGTACTACGTTCCCCTGGGCGATGAGGTCCAGCTGTTCGAGGCGGCTTACGCCCAGAAGATACCTCTGATCTTCAAGGGTCCGACCGGCTGCGGCAAGACGCGCTTCGTCGAGTATATGTCCTTCCGCCTGGGGCAGCCTCTCACGCGAGTGAAGCAGGTCAACGGCAGCGGAGATACGGACGACAGGGAAAACCTGCCGCTCGTGACCATCGCGTGCCACGAAGACCTGACTGCCAGCGACCTTGTCGGCAGGTACTTGCTCGAGGGCGACCAGACTGTGTGGATTGACGGCCCGCTTACCCGCGCGGTCAAGGTCGGCGGCATCTGCTACCTCGACGAAATCGTGGAGGCGCGCAAGGACACAACCGTCCTGATTCACCCCCTGACCGACCACCGCAGGATTCTGCCCGTCGAGAAGCGCGGCGAACTGCTTGAGGCCGCCGAGGGCTTCCTGCTGGTGTTGTCCTACAATCCCGGTTACCAGAGCGCGCTGAAGGACCTCAAGCACAGCACGCGCCAGAGGTTCGTATCCATAGAGTTCGACTACCCGCCACGCGACACCGAGGCTGAAATCATAGCCCACGAGTCCGGGGCCGACAGTGAGACGGCGCTCCAGCTTGCCAAGCTGGGCGAGAAGATACGCAACCTGAAGGAACACGGCCTGGCCGAGGGCGCGAGCACTCGCCTGCTCATATACGCGGGCCAGCTCATCTCGCAGGGCGTTTCGCCCCGCCGAGCCTGCCAGGTCGCCGTGAACTGGTCGGTTACCGACGACTTCAACATCCAGCGCAGCATAGAGGAACTCACCACTTCGATATTCGAATAGTCATTCACCCTCACCCTGGCCCTCTCCCATCGAGGGAGAGGGGAGACGGGGCGCCCACAAGGGACGCCGCTACGGGAGTCGGTATGGGGAATGAGGGCCTGGTTTGGGCTTAGATTTCATACACAGCGCCAAGCGCGTTCTCGAGAAGCGAAAGACGGCGACGGCGGAAGACCACAGTATGTCTCCCGCCGCCGTCCTCCTCGCGCTGTATCCGGTTGACGGCGACCTGCGAGTAGTTCTCCAGAAGCGTTCCCAGCACGTTGAGCACCACAAAGGGGAGATTTCATTCCCCGGCGGGATGGTTGACGAAGACGATCAGTCCCGCCTGGAGACGGCGCTGCGGGAGGCCGACGAGGAGATGGGAATCCGTCCCGAGGATGTCCAGGTGCTAGGTCGCCTGGACGATACTCCGACAATCTCGGACTTTATGATCTCGGCGTTCGTCGGTACGATCCCTTACCCATACACATTCACGCCTTCCGAGGTCGAGGTGGCCGAGGTACTGCTGGTTCCCGTATCTCATCTGAGGAAGCCCACTTCTTTCAGGGATGACGTCAGGTTGAAGGACGGCGAATTTCACAGGATGCCCATCTACGTGTATGACGGCCATGTAATTTTCGGAGCGACGGCGAGGATACTGGAACAATTCTTGAGTCTGACAAAAGACGCGCCCTTGTAAGGAGGCCCCGTGGTTAAAGAGCAACTGCCAACACTAGAAGAGCTCAGGGCTGAATTCAAGAGATTCCCGGCGCCGGTCGTCGAGGAGTTCGACAAGGCTCGCGCCGTGATGCCCAAGACCATGGAAGAGGGCAACGTCCTTCTCTGGGGCCAGGCGGGATTGAAGATCGCGGACCAGACGGTGCGCTCATGGGAAGCCGCGGCTCAGTATTTCAAGGTTAGCCCCAAAGTCGTAGCCTATATGCCGTTCAACTACTTCATGAAGTGGACGGACTGCGGATCGGACCTGTGCAGGGAGTCTCCCACACTCGCGGCTGCCTACTTCGACGCATCGCCCGCCGCGATGGGCAAGCTCCGCTCCCGCCACATAGAGAGCTGGGCCGCTCTGGGCGGCAGCCTCTACAAGGGCACCTGGAAGTCGAGTACGCTCGCCTGCAAGTTCTTCACTTACAGCCCCGCGCTGATGGACAGCCTGACGTTCCCGGAACTTGAGAGATTCGTCGCTTTCCTCGATGCGCTGTCTCACAGGTCTTACGACCTGGCCTCCGAATGCCTGTCGCTCGGCACGCAGATATTCCCGCTGATAGGGGAGGACAAGACGGCGTTCATAACCCTTGCCTCGGCATTGGTGGAATCCGGATGGCGAGAGGTCAAGAGTTTCTTCGACGCAGGCGCCAAGGCCCTGCCGAAGATAGACCCCCAGGAGCGTTTCAGATTCCTGAGAATCGCCGAGGAACTGGTGCACAAGGGCGGCTCCAATATACCCGGAGTCATGCTGGAAACGTCCCAGGCTTTCGCCCAGATTGACCCGGACCTGCATTCCAGAATTCTGAACCTGTCCGAAACGCTGATAAAGGAGTCGCCTGACGCGGTACCCGAGTTCATCAAGTCCTCGGCCCAGGTTATGGACCGGCTCTCGATGAACCAGTTGGACAGGTGGTACGAGGAGGGAGTGAATCTGCTTCGCCAGAACCCGGATGGCGGACTGGCGTACTTCAAGATCGAATCGGCGCACTCTGAAGAGATGCTCGAAGCCCTCTCCTCCGGCGTGGAATTCGACCGGATCAAGGCGATTATGGAGATGTACTGCCGAGGTCTGGCTGGAGAGGAGATCAAGCTCGCTTCCTCGCCCGAACTGGTGGACAGGAACATCGGCTGGGTGTCGGCGGAATCTCCGACCACCGAAGGCTCCACGGTCTTCGTGCCGGACATAGTTGACCGCTACCACACGAAGGACGAGAACTTCTCCTGGTTCAAGGTGGTTTCCACCCACCAGGTGGCGCACCTGGAGTTCGGCAGCTTCTTCTTTGAGTTCGACACGCCGTCGGCGCTCTTCGAGGACCGTCGGAACGAAGTCGAGCAGCAGAAGATATCCGAGACCGGTCCCACCAACGGAAATGTCGCGGACATGGACTTGTCCGGCGAGGGCCTGGAACGTGGCTGGATTACCGATATGCAGCGGTTCTTCAACCTGTTCGAGGACCGCCAGCTCGCGCTGGACGTCTTCACCGTCGTCGAGGACGGCAGACTCGACTTCCGCGTCAAGTACGAATACCCGGGCATTAAGTCGGCCTACGCCCGCGTCCAGATGGACTCGTCCGAGGGCAGGCCGGAGATAACCGAAATGCCCGCGCGTGAGGCCATGGTGGAATTCCTGGTGAGGCTGAGTCTCCAGCAGTACCGCGAGATTCCCGCTCCACACGACTACGTTGAACAGGCAAAGCAGATAACCTCTATCGCGCGCCAGATCCTGAATCCCGAGGCCACGGTGGAGGACACCGCGGAAGCAACTCTTCGCATCTACGCGATCATCACCTCTATTCCCAACGAGGAAGTCCCGCCCGAGGACTGGGACGACGTTGACACCGAGGAAGACCAGGAAGAGGAATACTCCGACCCAGACGATATGCAGGACCTTCTCCAGCAGATGGCTATGGGCATGGACATGGAGTTCCGCCCGGACAGCGAACAGGAATACGAGTCCTCCGAGGAGGTTGACTACCGGGGAGACTTCAAGCCCGAGCTCGTACAGCTTCTGACACAGCTTCGTATGCAGCAGCAGGACAATGCCGGAGAGTCCACTGGCGAACCCATCACCCAGGAACAGCTTGAGGAGCTGCTTCAGAACAGCGCGGAGCTTGACCTGGAGGCCGTCGAGGGCGACTTGCAGGATACCCAGGGAATGTTCGCGGACAACCTGCTCAAGGAAGCGGGTATGCAGTTGCCGGACAACCCTGAATTCAGCAATGGCCCATTCGTGCATATAGACGAGGACGGCGACTCCCTGGAAGCCAACGAGCCGCAGACATTCGTGTATGACGAGTGGGACTTCAGGGCGGGCGACTACAAGCCGAGGTGGTGTATAGTCCGGCAGAAGATGATGGCCGAGGGCGATCCGAACTTCTTCGGCGGGACGCTGCACAGCTATGGCGGCCTGGTGTCGCGCATCCGGCGCCAGTTCGAGCTCATGGTGCCGGAGACTTTCCGCAGGGTGCGAAAGCTGGAAGACGGTGAAGAAATAGACATAGACGACGTAATCGAAGCCATAGTGGACATGAAGACGGGCGCAAGTCCGTCCGATAAGTTCTACTGGCGCAGAAACAAGGTCCAGCGCGAGGTGGCAGCGGCCTTCCTCATAGATACGAGCGCCTCCACCGCCGAGGCGATAGACGAGGGCAAGCGCACCGCGGACGACTGGGACGCCCCGGACGATCCGGTCGAGTACATGGTCTGGCTGAGAACCCGCAGAGGCGAAGCGGCCCGCAGGTCTTACAAGCGCATCATTGACGTCGAGAAAGAGGCTATTGTCCTGATCGTCAACGCGCTGGAGGCCATTGGCGATATATACGGCATATACGGCTTCTCAGGCTACGGGCGCGAGAACGTCGAATACTACACGATCAAGGATTTGGACGAGACCTTCTCGGACCGCGTCAAGCGGCGCATTGACCGCGTAGCCCCGCTGCACGCCACGAGGATGGGGCCTGCCATCCGCCATACTACCTCCAAGCTGGAGATGGCGGACGCGCGCACCAAGATACTATTCCTGGTGAGCGACGGGCGTCCTCAGGACCGTGGATACAGCCGCGAGGGCGTGGAGAAGGAGTATGCCGTCCACGACACCCGCATGGCGCTCGAAGAGGCGCGCAGAAAGGACATCAACGCCTTCTGCCTGACCGTGGACAAGAACGGCCACGACTACCTCAAGACGATGTGCGCCGACATGGGCTACGAAGTCCTGGACAACATATACGACCTGCCGGAGCGTCTGCTGTACCTGTACAGGCGGCTGACGATGTAGGGCGCTTGCAAGTTGAGGTTTTGCGGCTACGCTGACACTGCTGACTCAAAGGTGATGCGTAAACGAGTTCCGGCGCTTTGCGCGATCTTATGAAGTGCCTTTGTGGAAGGGTGGTGAAGCGTGGCCGCTTTCTATTCGTAATTCTCGCTACTCTGTCAGGAACCATTCCGGCGTTGCTCATCACGTAGCCGCGCCATGACGTCCGCAGGCAGGGACACGCCGGATTCTTCCAGGAGTGTCCTTACAAGCTCGATTGTCTCTTCTCGACCTTCGTGCAGACCTTCCTGCCGTCCCGCTTGGATCCCTTCCTGTCGGCCTTCTTGCCGGCCTTTCTGCCACCAATCATCACGAATCTGCTTCAACTTAGCTTCTCGGATTGCCTTTCCTGTCTCGAACATTCTTCTCCCCCAGTCGAATAGCGCGCCCAGCGGCACTACGAACGCCCAGTATATCTGAACCACAGCGGTTCGGAAGGCTTCGTACAGCCAGAAATCCGAACCCGAGAACAGTTCCAAGATTGCTACGCTGGTCAGCGCAACGAGCGTGAACCCAGCAGCCTGCCAGCCTATTCCACGGTCTGAAAGCCCGCGAGAAGTACCTGATGAATTCATTATATCACCTTGCATGACAGCGTGGCGCCGCGCCTAACCCCACCTCGACTCATGTCCTCCGGAACCTGTTTCGAGGCATCTGGCGAGTTCCAAGAGCGCGTGGGTTACGGCGCGCTCTCGAATACGCAGGCGACGGGTGGGGTAGTGGCCGGAACGAACGAATACCTCGTCGCTTGTCGCTACGCCTATATGCGTGGTCCCGACGGGGCCGGAGTCCGCGGTCTCCTGGGACACCAGCGGCGTCATGGCGAGACCGACGTCCGCGCCGAGCCTGTCCCTGGCTGAAAGGGCCAAGTTGGAAGCATCTTTGGGCTGTGGGCTATCTGGGTCGGCAACCGACATGCCCAGTATGAGCCTGTCCGAGGCGCCGCCGGTAACGACTACGCTTCCTGCCAGGACACCGGAAGCGGACGCCGATTCCAGCAGAGCGCTGGACAGCAGCCCGCCGGTGAATCCCTCGGCGATAGCCAGTGTCAGATTCTTCTCTGAAAGAGCGTCCAACGCCGCCGACACCGGAGTGTCGTCGTCTTCGCCCCAGATAGCGTGGCCTGCTATCTTCCTTATCTCGCGCTCCATTGGCCGGATGAGGGCCTGGGCCTCTTCCTGCGTGGACGCGCTGGCAATGGCGCGCAGATGTATTCCGTCCTGCTTGGAATAGATGCCCAGATTGGGATTGTCGCTTTCGAAGAGAGGGGACAGCATTTCGTCCAGCCCTCCCTCAGTGATGCCAAAGGTCTTCAGAGTGCGTGTGACTATTGCGATTTCAGGGTTGAGCGAGCGCAGGCGGGGGCCGACTTCGTTGTCCCACATGTGGCTGATTTCCCTTGGAGGGCCGGGCATTGCCGCGATGACGTGACCGTTCTTCTCCACCCACCATCCCGGCGCGGTCCCCATCGGGTTGGGGATGACCTTCGCGGATGGGATCAGGGTCGCCTGCTTGATGTTCGTGGCGGGCATCTTGACCCCGCGGCTCTCGAACTGGGACGTGAGGTGCGCCAGCAGGTCATCCTGAACCTCCATCTCTTCTCCCAGAACCGCGGCTATGGACTCCCTTGTAAGGTCGTCGGATGTCGGCCCAAGCCCTCCGGTGGTTATCGTGATTTCCGACCTGTCTAATGCGCGCGCAATAGCCTCTTCAAGCCGTCCCGGATGGTCGCCGACCTTCGTAGCCCAGCGCAGATCAACGCCTATCTTGGCTAGTTCGTCGGCGAGGTAAGAAGAGTTAGTGTCCACTATCTCGCCCATGAGCAGTTCGGTTCCGACGGAAATTATCTCAGCGTTCAATGAAGGAGACCTCGTGTGTGCCCTGAAACGTGGCGGGATTAACCAACGCGGGCGTTATTTGAGGCACAAGTATATCCCGTCTTGGCGTAGCGTGAAAGACGAGTGAGAAGGGGAGAAATTTGCGCAAGGCAGTCTCCGGGCCTCCCCACCCCTGGATTCCCGCTTTCGCGGGAATGACGAATAAGCGGGGCAGGGGACTTTTGCAATCGTCTTAGAAGGGCGACTATCCCGACTGCGCCGCCGCGTCCGCGTATGGAACGTTGTCAACGAGGTCGAACAGCGTGTCGGCCCACTCGACATCTATCAGAATTATCGGAACAAGAGTCTGATCGGAAGCCGGGACGGCGTAGTAGTGTTTGCCGTCCTCCGTCTTGTTGCCGATCAGGAAGAGGACGCCATCCACGAACCTCGTGCCTCGATCCGTCAGCCCCGAAAAGCGTATCTCTATCGAGAGGCCCTCCTGGTCTATGCCCCAGTCCACGTAGTCGCGGTCTCGCACCCGATACTCAGCGACCTGGATATTCCCCGGCCCGCCTATGATGGGGATATACTCGGACGTCCACACCTCTTCGTCCAGGGGCCGGTTATCGCTGTCGTTGCTGAAGTTCCGCGCGAACCACTCTCCGTCTTTCTGCTGAATTCGCAGGTATGGAGGGTCCATCTTGCCGGGTGTGCCAAGGACGATGTTGACCTCGGCGATAGTCTCGGGGTCGCGTACTTCCCACCACTTTGGAACGGGGGGCTCGTTTGCCAGCCTGCCAAGCACGTCTCCCCAGATGTCGGCTATCAGGAACAACTGGGGGAATCCAATGACCTGGCCGTAGTTGTGATTTCCATCCGTCGTCTTGTCCCCAAGACGGAATTCAAGCTCCCGATCCCCGGTCAGGCCAAGATTCACGATAAGCCCAGGATCGTCCAGACCGTACTGCGCGGGGTCCTCGATGACGGGTCGGACAGTTGAAAAGTCGCGTCTGGTCTGCGGGCCGCTGACCAGGAGGACGATACCCCCCCAGCGTAGGTGAGACGGAGGAATTCCTTCCAGCCTGTCGAACACCCAGGACCCTTCCCCGATCTTGGTGAAGCTCTCCACGTTGTCGCCCGACTGAACATTGATATGAATGATGTCGTCGAAGCTGACCTGGTAGAACCACGGGTCCTTGGGTGGTCTCTCTTCCTCACCCGCGAAGGGATTGAAATAAACGACCGCCCCAATCGCGACCGCGACTACTACCAGCGCTGCGGTAAATTTCCAGTTCATATCTGCCGCCTGTTACCGGCGCCTCCACCACACGAAGATTGCAAGTATAAGCATGATTACGGGTGGAACGAACCAGCTCGACCACTTGATGAAGTCTCTCTCTCGCTGGTTCACCACCAACTCCCTGAAGGGAATGAGCTTCGGTCTGATTGAAATCAATTCGTAGTCTTCGGCGAGCCAGTTGACCGAGTTGAGCAGGAGGTCGGCGTTATCGCTGCTGAAGAAGAACTTGTTCTTCGCGAAGTCCGAATCTCCGAACACTACGATCTTGGCCACTGTGTCGTCCGCGGTGACCGGCTGGCCCGTCAGGGTGCCTCCCGCCTGGATGACCGCCCCGACGTCGAATGGCCCCTGGAGATCTTCCCCGGGATCGTAATTGACTTCCTCGGGATGAGTCTCGAGCCAGCTTGCCGGGGTCGTGTGAGTCAAGGATCCGTATGTCATGTAGGGCGGAATGTCCTCCATGGGTATGATGGGCTGTACCGCCGTCGCGTCGGTAAAGAACACGACATTTAGCTGGTCAACGATTGGCACGCCGGTCAGACCGCTCGAAACGAATTGCGCGTTCGACTTCTGGGCCATTGGCGACTTCGCCTCGCCCGCCACATTGCTGATCAGGTCGGCGATTGGATCCTTGCCAATGAGAAGGCCCCATTCCGCAAGTAGCTGCCGGTACGTGTCGGGAGCGTCCGGGTCGAGCAGAATTACCATCTTGCCGCCCCCTATCAGGTAGGCCATGACGGCGTCCATTTCGTCTGAATCCAGGTCGCGCTTGGGACCGGCTATGATCAGGATGGCCGCGTCTTCCGGCACCTGCCCATCCTGTTTCAGGTTCAAGGATCGGACCTCGTAATTGTCCCTCTGCATCCCCTGAAGAGCGAAATCAAGCCCTTCCTCGTCCGTCTCGCCGGTCGCCGGGTCGCGCGTGAATGCCGCTTCCTGGTGTCCGGTGAGGAAATAGACACGCTTCTGCTGTACTCCCGTGGCTACCAGTATCCCGGTTACGAAGTCCTGCTCGGTCAGTGTGAAGACACTCTGCTGGACTTCAGTCTCCAGGTCTTCGAAGACGATCACCGGGAAGTCGCGGACGTCATACTGGACGGCTACGCTCCTGTTTAGCTCAGGGTCTATGAACCGGTATGTGAAGTTGGAACTCCGGCGCGAAAATTCATTCAGCAGGTCTTCGGCCCCCTGCTGTTCGATTGCGGTCCTCGTATCCGTCGGAACGAAGAAAGCGTTTGCCCGGACCGGCTTATCCAGCGTTTCCAGCACCTGTACGGTCTGCTGGGAGAGGCTGAACACCCGCGTGGCAGTCACGTCAACCCTGGTCGGGCTGCGAAACAGCAGGAAGTTGATCAGTATCATTATGACGAAGAAAGCCAGCGTCATAACGGCTATGTTGGCGCCGTAACGCCCCTGTCGTCCAGCCATGAAGACCGCGATGGCGCGAGGGGACAGGACCAGGGCTATGAACAGCAGCACCAGTCCTATTATCAGGACTGAGACCGCGAAGTTCCTGAGTTCGTCCACCGTGAGGAAGACGACGATTCCGGCGACGGTGGCGATCACGCCTACGACCGCGCCGATTGCGCTCCAGAAACCCGTTGACTTGAGAGATTCTAAGAGGTCGAGGCTCAGGGCCGCTCTTCTATCAGACTGCCTTGCCAATTATCGCCACCTGCGCGTTTCCAGAGATCGAATTGTCAGGAAGATGAAGACCGCAGCCAGAGAGAGGAAGAAGACCACGCTCGAGGTATCAATCACGCCCCGGCTGAAGTCCTGTATGTGCTGGTTCATTGACATGCCGTCCAGTATGGACGAAGCCAGTCCTGTTACTATTCCCCCTATGAGATGCACGTATGAGAGCATGAGGAGGATAGCTATCCCAACGACTGCGGATACTATCTGGTTGCTCGAAATGGACGAACCAAGCATACCTATGCCGAGAGCGGCGGCCCCATACAGGATCAGTCCCAGGTAGCCGCTCAGGATCGGCCCCGTGTCCGGCTCGCCGAACACATAGAGGAGGAGCACGTAGTAAAGAGTGACGCCGACGATTGCCAGCAGTATGAGAAGGCTGGCGATGTACTTTCCGAGAACCACTTCCCAGTCTCTGACGGGAGAGGTCAGCAGGAGCTCGAGAGTGCCCAGCTTCTGTTCCTCGGCAAGAAGTCTCATCGTGAGAAGCGGAGCGAGGAATATGATGAAGAAGCTGGCCCAGTCAACTATCCCCCGGACACTGGCTTCGGCGAAAGGAGCGGTGATGTCGAATACGAAGAATACGCCTGTAAGGGCCAGGAACATCGCGCCCACTATATAGGCCGCGGGCGTCGCGAAATACAGCTTGCTCTCTTTCAGGGCTATGTGAAATGTGTTCACTCTTCGTCCTCGGTGGTAAGTTTGAGGAAAATCTCTTCGAGGGACATAGTGACGGCCTCCAGCCTGTGAAGCTCCCACCCACTCTCGACCACTTTCTGGGCGAGCGCCGCCCTGATCTCCATGCCGGATTCGGATTCGACCCGGTACTGCGGAATTACTCCGCGCTCTATGTTGATGCGGCGGACCTCTTCCACGCCCTCCACGCTCTCGAGCGCGGCAATCACTTCCTGCTGCGCTCCCTTGATCTGCAAGTCCACGCGCTCCCTTCCGAGGAGGCGCTTTGCGAGGTTCTCCGGGTCGTCGGTTGCGACTATCTCGCCTTCGTTTATGACGATCACGCGCTCGCAGAGCTGGCTGACTTCGGGGAGGATGTGCGTGCTGACTATCAGGGTGTGGTCTCCGCCCAGGTCCTTTATGAGCTGGCGGGTTTCGACCACCTGAATCGGGTCAATGCCGATAGTCGGCTCATCCAGCACCAGCACGTCCGGCTCGTGGAGAATCGCCTGGGCTATTCCGAGCCTCTGTCTGAATCCCTTGGAGAGCTTGCCGATGATGGAGCCATAGTAGTCTTCGAGGTGGCATATCTCGATCACGTCGTCAATGCGGGCGCGGACCCTGTCCGACGTCATGCCGCGCAGCCTGCCCATGTAGTCCAGGTATTCGCGGACGGTCATCTCCGTGTAGAGAGGAACGGTCTCAGGCAAGTACCCGATATGTTTTCTCGCCTCTAGCGATTCGTTCACTATGTCGTAGCCCGCGATGGACGCCGAGCCGCTCGTGGGCGGCAGGAATCCCGTTATTATCTTCATCGTCGTGGACTTCCCGGCGCCGTTCGGTCCGAGGAAGCCGACAACCTCACCCTGTTCGACTCGGAAATTGATGTCGGTTATCGCGGGGAAGTTCCCAAAGTATTTGGTTACGTCGTTGACTTCTATCATGGCGTTACGACGTCCTGTTCAGAAATTTCAAGTCCAAAAATTGGATTCGATAGCGATTACGAACAAGAGGCCCCGTCAGATTCAATGAGGCATCGAACGAAATCCTACGGATTCTAATTGATGCTGTTTCAGCTAATCAAGGCCAGCATCGGAGCTTCAGGCGTGTTGTCCTGACTTTGACAGTAGTGATAAGCTAAGTTTCCACTTGGGCGGTCAGTTCCGTTTCTAGGAAGGACTGATCGCCGGCCCGCCGGATGTATTTCGCGGAGAGTATATAGTTGCACTTGGTAATTGACGGCTACGGAGGAGACTACGAATCTCTGGGAAACGTCGAGATCGTCCACGACTTTCTCAGGGACTACCCCGACAAGATTGGTATGACCAAGGTAGCGCCTCCCCAGGTATATACGTATCGAGGTCAGAAACCCGGGGACTGGGGACTGTCGGGATTCGTTCTGATCGCCGAAAGTCATATCACCGTCCACACATTTCCCGAGCGCGGCTATGTGAATATAGACATCTTCTCCTGCAAGGAGTTCGACGCGGAGGCGTCGCTTCATGTCGTCAAGCGGCTGTTCGGACTGGTCGAAATGAAGACCTGCGTGCTCGAAAGGGGACTGGAGTATATCGGCGACAGGGAGACATACTCCGGCATGGTGCGCGAACGTATCGGTCTGCGCGGCACAGCGATAGGCGCCGAGTAAAGAAGCCGTGCTGCGAACCGGATACAACTGGCAGACCTTTCTGGATACCCCGCCGGAAGAACACGTTTACGAAGACTCGCGGTTTGTCGTCGTCCCTGTTCCATACGACAGCACCACGTCTTTCAGGTCGGGTTCCAGGTATGCTCCGGCGGCCATAATTGACGCCTCCCGGCATCTCGAAGACTTCGACGTCGAAACGGGGCTAGACGCCTCTCAGTGGGGCATATACACACTGGATGAGTTGTCTCCCGATATGTCGGGGCCCAAGCGGGTCGTAGGGCAGGTCAGCGCATTGATCGAAGGGGTCCTGGACGACGATAAGATGCCCGCGCTGCTGGGCGGGGAGCACACGATTACGGTCGGGGCCGTTCGCGCCTGCGCCGACCGTTTTGAAGACCTGAGCGTTCTGTACCTGGACGCCCACGCCGATCTCAGGGATTCGTACATGGGAACGCGATGGGGGCACGCTTCCGTCGCGATGAGAGTTTCTGAGCTATGTCCCATGGTCCAGGTGGGCGTGCGCTCGATAAGCTCGGAAGAGTACGACTTCGCGGTTTCCCGCGAGATTCCGATCTTCTACTGGCCCCCCGGCAAGGATGGCGAAGTGCTGAACGCCGATGTATGCCGGCGTCTGTCGTCTAACGTGTATATCTCTATTGACCTGGACGTCGCTGATCCTTCCATCATGCCCGCTGTCGGAACGCCGGAGCCCGGCGGGATGACATGGTGGGAATTGACCAGCCTGCTCAAAGAGGTGGCGGCCAGGAAGAACGTCGTCGGCTTCGACATAGTAGAGTTGAGTCCCGAAGAGGGGCCTGTGGCCTGCTCTTCGACAGCGGCCAGGCTTGCGTATAAGATTATGGGATACGTCGCAGCCGGATGGAAGTGAGCGCGTGCTACAATTGTTCATGCTGACTAGGCTGTGTTGATATTTCTCGTCATTTGTATGTTGAAAATCCCCTCTCCCTCTGGGAGAGGGCTAGAGTCTGCCCCGTACAGCGATACGGGGGTGAGGGCAAACTGGAACAGGTCAACCCCATGGCTTTGAGCGACAGCGTAATCTATATGGACAACGCGGCGACCACACCCGTAAGGCCGGAGGTGGTCCGCGCGATGCTGCCGTACTTCACGGAATACTTCGGCAACGCCTCCAGCATATACGAGCTCGCGCAGCAGAGCAGGGGAGTCCTGGACGATTCCAGGCGCGCGGTGGCAAAGTCGCTCGGCTGCCGCTCCAGCGAGATAGTATTCACATCCGGCGGAACGGAGTCGGACAACGCCGCCCTCAAGGGCGTCGCCTTCGCTCTCAGGAATGTGGGCAACCACATCATCACTAGCGCCATCGAGCACCATGCGGTCCTGCACACGTGCCACCAGCTTGAGCAATTCGGCTTCGACGTTACCTATCTTTCCGTGGATGAAGACGGCCTGGTCAACCCCGGCGATGTGGCCGCCGCTGTTACGGATCGAACTATACTGGCCAGCGTCATGCTTGCGAACAACGAGATAGGCACCATCCAGCCGCTGTCCGAGATAGCGGCCGCGCTCCAGCGCGAAGCCCAGCGCTTTGGCAGAAAGATGTACTTGCACACCGACGCGGTCCAGGCGGTAGGTGCGATAGAAGTCAACGTCCGCAAACTGGGGGTGGACCTGCTCAGCCTCTCCGCGCACAAGTTTGGGGGTCCCAAAGGCGCGGGCGCGCTGTACATCAAGCGCGGAACGCCCTTCGAGCCGCTCATCATGGGCGGAGGCCAGGAGCGGGACAGGCGCTCAGGCACCGAAAACCTGCCGGGCGTGGTGGGACTGGCCGAAGCGATGCGGCTGGCTGAAGCCGAACGCGATGAGGTGACTCCGCGCATAATGAGGCTGAGGGACCGTATTATTCACGGGATCCTGGAGCGAATGGACGGCGTTCGGCTGAACGGCCATCCCACCCGGAGGCTGCCCAACAATGTCAATGTGTCGTTCGAAAACGTGGAAGGCGAGCCCATTCTGCTCGGACTCGACTTTGCTGGAATCTGCGCATCGAGCGGTTCCGCCTGTTCCGCCGCTTCACTTGAGCCTTCCCATGTTCTCACGGCGATTGGCCTCTCCGCGGATCTGGCGCAGGGCAGCCTGCGTATTACCGTTGGGAAAGATAATACGGACGAAGATGTGGAATATCTGCTGGATACGCTGACTGACTTGGTAACCAGGCTGCGGGCGATGCCCTCATTGTCCGGCGTATAGATCATAGATATTGCTATGATTATGATGGGACATTGGGCCGCTCTCTATTGCGCTACCAGGGTCGGTCTCTGCAATAATCTCCAAGCGTAAACGGATACAATAAATCAATTCGAGACGCTAGATGCTAATGCAATTTGACGCTTCAAAGAAAATCGGACGGATAACGCAGTACAAGCGGGGAGCATTCCCGCTTGGCATGGCCAGGAAGAGATGGGTGGCCGCGCTCATGGCGCTCATGGCCCTGGTAATTCTAGGATGCTCGAGCGACCCCGATGTCGTCGGAGTTCGCGGACGAAGTATCGAGATACACGCCAAGAGGCCGGTCGTAGCCGAGAAACTCTCTTACGAGGCTCCGGGAGACCAGTATTACGTCTTCAGGCCCAAGGCATCCAACCGCCAGATGGCCGCGGTCTGCGTCACTGTGGTGAACCGCACCAGCACCGTAATGCCGCTGGAAGTAAACCCGGAGGCCGCGAGGCTCGGAAACCGCAGGGGCGAGAGAATCTCGGCCTCCGACCCGTTCGAGCGTTCCTCTATCGTGGACGCGACGGACGAGGCTTCGATTCTCAGGGATCCAGGAGATAATGAAGACCTGAGCAGATGTACCCAGCTGCTCTGGGGCCAGATTCAGCTTGACCGGGATTTCCAGGTTTCGGGCTGGATGCTGTTCGACGTGCCCAAGGGTCTGACGCTCGGCACGTTCTGGTGGGACGAAGTGGACGAGGTGGTCCTGGACTACGTGGAATACCGCAGACGCTGAGACCCGCGTGATACTATACCAATTTAGTCGGCGCTGCCAGTGGCGAGAAAATTCCCTTCCCCCTTGATGGGGGAAGGTTAGGATAGGGGTGACTCCCCTACCGACCAAGCTGATACAGGTTCGACCCGCGTCTCGAACCTGACATTAGTGCGCCGCATCTAATATAATGAAGTTAAACCCAAACCCTAATCAGATTGGAGCGAAACATGGCCAATACGGTTGAAATCACGGATGCGACATTCCAGGATGAAGTGGTCAACTCCGATGTCCCCGTCGTCATTGACTTCTGGGCGGAGTGGTGCGGCCCCTGCAAGATGATCGCGCCCATAGTCGAGGAACTCGCGGGCGAGTACGAAGGCAAGGTCAAGTTCGCCAAGATGGACGTTGACTCCAACCCGAGCACTCCAATGCAGTTCGGTATCCGGGGAATCCCCACTCTGCTGATATTCAACGGCGGAGAGAACCCCGTTGACCAGGTGGTCGGCGCGGTTCCCAAGTCCATGCTCAAGAAGAGGGTGGACGAAGCCATAGCCTAGGGGATACTCTCCGGAGTGAAACCCAAACAAACTCCCTCTCCCTCAAGGGCCCACAAGGGTAGAAAAAAGGCCCCTCTCCCCTTGGGAGAGGGCTAGTTAGGGTGAGGGTAAATATCCCCCTTGGGAGCGGATAGGGCCTGGTGGCTCTCGCGGTCTTCAAAACCGTCCGGCGGCAACCCAGCGGTTGGCGCGGTGGGTTCGACTCCCTCTCGCTCCCGCCAGGACATACACAAAGAAAGATGGGGCGAATTTTCGCCCCATCTTCTTTTTCAGGAGCGTCAGCCTCGCGGCGATAACGACCACCGCAACGGCGGGCGCTATCTCTGGGCGAGCAGAATGCTCAGCACATCCGGCGCGGCTTTCGTTGCCAGGTCTCTCAATTGCTCCATAGTCAGGCTGCCGAGCGGGTGGGGAACCACCACGTATGGATAGTCGGGAACGCCGCCCAGGTTCGCCATTGCGTCTGCGCTCGTGATGAACGGCTCAGTGCAAATCACCGCCGTGGGAACGCCGCGCCGCTCGAGGGTAAGTCCGTCGTGCACACTGCACGATGAGCAGGACCCTCAATCGCCCGACGAGGTGATCACCACGTCGCACTTGTCCACAATCTCGTCAATTATGTCCTCCGGGCAGGGGCGGGACGCGTTCATCTTGTTGCGCTCCACCACGCCGCCGAAGTCATACCTGTCGGCCAGAACTTCGTGAAGGGCCATAAGCATCTCCACCGAGTTCATCTTGCCGTTCGCCAGCAGCCCGATGGTAACGCCGTCAAGCGTCTTCGGCCTGTCCGCGACAACTCCGTCTGCCGGCAGCGGAGCCACCGTAGGGTCCAGTACCGCTATTCCTGTCGAACCGTTCATACTTCACCTCTCTTCTGTTGATGCTGTAAGAAATAAGTCGGGCAAGCACCATCTTGTTCAGCTTGCGATCATCCTGTCTGTGATAAGGGTGAAGGCTCAGCAGTCCTATTCTATCAGCTTCGTTACGGATCTGGACCCCGTTCCGCCGCTCCATAGCGGAATTACGCAAGAGAATGCCCCTGCGTGTCCGCCCGCGACCATAACCGTGATCGCTTCAGGGGACACTACTGAGTGCAGATAGTCGTCCTCAGACCCCACCGAGTCGCGTATGAAGCGTCCCGCGGACCTCCATTCCGAGATCTTCCGACGCGCGGCCTCGTGGAGGAACTCTTTAACCCGCTCCTTCGACCAGCCCGCCCGTCTCAGGTGACCGATGTGCTCGGGACACAGGACGACGACGACCTCACCCTGGTTCAAGCCTACGCCTCCCGCGAACATCGCCTCCCGGAACGAAATCAGTATCTCTTCGGGCCTCTGAAATGCGTGGTTGTCAACCTGTATGCTGGACAGCCCCGCGAAGACTGAGACAGTGCTGTCCTCGGACGAGAATCCCCTGTCGGTCTGAAGCGGTTCCCAGGGAGACACGTCCTCATCCTCAGCGATGCACCAGGTGTACTTGCCGGGATGGCCCTGGGTCGCCTTGTCTATCTCGCCCGACACCGACCCGGTGGCGTTTATGACGACCAGGCGTATGGCGCGTCCAATCGTGGCGTTCGCGCGGTGTCCCGGCCCGAAGACGCTTATGCCAGAATTCAGCCCGACTTCCCGCGCTATCGGCCCGTTCACGATCGCGAGGACCGCGGAACCCTGGGTGCTGGCCGTAACCGCGTGCAGGTTGAACTGCGGTTCGCACATAGCTTCCACGGCGGCAAGCACGATCCTGAAATACTCCGGTCTGCACCCCGCCATGACAGAATTGACGGCGACCTTCTCAGCCGTGATGACTCTGCCCTTGGTCGGCTCCGTGCCCAAAATGTCCGAAGGACTCCTGCCCGCCGCGTCCAGAAACTCGGCCACAAGCTCCGGCGTCGGCGGAATAATTGGCAGGCCGTCCGTCCAGCCCCTCTCTATATACTCCTCGACCACCTCGTTCCAGTCGTCGAACTGCATTTGATTCGAACTCAGTTGCGCGTTAGCCATGTTCACCTTTCCAGTAGATAATTTCCCTCTCCCTCGATGGAAGAGGGCCAGGGTGATGGTGACTTGGGAATGGCACGATTATATGAACAGGGGTGTGTTTGGTCAACTGCTGATGATCTGAAAACGAACATTCGTATCCTGTGTTAGAATGCCCCGCAACAAGGTAAGCGAGTCAAGAATGGGTAATTAGGAGGCGTACGATGCTCAAATTAGAATCGCCCATGCCCGCTCCTTTTCCGAATCCGGCCAGCGTGGGAAGTCCCAAATTCGCGCATCCCAGCGAGGAGGAGTTCGCCAGAATCCTGGACTTCTACGGCCTGCGCTGGGACTACGAACCGACCTCTTTCCCACTGGAGTGGAATGATGACGGTCCGGTCGAAATGATGTCCCCCGACTTCTACCTGCCGGATCTCGACCTGTATCTCGAACTGACCACCATGAAGCAGTCCCTCGTGACCCAGAAGAACCGCAAGATACGCAAGATGCGTGAAAGATACCCGGACGTCAATGTGAAGTTGCTGTACAGAAAGGACTTCCACCGCCTGCTGGCAAAGTACGGATTCGGCCCGCTGTCGGGTCCCGACGTGCCGCGTATTTCCAAAGTGCTGTTCACCGAGCGACAGATAGGCCAGAAGGTGGAGGAGCTCGGCAAGGCTCTTTCGGCGGATTACGCCGGGAGTGATCCTGTGCTCGTCGGCGTCCAGCGCGGCATGGTCTGTTTCATGGCCGACCTGATGCGCCATATTTCCCTGCCCATACGGATGGATTTCATGTCCATTTCGCACTACGCCGGTGAAAACGGCCCGGACATCCGCATAACCAAGTCCCTCGACATAGACATCGAGGGCGCGGACATCATCCTCGTCGAGGACATCGTTGACACCGGCATGACGCTCAACTGGCTGACCGGATACCTGCGCTCTCTATCTCCGTCCAGTGTCGAAGTGTGCGCGCTGCTGGACAAGCGAGTGCGACGAATAGCCGACGTGGAAATAAAGTACGTGGGCTTGGAGGCGCCGGACGAGTTCCTGGTCGGATATGGGCTGGACTACATGGAGACCTACAGGAACCTGCCGTTCATTGCGACGCTCAGACCGGAGGAAAACTCTTGACAAAAGAGTACGCCCCAACAGGCTTTGCCTATCTGTCCTCAACCCCCTGGAACCCGGCGGGTGGGCCGCCTGATCCCTGATGGTCTCCTCCATTTGGCTCGGTCCATTGGGACGTGCATATATACTATACCGTAATGCGGCCTTTGTCAACAGATTTTTAACCGAATTTTAAGAAATCGTTAAAATTAGGGAAAACGCGCCCTGCGCCGCGCTGTAACGACGATTAAACTCAGCATCACCATAAGGAGACATGAATGACAACATCAGCGCCAACCATTACGACGATCAACAAGACCGAAGCCCGGTCCACCGGCGGAATGGTCGCCACGAAGGACATCCACGCCACGGAAGCCGGGGTCCGGATGCTGGAAATGGGGGGCAACGCCGTTGACGCCGCGGTCGCCGCCTGCTTCGCCATCGGCGTCGTCGAGCCCTGGTCCTGCGGCATCGGCGGCGGCGGGTACATGGTCTATCAGCTAGGAGATCAGGGAGGCGTCATTGGCTTCCCCATGAAGGGCCCGCTGGACGCCGCCCCCGATATGTACGAGTTCACGGGCGAGAAGGCGGTCGGCAACTTCGGCTGGCCCGGCGTCGTCAACAACGAGAACCTTGAGGGCTTCAGGTCAATCGCGGTCCCCGGGGCCGTCGCCGGCCTGTGCGAGGCCAACCAGCGGCTTGGAAAGCTCCCCCTGTCCGAGGTCATAGCCCCCGCCGTGTCGCTCGCCAGGGACGGCTACTCCCCCGGCTGGCACAGCATCTACTCGCTCGCCATGATGTCCGACAAGCTGTTCAAGTACGACGAACTCAGAAGCGTGTTCATGCCGGGCGGCAGTCTGCCCACCGGCGACCTGACTTCCCAGGCCAACCTGAAGCAGCCCGACCTCGCCAACGTGCTTGAGGCAATCGGCAGGAAGGGCGCGTCCGCGTTCTACTCCGGCGACATAGCCGAGGCCCTCACCTCCGACATCCGCGCCAACGGCGGCATACTCTCCATGCGCGACCTCGCCGAGTACAAGCCCTTCGTCTGGGACGGCGGCCTCGAGTTTGGCTACTCAGGCCACACCGTGCGCGTGCCGCCCTTCCAGTGCGCCGGGACCACTTCCGCCATGACGCTCAGGCTGCTTGACGGCTTCGACATATCCCAAATGGGACATAACTCGCCGGAAGCGCTTCACGCCTATATCTATTCCGCGAGACTGGCTTACGTGGACAGGTTCCGCTACATGGCCGACCCCGCCTTCGTGGATGTGCCCTGGGCCGGACTCGTGTCGGACGGCTACACCAAGAACCGCCGCGCGCTCATAGATTCCGAGCGACTGGGCAAGATCGAGTCAGGCGACCCCTGGGCCTTCGAGGAAGGTTCGCCCTCCCGCGTGTTCGAGGCCAGCGCGCCCGCTCTCGACAACGGCACCACCCACCTGTGCGCCATGGACGCCGATGGAGGCGCCGTCTCCCTCACGAACACCCTCATGGCAGGCTTCGGCTCCGGCATCATCCCGAAGGGAACGGGTGTCGCGATGAACAACGGCATGATGTGGTTCGACCCCGTTCCTGGCAGGGTCAACTCCATAATGCCCGGCAAGTACCCGCTGAACAACATGACGCCCGCGCTCGTTATGGACTCCGACGGCGTGAAACTCGCGGTCGGCGCGTCCGGAGGACGCAGGATAACCAACTGCGTCACCCAGCTTATAACCAAGGTCGTCAACTACGGCATGGGCCCGCAGGAGGCCATAGACTCCCCCCGCGTGGACTGCTCGCTGCCGGTCACCAGCGTTGATCCACGGCTGCCCGCCGAGACCGTCGCCGAGCTCGAGTCCAGGGGGCACCGCATCTACACCATCGGCAGCGGCCACGTCCAGGGCGGATTCGCCAGCTTCGCCAGCCCCGTCGCCATAGTCCGCGACCCCGGCTCCGGTTTCCGCGCCGGCGTGGACACCTTCCACTCCGCCTACGCAGCCGGCCCATAGAAGACCTAACCAAGAAGCGAGGGGAGATTGCCTCTCCCCTCCGCTTAGGCTAGATTTAATGGAAGCGGCAGGAGATATAGCCCATGCAAAAAACCAAAAAAACTAATACCAACCTGGAACGCTTCCACGCTGACGCCCTCTGGTTCGACGCTCACTACAAGGAACTGCGGTCCCTGTACCCGGACCAGTGGGTGTGTGTTTACAACAAGGAAGTGGCCGGCGCTCACGAGGACGCTGAGTTGCTGATAGAACAAATGCAGTCGAAGAACGTTCCCGTAGGTCACGCATACTTCCAGTTCATGCCCTCAAAGGATGAGGTCTGGGCATATACGGCTGTCGGATGATTCCCGGATACTTCCGAGATCAAGACTCGATCCTGCGTCCCTTTGTCAACCTGACTCTGGAATTTCCAATTGCCAATAACCAGTCGTTGGAAATCTCCTTTCTGATTGACACTGGAGCGGACCGCACATTGATTTCTCCAGTTGACGGTGTGCGCTTGCGTGGAGAGTTGGGCGTTGACATTCTCGACTTACCGTTCGGTTCGCCGATTGTCGGTGTAGGCGGCCAGACTGAAACCAGAATGATAGACGCCACTCTGGACATAGGCGCACAGACCATCTCCACAACCCTGTCCCTCGTCGAACCGCCGCCGGGCCAATTCCCAACCATGCCGTCCCTGCTCGGACGCGATATAATCTACCAACTCGCTCTCTTCATGGAATACCGAAAAGACAGGCTTCTGCTACTGGAAGACTCCGAAACCGAACACATCAGCTTCAGCGCGAGGCAATAGCCATGACCACCACCCAGACCAAGCTAATCACCGCCGACGAACTTCTCATGCTTTACAGCAAGGGAGTCCGCGGCGAACTCATCAGAGGGGAGCTTTGCGAAACCATGCCAACCGTGGGAAGACACGGCGAAGCGGTAATGAAATTAGGGATATTTCTTGGAAATTTCATAATGCC
>DAOULF010000061.1:0-12460 GCA_034420555.1 Dehalococcoidia bacterium
CCAGTGCAGGCAAGCATCTGAACACACTCGATGAATCCGGGTGCATTGCCGAGCACCACCATAAAGAGCCATCTTGACCAGTTACGCAAAGGTCTCCTTTCGCGGGAATGACGAATAAGCGGGGCTGGGGACTTATGCAATCATCTTCATATCCACACAGACATCCCCATCCTTCTTAGACGTGATAGAATCGGAACTTCAATCCGAGGCGCAGATGACTAACTATCTCCCGGACGGTTCGACAACAGCCAACAGGAGGCTCCGACATGGTACAAGCCACACAGGCCCCGCCCCGCATTCCCCAAGACACCGAGGTGATTCAGGAAATTCTGCCCATAGTCCTGAGACTCAGCCCCGCAATCGAGTTTTCCGAAGAACAGTTCGCAGAACTCTGCGGGCTGAACGACGACTTGATCATAGAGATGAACGCGAACGGGGAGTTGGAAATCATGACGCCGGTGAAGGGCTTTTTCACGGGAGCGATGGAATTGGATGTCGCCGCGCAGTTGCGGGAGTGGGCACGTCGAGACGGCAGCGGCGTCGCGTTTGGGCCAAGCATGGGCTACACGCTGCCCAATGGCGCTGTACGCGCGCCCGACGCCTCCTGGCTTGCCAGGTCGCGGCGGTCAGAACTGGTCCCCGAAGACTACAACCGTTTCGCGCATATCTGGCCGGACTTCGTTATCGAGTTGCGTTCGGAAACCGACCGCCTGACCATGCTCCAGGCCAAGATGCGAGAATATATAGAGAGCGGAACCAGGCTAGGATTTCTAATAGACCCCAGGAATAAGCGTGTGTACATCTATCGCCCGGGCGTCGAAGTCGAGACGCTCGAAGAGCCAGCCTCGGTTTCAGCAGACCCTGTTCTGCCTGGCTTCGTCCTCGAACTGGAAGAAGTCTGGGGATGGGAGTTCTAGGAGCAGCCGAATGCCGCCGTGCTTCGTCCGATGCAGGGCTTTTGCAAAGTCAGCCATTCTACCGGACAGATTCGTTCTGTCATATACTTTCGTTTATAAAGCAACAGGTGGGAACAGATGGCTTGACTGGTGGGCAACAGGTGATTAGAACACCTGAAATCCACCTGTTAATCACCTGCATTAGATACGGGGAAAACTTTTCGTTCCTCCGATATTGGGCCAGCATAACTGAGTATTTATGTATGCCGAGGTTCAGAATCATGTTTGGACACGCTCTCCGGTTAGTTTGTATGTTCGTATTATAGCGTATTCGGACATGAATGTGTAGTTCTGTAAGAAACCAGGGAAGACTTTGCAAGGCCCTGCATCCCATGGAACCTGTATCAATTTGGTCGGTAGGGAGTCACCCCCATCCTAACCTTCCCCCATCAAAGGGGGAAGGGAATTTTCTTGCCACAGGCAACACCGACTAAATTTGGTACAACATCCATCCCATGGCTCATACTTGACAACATTTCAATCCAGACTTAGGATTGCCTCAAATTCAGGGAGCGTTAACTCGTTTCCAGAAATACAGTTCGTTAGACCCAAGTCATGGAAAGACTGGAGGAGGTTGTCGGATGAGTTTCAAGAAGATCGGGGTATTGTTCCCCCTGGTGTTGGTTGCCTCGCTGCTTGTTCTAGCGGCCTGCGGCAGTTCCGAAGAGGAAGCGCCTGCGGCCCAAGTGCAGCCGACTGCGGCTCCTGCACAACCCGCGCCCGCCGTTCAACCCACGGCGGCTCCCGCGCAACCTGCGCCCGCCGCTGTATCTCAGCCCGCTACGGCTCCCGCGGAGCCGCAGATGGGAGCGGCGCTGATTGGAGAGCTCGAAGGGCCAACGATCATAGATGACGAAAGTATGTGGCCGACCAGCTTCAGCGAAGCTCCTCAGTTGGCCGAACTCGTCGCTGCCGGCACGCTGCCTCCTGTCGCCGAGCGAATCGGTGAGGACCCGCTGGTCATAGAGCCCGTTCACGAGATAGGGCAGTACGGCGGAGTGTGGCGGCGCGGTTTCAGCGGCCCCGCCGACAAGTGGAACGGATATCGCTGCTGCACCGGCACCGATCATGTTCTGTACTGGGACTATACCGGCGGCACTGCCAGACCAAACATAGCCAAGGGCTGGGAAGCCAGCGACGACGGCACGACGTTCACGCTGTTCCTGCGCAAGGGTATGAAGTGGTCGGATGGCCACCCTCTTACCGCGGACGACTTCGTGTTCTGGTATGAACACATGCACAACAACGAAGAGCTAATCCCGGTCAAGACGTCATACTTCCAGACGACAAGCGGAGCGGGAACTCTTGAGAAGGTTGACGACTATACGGTTAAGATAACCTTCCCGGACCCGTACTACCTGTTCATAGACGTGCTGGCGGGAGCGACCCACCTGGGCGGACACGCCTACCAGGGTCTGAACGCCAGGGGGCTGTTCGCGCCCGCGCACTACATGGAGCAGTTCCACCCGGCTCTCGTCGGACAGGAAGAGGTTGACAAGATTGTCGAGGCGGAAGAGCTGGACAACTGGGTCACGCTGTTCAAGCAGAAGAACGACTGGGCGCTGAATCCTGAACTGCCGGTGGTGACGCCCTGGAAGACGGTAATTCCCATTACCGAACCGACGTGGGTGCTGGAACGCAATCCTTACAGCGTCTGGGTGGACACGGAAGGCAACCAGCTTCCGTATATAGACAAGGTGATCATGACCGTGTTCGAGAACCTGGAGGTGCATAACCTCCGCGCGGTCGCGGGCGAGTACGACATGCAGGCGCGCCACGTGGACATTCAGAAGGTTCCGGTGTTCCTCGAGAACGAGGAGAAGGGCCAGTACAAGCTCTACCTGGATCCGGGCGACTACGGGTCTGATATGCAGGTCAAGATCAACAAAGCCTACGATGAAGACCCGGAGATAGGCGAGTTGCTGCGCAACGTTGACTTCCGGCGCGCTCTTTCGCTGGGGGTTGACCGCGGACAGATAAGCGAGACTTTCTTCCTAGGCATCGCGCCGCCTCGCAGCGTCGCGCCGGTGGCGTCCAACGATTGTTACCCGGGCCAGGAGTACGAAACGAAGTGGCATACGCACGATCCGGCCCAGGCGAACGCCTTGCTGGACGGACTTGGTTACACGGACAAGAACGCCAGCGGCATCCGCATGAGGAAGGACGGTCAAGGCCCGCTCACCATCGTAGCCACTACCCTGGGCGGGCAGTTCGTGCAGTACACCCAGATAATGGAAGCGATCAAGGAGCAGTGGGCGGACATTGGCGTTGGCCTGGACGTGAAGGAAGTGGAGCGCAGCCTGGCGGGCCAGATGTACAGGGCCAACCAGCACCAACTCGCAGCCTGGAACAACGACGGCAGCGAGCACATATTCACATTCCCCGGCCACGTGTTCCCGTTTGACTCGGGCAGCTCCGGCGGCGCGCCGCTGGGCCTGTGGTTCCAGACCAACGGCGAAGAGGGCATGGAGCCTCAGCCGTACCTGAAGACGATAATGGCGAACTGGCGCAAGGGATTCAGCGTTCCGAAGGACGAGCGCATCGCCCTCTGCAAAGAGATATGGCAGCTTGCGGTGGACAACGTCAACAACATCGGAATCGTCGGGCCCGGCCCGGCTTCGATGGGCGTCCGCATAGCCAAGACGGACCTCGGTAATATGCCGTCCAGGCACTACAACAGCCCTGACGGCAAGACCCCGGGTATCTCCCGGCCTGTCACCTTCTTCTGGAAGAGCGAGGCGAACCGCCAGCCCCAGGAACTGAGCATCCAGTAGCGACAAAATCGAGCAATCAGGTGGAGCGGGTCGGCTATTCCGATCCGCTCCCAGTATTTCTATCAAATCTTCCGGCAGGCTCCCGAAATCTAGGGGTTGTAGAGAGTGATATCCTTCCTTACGCGTCGTCTCGTACTCGCTCTCATTACTACTTGGGCGATCTCCGTCATTGCGTTCGCCATCATTCAGCTTCCACCGGGCGACTACGTGACCGCTTACATAGCCCAGTTGGAGGCGCAGGGAGACTTCGTGTCCGAGGACGAGGCTGTAAATCTCCGTACCGAGTACGGACTCGACCAGCCTTTCCCAGTGCAGTATTACAAGTGGATGAGGCAGGCCGTAAGGGGCAATTTCGGGGTGGCGATGGAGTACAGGAGGCCGGTCAGCGACGTGATAGGCGACCGCCTGATCCTGACGGCGGCCCTGACCTTCACCTCGATCATCTTCACATGGATACTCGCCATACCGATAGGGATATACTCGGCGGTAAAGCAGTATTCGGTTGGAGACTACACGTTCACCTTCATAGGGTTCATTGGGCTGGGGGTGCCCAACTTCCTGCTCGCGCTGGTAGTCCTGTACGCGGGGTTCGTGTGGTTCGGGGCGAACGTGGGAGGACTGTTCTCTCCCGAATACGTGGACGCGCCGTACAGCATTGCCAAGGTGCTCGACCTGCTCAACCACCTCTGGATGCCCTCGCTGATTCTGGCTATAGCGGGAACGGCCCAGCTAATCAGGGTGCTGCGCGCGAATCTGCTGGACGAACTGCGCAAGCCATACGTGGTCACGGCGCGCGCCAAGGGGCTGTCGGAGTGGCGGGTGGTTCTCAAGTATCCATTCCGCGTGGCGATGAACCCGCTCATCAGCACAATCGGATACCTGCTTCCGCTCATCGTGTCGGGAAGCATCATCGTATCGGTGGTCATGAGCCTTCCGACCGTCGGCCCGCTTCTTCTGAAGGCTTTGATAGCGCAGGATATGTTCCTGGCCGGGACGATAATACTGATGATCGGGCTTATGACGGTAGTCGGCACTTTCATTTCAGATATCCTGCTTGCCTGGGTGGACCCTCGCATCCGACTGGAGAGCACATAGAATGGCCGAGAACACAAGCGCCCTGGAGGGCGCCCTGACCCAAGCCGCGGAAGCCGCTCGCAGCGAGGAGCGGATATACGCGGCGTCGCAGTGGCAGTTGATGTGGTGGCGTCTCCGCCGTCACAAGCTCGCCATGATCGCGGGCATTACGCTGATAGTGTTCTATTCCGTAGCGCTGGGCGCGGACTTTCTTTCGACTTCGGACCCGACTCAGCCCGAGGCGCAGCGCGGACTGCTGTCACCCCAGCGTATACACCTCTTCGACGGCTGGATGCCGAGTCCACACGTGCTCGCCGTTTCCGGCAAGCGCGACCCGGTAACGTTCCAGAGAGTATATGAGGTAGATCCTGAGACGAAGATTCCGCTTCGCCTCTTCGCGCGCGGGTACGAGTACAAGTTCCTGGGACTGATCACGACTGACCGTCACCTGATAGGCGTTGACGCGCCATACGAGGCGGAGGACACGATCTTCATACTGGGGACCGACCTCCAGGGGCGGGACCTGTGGTCGCGTCTGCTGAGCGCGACGCGAATCTCGATGACTATCGGTCTGGTCAGCGTCGCTATAACGCTGTTCCTTGGGGTGCTGTTGGGAGGAATATCGGGGTACTACGGCGGCTGGGTGGACATAGTAATCCAGCGCGTAATCGAGATACTTCGCTCGATTCCGACCATACCGCTCTGGATGGGCATAGCGGCCGGCGTGCCGAGGGACTGGTCTATCCTGAAGGTCTATTTTGCTATTACTATCATCATCGCGATCATCGGCTGGACGGAGGTTGCCAGGGTGGTGCGCGGACGCTTCCTGTCGCTGCGTGAGGAGGATTTCGTGGCGGCGGCGGAGTTGGCGGGCGCCAGCCAGATGCGGATTATATTCAGGCACATGGTCCCGTCGTTCCTGAGCCACATCATCGCGGCGACGACGCTGGCATTTCCCGCTATCATAATCGCGGAGACATCGCTCAGCTTCCTGGGACTGGGAATGCGACCGCCCGCGATAAGCTGGGGCGTATTGCTCCAGGCAGCGCAGCAGGTCCAGGCGGTCGCGCTAACGCCGTGGCTGCTGGTCCCGGCGGTCCCGGTCATCATCGCGGTGCTGGCATTCAACTTCCTCGGAGACGGCCTCAGAGACGCGGCAGACCCATATGGACAATGATATGACGCAAAACAACGGACAGAACGAACCGCTCCTTTCGGTGCGCAATCTCAGTACCCACTTTCCGCTTGACGAGGGGACGGTTATCGCGGTGGACGGGGCGAGTTTCGACCTGTATCCGAGCCAGACGCTCGGCATCGTGGGGGAGAGCGGCTGCGGCAAGAGCGTCACCGCGCGCTCGATACTCGGCATACTGGACAAGCCCGGCTTGATAACGGGCGGCGAGATCATGTTCCGATACAGGGGCAGGAACGGAGAACAGGAAGAGTTCCGCGACCTCACCGAGTTCGACCCCGACGGGTCAGAGATGCGAGCGATACGAGGCGGCGAAATCGCTTACGTGTTCCAGGAGCCTATGACTTCGTTCAGTCCGGTGCATACGGTCGGCAACCAGCTAATGGAAGCGATCATGCTCCACAGGGATGTTGACAAGGCGGAGGCGCGGGAGATAGGCGCTGAGATGCTGCGCCGGGTCGGGATACCGCTGCCGGAACGCAGAATGGACGAGTATTCGTTCCAGTTGAGCGGCGGCCTGCGCCAGAGAGCGATGATAGCGATGGCGTTGTCGTGCAGTCCGCGCATTCTGATAGCGGACGAGCCGACGACCGCGCTGGACGTGACGACGCAGGCGCAGATCCTTGACCTGATGATGAACCTTCAACAGGAACAGGACATGGCCATCATGCTCATCACCCACGACCTGGGGGTGATAGCGGAGATGGCGGACTACGTGGTGGTGATGTACCTGGGCCAGGTGGTGGAGAGCGCGCCGGTGGACGACATATTCCACAATCCGCAGCACCCGTACACTCGCGCCCTGTTGGAGTCCATACCGCGCATACAGTCCGACGCTTCACAGGACCGTCTGGCGTCCATTACAGGATCGGTGCCGCATCCATACGCGAGGCCGAGCGGCTGTCCGTTCAACCCGCGCTGCCCAGCGTTCCTGCCCGGGATATGCGACGCGAACGAGCCGACGCTGCAACCTATCAGCGAGAACCATGAAGTAAGCTGTTTTCTTCACCATGGGGTTTAGGTCAGAATCAGGATTTACAGGATGATGGATTGCCGAGCGGCGAGCCCTTCGGAGTTCGCGCTCCCCGTCTTCACGGGGACAGGCTTCGCGGGAATGACTGAATTGTCGTTCACCCTCACCTTCAGGGAGCTGAGAAGGGTAGGCATTGAAGTTGGATTGGCGGAGTCACCCCCATCCTAACCTTCCCCCGTCAAGGGGGAAGGGACTTTTGCCTACCCTTGTGAGCCTTCAGGGAGAGGGGATTTTCAACATACAAATGACGTCAGGGTACGCGGGAATGGTGGGAACTGGGTAGGCGATTTTTGCAGTGGGAGTGTAGGTCTTGACTGAGAATACTTCACAGAACGGTCAGAATGGCGGGGGCGGAAGGCTGCTGGAGATCAACAATCTCCGCAAGTATTTCCCGATAAAGCAGGGGCTACTGAGGCGCGAGGTGGGCAATATCCGCGCCGTTGATGACGTGAGCTTCTACATAAACGAGGGCGAGACGTTGGGCCTGGTGGGCGAGAGCGGATGCGGGAAGACCACGACGGCGAGGTGCATCCTCAGGGCGATAGAGCCGACTAGCGGCGAGATACTGTTCCGGTCGGAGGACGGCGGGACTGTTGATGTCGTCGCCGCGCCGCGGGCGCAGCTAAGGGGTCTGCGGCAGGAAATGCAGATGATATTCCAGGACCCGTTCTCGTCGCTGAATCCGCGCATGACGCTGATGGACATAGTAGGTGAGCCTCTCATAATTACCGGCGTCCCCAGGTCGGAGCGAGAGGACAGGGTGGCCGAGCTTCTCAGCATGGTTGGTCTCAGGCCGGAATTCATGCGCAGGTTCCCGCACGCTTTCAGCGGCGGACAGCGCCAGCGCATCGGAATAGCGAGGGCGCTCGCGCTCAATCCGCGCCTGATAGTCGCTGACGAACCCGTTTCCGCGCTCGACGTGTCGGTGCAGGCCCAGGTGCTCAATCTTATGATGGACCTTCAGAGCGAACTGGGGCTGACGTACCTGTTCGTCGCGCACGATCTGAGCGTGGTCAAGCACATCAGCGACCGGATCGCGGTGATGTATGTCGGCAAGCTGGTGGAGATGGCGCCGACGAACGAGTTGTTCGACTCGCCCAAGCATCCGTACACGGCGGCGCTGCTTTCGTCGGTGCCGGAGCCAGACCCTCGCGTGCGCCGTGACCGGGTAGTACTCCAGGGTGAAGTGGCCAACCCGGCCAACCCTCCCAGTGGGTGCTACTTCAATCCGCGCTGCGAGTACGCGACGGACATCTGCCGAAGCGAGACGCCACAACTCCGTGAGATCGCGCCGGGCCATTATGCGAGCTGTCACCGGGCCGAGGAGCTAATGCTGGCGGGGGCGACGGCGGGAGCGGCGGGCTGAAAAGAGCTTTGAATATGAGAATTACTCGCGCGCTGGGTATGCGCCTGAATATCAGCGCTTAAGGATTCATAGGAAGACGCCAGTGCAGGAACAGCAGACATCGCTGAGAACTTACCGTCGCCTAGCCCCGCCGCCGCGAGATGAAGGAAGATTATCGCAGCGCGGCTATCTCGTAATATGCCTTGCGATATATGGCGGGTCGCTGGGAGCGGCCTCGCTGCTGGTGAACTTCCTGTCTCGCACGAAGTACCCGGATATCCCGGCGCACATGGAGTTTGCTCCGACACTTCTCATGTCGGCCGGCGCGTTCGTGGTGTGCGCCGCTCTGGGCGGGCTGATCGCTTACTGGTTCGGCCAGAGGGACGAGCCTCTGCGATTCGTCATCAAGTGGCTTCTGATAGGTTTCGGATTCGGGGTTTTGTCCCCGATCATAACGGGAGGGACCTTGCCGCTGACTCTGGTCTTCGTGGAACTGGAAGCCGGAGTCTTGTCCATGGGAGAGATGCCGGTTCGCCTGACTAATGCGTTGTTCCACGTTCCGAGATTCGCGTTCACGCACGGGGTGTTCGGGCTGTTCACAGGGATGCTCGCGGGTGCGCTGTTCGGCTTCGGAGCGATGTTCATATCGGCTCTGCGCGAATTCACGGGCGGAACGCTTTCCAGGTACGGCCCCTATGTACTGGCAGTGTTGCTCTCGATCATCTTCTACGCAATCTCGACGCTCGCCGACGCGCCGACGCTGGCGCGGTTCGGCTAAGCTCAGCGCTCATTCATTTCCTCGCGGGTCAGCTTGCGACCCACACGCAATTTGCCTTGCAGATCACGGACGACGCTCATAGCCTGTTCGTCCGGACGGAGCGGCTCTCTGGACGCTGCCACGAGCGCGGCGCCTACGAAGAATGACGCGATGATGGCGAGGAAGGCGTACTGGTACGTGCCCGTGATGTCGAACCAAAGGCCGACGAGTATGGGGCCGAGGCCGGAGAAGAGGATAGCGACGGGGTTGCCGAGGCCACGGATTGCGCCTATGTGCCGTCTGCCGAAGTATTTTGCCCAGGTGAACTCGCCCAGCGGGATGGTGCCGCCGAAGCCGAAGCCGTACATGAAGAAGGCGGGGAAGAGGATGAGGTACAGCCCGGTGGCGGTGGCGACGAGTATCAGGATGACGCCGGTGGCGGAGATCATGAATGCCGTCAGCACGAGCAGGCGGGGATGGATTCGCTCGAGTCCGTAGCCCCATACTGCCTTCGACGCGAGGTTGCCCAGCCCGTTTACGGCGAGCGCGAAGGCGGCTATCGTCCTGGAGAAGCCCGATTCGGTGAGGAGCGGTATGGCGTGGACCAGCACGGAGATGAGGGCGGCCATGTTGAAGGCGAATCCGAACAGAAGCAGCCAGAATCCAGACGTGCGGACCGCCTCCCAGCGGGTGAATGAGACGGTCTCCTGGGTTCGCGCGGGCTGGCCTGGGACATAGGCCGGTTCGTCCCGGTCGCCGTCAGGGAGCAGGCCGTAGTCCTCGGGGGTGCGGCGCATTATGAACGCCACGGGCGCGACGACGACCAGGATGAACGCGCCCATTGCGGCGTAGCCCACCCGCCAATCCCAGGTATCTACTATGAAGGTCATGGTTACGGGCGCAATGAGGCTGGCGAGCGAGACTCCTATGGATCCCAGGGCCAGGGCCCAGCCGCGCTTTCTGATGAACCACTTGGTGATGGTGGGATTGATGACGGTGGAACTGAACAGGTTCCATCCGAGCAGGCCCGCGAGTGCGTACAGCGCGAGGAAGACCCATAGGTCGGACTGCCAGCTAAGACCAACCAGGCAAGCGGCGGCGATCAAGGCTCCGACGAGAATCAGGAAGCGAGGGCCGTGCCTATCTACCAGGACTCCCACGTAGATGCCCGAAAGTCCGCCCGCGGCGGCGGCGAGCGAGGTCCCGAGCGTAAACTGCCACACCTGCCAGCCGAGGTCTTCGACGACCGGCTTGAGGAACACTCCCGCCGCGGCCTGACTTGCTCCCATCCAGGCGAACAGGCATATTACCGCGCCCCCGACCATCCACCAGCCGTAGAAGGGCCTGGGAGTCATTCTGGAAGCGGTGATAGCCAGGAAGCCTGCGCTTGGTCTCTAACACAGTTTCCCGATGAAATTGCCGCATATTCGCTTGCGACGCCTGTGGATTCCCGCTTTCGCGGGAATGACTGAATTGTAGTCGAGGTATCACCCCCATCCTAACCTTCCCCCATCGAGGGGGAAGGGATTTTCAACATACAAATGACGGACCGTTGGCGCTGTATGGCATTTCCACGTGGATGTAGTACTAGTCCAGGGTGGCGACGCGGTGGGCGTTAATCCAGTCCCAGTCCAGCTCGAATCCGAGGCCGGGGCCTGTGGGGGCTTCGAGGACGCCGCGCTCGTTCAGCTCGATGTCCTGGACGAGGCCGAACTGGTGGGCCTCGGTGGGCATCCAGTACTCGTAGTAGGCGCAGTTGCGGACTGAGCAGATGACGTGAAGGTTGGCGATGTTGAGCAGCGAGTTGCCCGCCGTTCCTATCTCGCAGTTGACCCCGAAGCCCTCGGCCATGGAGCAGAGCTTCTTTAGGCCGGTGATGCCGAGCTTGCGGGCGGTGCCGCGCACGAGTCTTGCCGCGTTCAGACGGATGTAGTGGTAGCCGGTCTGGAACTGGTTTTCGGGCTTGTCGCTCATGCAGATCGGGGTAACGAGACGCCTGCTGAGTTCGGCGACGTTGTCGTACTCGTGGGGTGGGATCGGGTCTTCGTACCAGTAGAAGCCGAGGTCGTCCACCGCGCTGCCGACGTCCAGGGCCTTTCGGAAGTCGTAGCCGTTGTTGGGGTCGAGCATGAGTTCCATGTCGTCGCCAACGATGTCCCGGACTCCTGCCATCATCTCGAAGACGTTGGCGGTATCCATGACGCCGGGGTGTATCTTGTAGGCGCGGAAGCCCGCGGCGCGTATCTGGTGGGCCTCTCCGAAGTAGCCTTGGGGAGACTCGTGTCTTGGTGGGTAAGTGGCGTACACTTCGGTCTCGTCGCGGCTGGCTCCGAGCAGCTTATAGACGGGGACTCCTGCGGTTTTGCCCGCGATGTCCCATAGGGCCACGTCCACGGGCGCCCAGGCGTTCATGCCCAGCCCGCGCCGTCCGCTTAGGATGGGCAGGCGGTTCCACAGACGCTCGCGCTCGAACGGGTCGCGTCCGAGTATCTCTGGCTTGAGAACGTTGAGGATAGGGCCGAACTGGCCGTGACCGCCGCCCCTGAAGTCGCCGATGAAGCAGTTGCCCTCGATGCCCTCGTCGGTCATAACGCGGAGAACGCCCTGCTCGACGTCGCCGAAGAAGCGGCCCAGGTCGGAGTCGAGGCCGGTGTCGGGCAGTGTCCGGCGGACTACTTCTATCTTGACGTCGGTTATCTTCAATTTTTGATCCTGTTATTTAGCTGGACTTATATACTCGGCTTGCTTGCTGGTAGCTGTGCAGGCGGTCTGCAAGTGGGCTGCTGGTAAGGTCTGGCGCCTGCATCTGACCTGCATATCCCTGTATTTTCCAGTTCAGGGAGTTTTTTCGGAGGTCAGAGTCTTCTTTATAGATTCGGGTTTATGATTTTAGATCTTCATATCCGTTTGGAATACGCTCATTGTAGCAGAATACGGGATAGGATGCGTAGCGGAATTGGGAAAATCGTCTGGACCGGGATTTACGGGCTGACCGTCCGAAAGCGGGTGGTATGATATGATTTTGACTTATACGGGGAGTGTCCACTGCTGTTAGACGGAGAAGCTAACTATGACCATCCGGACTATAACCAAATTGCTGCCGGCTGTTGATTACACCTATCTTGAGCCGCTGCCTGATCCGCCGAGGGAGCATGACATGATGAACCGCGAGGGCATCAAGGCTTTCGACGGGGCCTTGGACCTGCATTTTGCCGACCGTCCCGACGTCATGGTTACGGGGGATGGATATCTGTGTGAGGAGTGGGGCGCCGATTTCGAGCGGTTCGTACCGGATGGGATGGTGGTCATAGGCGTCAGGCCGGACTGGA
>DAOULF010000062.1:0-26325 GCA_034420555.1 Dehalococcoidia bacterium
CCGCTCCGTCAACAGGGCCGCGATTGAACTGTCCATGAGGTCTCTCCCTTAATGAAATTGACCTCATGATATTGAATCCGTTCTTATATATGTCAAAATGCGATTGCCCTGCCCAGGCTCTGAACAGATTTGTAGAATTGTTCCTAGGCATGGTTCCCTTGAAGAAACTGGATAGCGCGAGCGACCTTACGTGTCTGCGCGCTATGATCTCGTTGCTCAGATGAAGTGTTGGGACCCTGGGCGGTTCGGAGACTATCTGAGGCGGTTTTTGGAAATAATACTGGTCATGGCTCCGGTCAAGCGCGTATGTAACGACAGTGGCGAGAGCGCTTCCCCGCCTGCCTGCGCGCCCGGAGCGCTGCTGATAGTTGGCGACGTTTGGAGCGACGTTCCTGAGTCCTACACTCAGAAGGCTCCCGATGTCTATGCCCATCTCCATAGTAGTTGTCACTGAGAGAACGTCCACTCTGTGATCGTCAGGATGTTCGCTGTCGAGGAACAGGTTCTGAAACCAGCGTTCGATGTTGCGGGCTTCCGCTCTGTCCACTGCCGCTGTGTGTTCGATGGCGCGCATTGGATGGGGGTCTGGATATCCTGAACATGGAAGAGCAAACTGACCGGCCCGTCTGTAATAGTTGGATATGCTAGTGGCTGGGACTTTTCTGACGCTCTGTCCACAGCGATAGCAAATGTTGAAGAGCGTCTCTCCCATGACGTACTGGCAGGTCTTGCATCTGTAAACCATTTCGCCGACAGGGTGAAGGACGAACCGATTTATCCTGATCCCCTGGGGAGTTTGACTGTTGATCTTTGGTCCGGCATCCGAGAGTATGCCAAAATCCTTAAGCGTGTACCATATTCGCATTCTCTGTGAATCAAGCCATTCTTGGGCATTGCTTATCCTGTCCGCGTTTTTCATTGTCTCAGCAATCTTGATCATATATCTGCCGAGCTTTCGATACGGTTGGAAATTGTAGGGAATGTTGTTGTTGGATCTTCCCATTCCGAGAATGAGCCTATTTCGCTCATAAGAGGGCATACGCTCGTCATAAGGCCAGTCCCATGGTCTCTTGGGTTCGGGGGGCAACAGTACACTCTCTGTTGCGAGGATGCGAGTTATCACTCTGAGTAAGCTCAGACTCTCGAACTCGGATAGGCCGGGGAAATTACCAATTCCCGTTGGAAGCTCTATTGACCAGAGACCGAGACCGAGGGGCTCGAGGCCAAAGTCCTGCTGTGTTATCTCACGGTTGAGTTGCACCGCGAAGGCGGTGTCCCACTCCTTCATAAAGAAATTGCTTCCGCTCTCTATGAGCTTGAAGGCATTCTTACCGCCAGTCCCTTCTATCTCATCGGCTATATTCACGCTTCTTTCCATCTGCATATCCAAGACGTCACCGCGCAACTCATCGTAATCCTTTGGTTCTGGATCGGGATGTCTTCCTGAACCGTCGCACTTATCACATGTTTGAGTGAGTTCATTCCGGTCTTGTCCTATGACAAATCTCGCCGGCGTTTCGGTCTCACCTTTCCCGTCACATCTGTCACAGGTGTGAAGCGCTCGGTAGAGCATTTGTCTGAATACATCGTTTCGATGATCGCGTCTCAGGTCCGCGGCGAGTTGGGATGCGTTCTGGCGCGAGTCCGAAAATATGAGTGCCTTTGAACTGAATCTCTCATCTTCATTCTGCTGAGGCTGGATTCTTAGTGAATCAGCCATCACGACAGATATGGAACGCGGACCTCTAGTCTTGAGACTCTCTATCACCTCAAGCTTTCTCCCAGATTCATTTCCTGAGTAGCGATAGTTCTGACATCTCGGGCATCTTTCAGGAAAAGAACTTATTATCTCTTTAGTGTCCCTGCTCACAGCGGGGTTTATCTCATAGACTGGTCGAGCAGTCGCTTCTGACTCGTTGATTTTTCGGGTGGTCAGGATTGAGCGGTGAGATATGGGGCTATCGCCCTGCGGCCTTTCGACTGCGAACACCTCGTACTCGTTTTCTGAAGGAGCATTGGTATCGGTGAAGTTGTCGCTCCATGGCCAAAGCGATCCCAGACCACTGTCCGGGACTCCGCCTAGGAAGAGCAGACCACACTTTCGACATGTGAATATCTCAAGAACCCTCGCTCCGCAATCACATCTCAGTCTTGGGTCTGAGTAGATTCTTCCGATAGGTCGGTTGCCTTGGTAGGGTTCTTCTACTTCAGGACAATTCTGGTCCATACAGGCCCACAGCCCACTGAGACCTCTCACGAAGGAGTGAACTCGCATGGAAAGAAGCGGTTGTATATCCGGCTCGGGCTCAGGCCTAGCGTAGCTTCCAGCCGCTAGAACTCCAGCTGTAGCCTCTTTCTTGATACCAGAGTCCACGCTGAGCGGCCAGAGTTGCTCTGAGAGAGTGTCGAGCATGGCTGCGTTGCGCGCGGTTCTGTCTCTGAGCCAGCGGATGTCCTCGTTATCTTGGAGCGCTCTATAGGCGGCGACTTGGGGATCAAGATTGTCGTCGAATGATAGGGCGAGAGAATCCGACAGGTCTTTAAGCGCGGGCTTGGGGTTGCCCATCGAAAAGTTCCTGTGAAACTCGGCGAAGGCTTTCATGTCTTTATCGGAGTCAGTCCGATTTTCTGTTGGTTGAGTTTTCACACCGGCGTTTATGAGGGTGAAAGTGCCTTGAGGTTCACCGAACAGGTCTGAGGCGAATTTCTTTAGCTCATCGTCCGCGTTCGGATTGTTGGTCGGTATGGACGCGCTAGTTGCGATGGCGCGCAGTTTGTCGTCTCCGCTCTTTATGCCGAGTCTCTCCTTGAGTCTTCTTATGAGGTGGGCGACCTCGGTTCCCTTTGCTCCGGTGTAGGTGTGAGCCTCATCGAGAACAAGTGTAAGTTTATTTTCGGAAGACGTGGCGAGCCATTGTCTGGTATTTTCAAATATGTTGCTCTCGATGTTGCGAATGAGCATATATTCAAGCATTGAGTAGTTGGTTACCAGAATGTCCGGCGGCGCTGCCTGCATATCCCAGCGACAGAGGGTTTCTGTCTCATTTGGAATCGGCCAGTTTCCTTTGGGTCGGATGTCCTCCGGCAAGTTATTCCATTCAGACTCTATTTGAGCTATGTAATCGTTGTAGCGTCTTCGCTTACGCGGGTTTTCGGGAAATCCGGTGGTTTCAGTGAGGCTAGTGTACATTCCGAAGTGGATGACGTTTCCATTCATTTTTCGGCGCTGCCATTCAGGTGAGTCGTTCAGGGAAAGGATGCGTCTGAGCCTGCTCATCTGGTCGTTTACGAGCGCATTCATTGGGTAGAGTATGATGGCTCTGAGCGCAGCTGGGCGGATTTCGTTGATTCTGGAATGGATCCAGCCCTTTTTATAAGTCCCCTTGACTGGTGTTCTATCCTTCGGTGGAGTCCATGTCTGCGCTTCTTTGAGAATGCGGGCGAGGATGGGCAGGACGAAGGCTTCTGTCTTTCCCGATCCTGTGCCGGTGGCGACAAGCAGGTTAGGGCTTTTGCCGAAGCTGCTGAGAAGCGCGCGCTCCTGGTGGGTGTAGAGGCGATAGCGGCTGATTGGTAAACCGTGATCTACGAGTTCTGTTAGGCCGTTGGGGACTATGTTCGGGTACTCTCGTTCAAGTTCGGTGAGATATGAACCTGTGGCGAAGGCGGGGGTTGCTTCTATGAAAGGGTGTTGGGCAATGACACCGGGCTTTCTGAGAAGCGCGGCTCGTTCCGCAAATACTAGCGGATGGGATATGCGGTATTGGGATTCGAGGTATGAGGTAAGAGATTCAGTGAGATGCTCTATAGCCTCATGGGGCGTGAGGTTCATATGGTTCGCTTCCTGAACAAGGTAGTCTATTCACTGATTTTACCCAATGCCTGATGCTTTGACCACATCTCGATTTCGCTACATTTGCTTAACCCGTAGTAGCGCAAGGGTACGTGTGATTTTTTGGAATCCGACTTATGCAATTCTCACGCATGGTTGTATGATAACCTCATCCAACCCGACAAGGAGCCGACTACGGATGATGAGCAACTCAGCGGCCCTCGAGGGTGTCAAGGTTCTGGACCTCACACAGATTATGGCAGGGCCTTACTGCACGATGATGCTCGCGGATATGGGCGCGGATGTGGTGAAGGTGGAAAAGCCCAATGGCGGGGACGATACCCGGCGCATGGGGCCGCCGTTTATCGAGGGCGAGTCCGCGGCGTTCCTGGGGATCAATCGCAACAAGCGCAGTATCGTGGTGGACCTCAGGTCGGACGAGGGGCGCGAGATAGTCTTCGACATGGCGCGCAGGTACGATGTACTTGTACAGAACTTTCGGCCCGGCTCGCTGGAACGCATGGGACTGGGATATGAGCAGGTACGGGAACTCAATCCCGCCATGGTGTACTGCACGATCTCAGGGTTCGGCGTGACCGGCCCCTACGCGCGGCGTGGCGGGTTCGACCTCGTGACGCAGGGTATGAGCGGCCTGATGAGCGTGACCGGCCATCCCGACAGTCCGCCGACCAAGGTGGGAGTGCCAGTGTGCGATCTGAATGCGGGTATGTTCGCCGCCATCGGCATCCTGACCGCATATATCAACCGACTCAAGACCGGAGAGGGGCAGCACGTGGACACGTCGCTGCTGGAGGGTGGAATCGCGTACACGTTCTGGGAGTCGGCCATGTATTTCGCAACCGGAGAAGTGCCCGGGCCTAAGGGCAGCGCCCACCGTCTCACCGCTCCGTACCAGGCATTCGAGACGTCGGATGGCTACGTCAATATCGGCGCGGCTAACCAGGCCAACTGGGAACGGCTGTGCGCGGCTATCGGGCGCGAGGAACTGGTCTCGGATCCCAGGTTCGTGGAACCCAGGGACAGGATGGACAACCTGGACGAACTGATAGCGACCCTGGAACAGACCTTCTCGCAGAATTCCTCCGAGTACTGGCTGAATACTCTTGAAGCCGCGGGCGTTCCAGCGGGACCGATATACGATATTCGGCAGGTGTACGACGATCCGCAGGCGCGCGCCAGGAAGATGGTAGTTGAGACCGACCACCCTGTCGCGGGACGTACAAGCAACATTGGGATACCGATCAAGCTGTCCGAGACGCCGGGACGGCTCCAGAGGCCCGCGCCCACCCTGGGGCAGCATACCGACGAGGTGCTGAGAGAGTTGGGACGCTCGGATGACCAGATCGCCGTTTTTCGTTCTGAAGGTGTGGTTGCATAGCCTTCGTAAGCTCTTCCAAACTGGGAATTCATTCTTGTTGACTACGCTCGCGCGCGGTTATAGGATTCCGTAGTTATTCAACAGGTTTGGGGAGCAGTCCGTATGCGTAAGCACGCCCTGGAAGGCATTCGTGTCGTAGATTTTTCGTGGATAGTTGCAGGCCCGACTTGCACGCGCATTCTGGCCGACTTCGGAGCCGAGGTAATCCGCGTCGAGTTCGAGTACTCTATGGACTATATCCGCCTCGCCTATGCGATGGGCGACGGTAGTCCGAACGCGAGCGGTATGTTCAACAACCTGAACCGGAACAAGTTGAGCGCGACCCTGAACGTATTGCACCCGCGCGGCACTGAACTGATCCACGACCTCATTTCAGCATCGGACATCGTGGTCGAGAACTTCAGCGCGTCCGTGCTGGAACGGTGGGGGCTGGACTACGAAGTGCAGCGTTCGATACGGCCCGACGTCATATATCTCAGCCTGTCCGGGTTCGGACACACGGGACGCGACAGGGATTACGTCACATGGGGGCCGACCGCACAGGCGTTGTCCGGCCTGACGTATATGTCGGGGCTGCCGGGCGAGGAGCCGGCCGGATGGGGCTTTTCCTACATGGACCACACGGCGGGATACTACGGCGCGATGGCCTGCGTCATGGCGCTGCACCATCGCAACCGAACAGGGGAGGGTCAGTGGATAGATCTGTCGCAGGTCGAGTCCGGCATGGCGCTTACCGGAACGGCGATTCTGGACAAGACGGTGAACGGACGTCCGTTCAGGCGGGAGGGCAACCCGCCCGGAAATCGTTCGCCGCATCCTCGGGTCGCTCCTCACAACACGTACCGCTGTAAGGGCGAGGACCAATGGTGCGCGATTACGGTATTTGATGACAAACAGTGGGCCGCGTTCGTGGATGCTATCGGCGCGCCTGAGTGGACAGCCGATCCGAGATTCGAGACCAGCGAGGGACGCTATGACAACCAGGACGAGTTGGACGCTCTGATCGAGGAGTGGACATCGTGTCACACGCCGCATGAAGTTTTCCACAAGCTCCAGGC
Source organism: Dehalococcoidia bacterium (assembly GCA_034420555.1). Taxonomy (GTDB): domain Bacteria; phylum Chloroflexota; class Dehalococcoidia; order Lucifugimonadales; family UBA1123; genus VXRN01. The sequence goes on from DAOULF010000062.1 coordinate 6,290, forward strand.
GGTGGGAGTGATAGCGGGCGCGGTGCAGTCGCCGAAGGTCAAGGTTGACGAAGACCCGCAGCTCAAGCATCGGAACTTCCTGCCCGAAATCGGGCACGCCGAACTCGGGAAAGCCAAGTTCGAGGCCGAGCCGATGCGCCTGTCACGCTCTCCCTGGGAACTGCGACGCGCTTCCCCCCTCATGAGCGAACACAGCGACTACGTATTCGGCGAAGTGCTGGGCTTGGATTCGGAGGAGATAGCCGAGTTGATGGTGGAGGGTGTGATTTAGGCGATGGACGCAGAGTCTGAAAACACTCTGAACTGGGATATGTTCGACCAGTTTCTGAGCGTATCAGTCGAGGATATAGAGTTCGAATTCACGGGATTTGCTCACGCCCCCTGGACAGAGTATTTCCTTAATCCACGACGCCTGCGTGGAAGCGATTTCCTGATGAGATGGAACCAAGGCGTCTGGAGTGAAAGAATAGTAATAGAAGCTATCAATGACACCCAAGAGTTTTATGCGATACCGTATGGCCCAAGCAGCGTTGCGCCTGACAACGATATCCGTGCGTATGAACTTTACTTCGAAAGTTTGGAACAAGCGGGATTTTCACAACTCAAGCGGCCTGACATCCTGATATTCGGGAAATCAGACGCGGCTGAGGTTGATAGACTTGTTGGTACATTAGGGGGTAAGGAGGAACTGCCCTTCATTTCCGAAGATGATACAGCCATGCGGCAACTACTTCATAACCGACAGGAACGGGCACATTCTGCCTTATGTCCGATTTGAAGGTGGCAAGATGATTATCAACACTGAGACAATACAGTCGTTGAAAGAGTTGGGTGGGTAGCGTGACTCTCAGAACTCTGACAGCGCGGCAGATAATACCCCACAGTGGCCCAGAGCGGGAGGAGCTCCGTGAGAAGGGACAGTTCTGGACGCCCGACTGGATAGCGGAAGCTATGGTTGGATATGCCATGCAGAACGACCCAGGTCACGTATTCGACCCCGCGGTGGGAGCGGGGGCATTCTTCCGAGCCGCCAAGAGCATAATGGCAGAATCTCACAGTGAAATTAGGTTTCTGGGCACTGAGCTCGATCCGCGAGAGCTGGAGAAAGCACTCTACAATGGACTGTCGTCAGATGACCTCGCTCATGTCGAGTTAGCTGACTTTATTCTTGACCCACCCAAAGGCCCATTCAAGGCCATAGTCGCCAATCCACCTTATATCCGGCACCATCGCCTGTCCATTGTCATCAAAGAGGAGCTCAGACGCATAAGCGCTAGTACCATCGGTGTGACACTGGACGGACGCGCAGGGCTTCATGTCTATTTCCTGATTCGCGCTTTGCGGCTTCTGGACAAGCAAGGCCGCCTCGCGTTTATAATGCCCGCCGACACCTGTGAGGGTGTATTCGCGTCCACGCTGTGGAACTGGATTGCCAGGAATTACCGGCTTGACGCGGTAATCACGTTCTCCCCGGATGCGTCTCCATTCCCGAAAGTCGACACCAACCCGGTGATCTTCATGATCTCTAATGAACCACCCAGGGAAGAATTTTTCTGGACCAGATGCTTGCAGCCACAAACACCCACTCTCAAAAGTTGGGTTGATTCAGGATTCGGCAGAATAGGCGCGACTGACCTAGATATCCATAAGAGAAGTTTGATTGAAGGTCTATCTACCGGACTTTCGAGACCGCCGACCAGGCTTGACGCTGAATCCGCGACCCTGGGAGATTTCGCAAGCGTACTGCGTGGGATAGCCACCGGGGCCAATGACTTCTTCTTTCTGACTGCGAGCAGGGCCGCCGAGTTACACATCCCTGACGACCTTCTGATTCCGGCGATTGGTAGGACGCGAGACACGCCCGACGATCATATAACACATGAAACAATCGAGGGACTCGATATGAAGGGCAGGCCAACCCTTCTATTCTCCCCCGATGGGCGCTCAAAGAACGATTTTACAAGCTCTGTTCGAGAATATCTCGATTACGGAGAAGAAAGAGGAGTCCACGAGAAATCGCTCATCTCCACCAGGCGACCCTGGTACAAGATGGAGACTCGTATGCCTCCGCCTATTCTTTTCGCGTACCTTGGCCGCCGCAACGCCAGGTTCATACGAAACCTGGCGGGAGTAGTTCCGCTAACAAGTTTCCTGTGTATCTATCCTCATCGGGATGACCAGGAATCCGTCGAGCGTCTTTGGCAGGTTCTTCAACATCCTCAGACTATCGCCAATCTATCGCTGGTCGGAAAGTCCTACGGAGGAGGAGCGCTCAAAGTAGAACCCAGATCGTTGGAAAGGTTGCCTATTCCTGACGAAGCAACTTCATTACTTGGATCACTGCTCTGCCCTCAGACGAAACAAACCAAACTCTGGCAAGAGGTATAAAGCCCAAAATGAACACCAACCAGGCCGCCCTTTCAGACATCACCATACTTGACTTGTGCGACGAGAAGGGGCAGCTTGTCGGCAAGCTGCTTGGGGAGATGGGGGCGCGGGTTATCAAGGTGGAGCCGCCTGAGGGCGACGGGGCGCGAACGGTAGGGCCGTTTCGCGGCGACGCTCCCGATAAGGACGGCAGTCTGCATTTCTGGGCTTTCAACACGGCGAAGGAAGGCATTACGCTCGATATTGCCTCGGCGAAGGGCGCCGAAATGCTCAGGAAGCTGGTCGGGAAGGCGGACGTTCTGCTGGAGAGCTATGATCCCGGATACTTGGAATCTCTTGGACTTGGATACCCAGATCTGAGCGCCATCAATCCCGCGCTGGTGATGACGTCGCTGACCGGGTTCGGACAGGATGGGCCGTACCGCGACTACAAGACATCGGACCTGGTGGCGATGGCAATGGGCGGGATCATGCATAGCTGCGGCTACGACGATCTTCCTGGCTCGCCACCCATACGTCCGAGCGGCGGACATGGGTACATTACGGCGTCTCACTACGCCACCATCGGGACGTTGATGGCTATCAACTGGCGCGACATGACCGGGGAGGGGCAGTACGTGGACGCATCCATCCATGAAGCCTGCTCATGCACCACGGAAGCCGCCATGCCGCTGTACATCTACGGCGGGGACGTTGTTCACCGGCAGACCGGCAGGCATCACGGAGCGCAGCCTACTCCCAAGACGCTCTGTCCCACGGCGGACGACAAGTTCATAAACGTGTTCGCGGTGTTCACGAGCCTCAATCAGTGGAAGTCGCTTGTGGCGTGGATGGACTCCGAGGGTATGGCGGAGGACCTGACCGACGAGAAGTATCTGGACATGGCGACCATGCGCGCCCGCGCGGGCGAAGAGGTGGAACACGCCTTCGAGGTTGTGAAGAAGTTCATAGCCTCGCACACGGCGGAGGAGATTTACAGGGGATCCCAGCAGCGCAAGTTCCCATGGGGGATAATTCGCTCGCCGGAGGAGAACCTGGACGACCCTCATTTCCGGGAGGACAGGGGCTTCTTCGCGGAAGTGGAGCATCCCGAATTGGGGAAGACGTACACATACGCAGGCCGACCCTATATCTTCAACAAGACGCCGTGGCGGACGTTCAGAAGTCCGCTGCTCGGAGAGCATAATGAGTCGGTCTATCGCGGGGACCTGGGGCTGGACGACGAAGAGATAGCGCGACTCCGGGCGGAGGGCGTAATCTGACGGTCCTTACGGTAACTCAACTCAGCGGAGCGGCAGGCCGTCCGTCCGGGGGATAACGCCGTCGGCGCGCATGGCCTCTATCTCATCGTCCGAATAGCCGAGTTCGGTCAGCACTTCAACGGTGTCGCCGCCGAACACGGGCGAGGTTCCCGTCCTGACTGGCGTTGCGCCCATCTGCGGCGCGGCAATCCCGTGCTCCACGCTGCCGAAGAAGGGGTGACGCTCGGTAACGATGAGGTCGCGGTCGTCATTGCGCGCTTCGGCCCTCACGTCGGCCAGCGTGCGATTGGCGGTGGCGGCTATTCCGGCCTCGCCCAGGCTCGCCACCCAGTCGTCAGTGGAGCGCGACGCAAAGATGGGTTCCAGGGCGGAGTGAGCGGACAGGCCGGGCAGTTCGGCGAATGGTTCCAGCGAGTTGAACTTCTCCCTGTCGCCATCGTTGTTGACCGACAGCGCAAGCCAGCCGTCAGCAGTCCGGTACAGCCTGTTGAGAGTGTCGAAGCCCTTGGCCTCCGGGCCGCTGACTTCATCCGGTTCGTATCCTTCGTAGTCCACCATGTAGGCGGAGGAGAAGGTGGAGGCGGTGTAGGCCAGGGATGTGTCTATCTTCTGTCCCTTGCCCGTGCGCTCTCGTTCCAGCAGGGCGAGCATCACGCCGAAGGCGGCCATTATTCCGGTGCCGTAGTCGTTGAAGGTATATGGAGGCGGGCCGGGCTGTCCGTCGCCGCCGTTGCGAAGCTGCATACCGGTGGCGGCCTGCGCGTTCTGGTCGAAACCCGGTCGCATCGCCCATTCACCCTCCTGGCCGAATGCGTTGATGGACGCATAGACGATGCCGGGATTGCGCTCGCTGAGCTGCTCGTAACCAATGCCCAGACGCTCGGCAACGCCTTTTCGGAATCCCTGCAAGAGGACGTCGGAGTTGTCGGCGAGGCGGTAGAACGCTTCAAGGCCGGCGTCTTTGGTGATGTTCAGGCAGATGCTGCGCTTGCCGCGTCCCACGTCGAGCCAGGGGGTCAGACCGGGGACGCGGTGTTCGGGATCCACCTTGATGACGTCGGCGCCGTATTCGGACAGGGTTCTGCCGCAGGTCGGCCCCGCGAGGATGATGCAGAGGTCGAGGACTCGTATTCCTTCCAAGGCTCCGGGCATGGTTCTACCTTTCTCGTTCGTTTGAATCCGCGATGCGTCGGCCAAGTAGGGGAGCTGAGCCGCGTATCGCGCCGGGTGTGTCTTCCAGCCTGACTTGTATTCCGACTTGGCGCATTGGGCCATAGACGGGATCGTCAAGCTCGACGACCGCGCCGGACTGCCATGCGTGGTCGGTCTCCATCCATTCGCGGAGTGTGCGGCACATCGTGAGAGGCACACCCACGTCTTCCATCATGTCTTCCCATTCCGCCGCCGGCTTTTGCCGCCACACCTCTGCGAAGCGGGCGGCCCACTCCTCGCGTTCTTCGATATTGGCACGCAGTCGCTCGTTGGTGAGGGCGTCGTACCAGTCGGGATGTCCCATCGCGGCGAGCATGGGTCTGAGCGAACGCTCGTATGTGGCGTTCAGGTTCACCCAGCGGTCGTCGGCGCAGCGGTAGAAGCGTCCTATGGCCGGAGACAGCGCGCCTGGCCCAGCCGGAACGTCCTGCCTTCGGACGATGGCCGATCCCATAGCGGTGAACATAGAATCGTACAGCGGAACCACGACGGACTGGCCCTCGCCGCTTCTCTCCCTGTGGAATAGGGCGGCGGCTATCGCCGGGGCGGCCACCATTGCCCCAAAGATGCTCGCGTAGGGTAGGGCTATGAAGCTCGCGCCCTCCGAGCCGTCCGCGCTTCGGTCAACATACACGCCGGTCGCGGCAGATATGACGAGTTCGCTTGCGTTCCCGTCCCGGGAGAGTCCGGGAATACGCAGATGAATGATGTCGGGCTTCTTGTTTCGAGCCGTATCGTAGTCAAGCCCATAGGGGTTGGTCCCCGAGTCGAACCCCTCTATCACCACATCGGCGTCGCGCACGAGTCCCAGCAGGCCGCATCTGTCCTTGTCGCTTTGAGGGTCTGCTACAACGGACTTCTTGCCCCTATTCCAGACGGAGAACACGGGGGTGCCACGCAGAGGGCCTCCCCCAGGCTGTTCGACCTTGACCACGTCCGCGCCCTGGTCGGCGAGCAGCATACCGAGCACTGCGACCGCCGGCTGGTCTCCGAGTTCAAGTATCCGGTAGCTAGAAAGCGCGCCTGCCAAGTGTTCACCTCCGGGCGGGATTCTACCATTTTATCGAGTTCATCGCTTATACCGCCATTGGCGTTGACCGACCACAGAGCCGTTGATACACTCAGCCAGTAACGGTTGCCTCCCAAATACGGGCTCGAGAACGTGGAGCGTCATCATGGTCAATACGCAGGTAAGACTCACCTACCAAGACTACCTGGAGCTCCCGGACGATAAGCGGTACGAGATTATAGACGGAGAACTCTTCGAGATGTCCTCGCCCACTTTCAGGCACCAGGAAATACTGTCTAATCTACATCTTATCTTTGGACCTTATGTGAGGGGAAATCTTCTGGGTATGGTTCTCTTTGCGCCGATAGACGTGATTCTGGCCGATGATTCTATCGTGCAGCCGGACTTTATATTCATAGCCGAGTCGAGGCGGTATATCATCGAGGAGCACGCCATAGTCGGCGCGCCTGATCTCGTGATAGAGATTCTATCTCCAAGCACGGCGGTGCATGATCGGAACCGGAAGGCTGATCTCTATGCCCGCTACGGTGTGGCCGAATACTGGATGGTGGACACCGAGACGGAGACTATCGAAATCCGGAGGCTTGGAGACGCAGGCTACGACGACTCCGTCGAAATCCACGATTCCGGCGTCCTATCCACTGCGCTTGTACCTGGGCTCCAGGTAGAACTGGCCGACGTATTCGTGCAGGACTGAAACACGAATTGGCCTCCCTTCCCAGATTGCTCATAGCTACCCACAACAGGGGCAAGTTGCGTGAGTTGGCCGAACTGCTGGGTGATGTCCCATACGAACTGGTCTCGCTGGGCGACTTGGGGATTCATCACGATGTGGACGAGACGGGCAGTACGTTTGAGGAGAACGCGACTCTGAAGGCCGAGACATACTGCGAACTCGCTGGGATATTGACGCTGGCGGATGATTCGGGGCTGGAGGTTGACGCGCTGGGCGGAGAGCCGGGGGTGCGCTCGGCGCGATACGCGGGCCCGGACGCCACCGACGCTGAGCGCGTGGAGTTCCTGTTGAGCAAGCTGGACGAGACCGACCTTGGGACGTGGACGGCGCGCTTCCGATGCGTGATCGCGATTGCGAAGCCGGGCAGAACGACAACCCTGTACTCCGGTTCGTGCGAGGGGCGAATAGTAGACGAACCGCGCGGTGAGAATGGGTTTGGGTATGATCCCGTGTTCGAGTTCCCCGAGATTGGGCTGACGATGGCGGAGTTGTCGGCTGAACGGAAGAACCGCGTGAGCCACAGGGCGGAGGCGGCGCGGAAGGCGGCGCGTTCGCTGAGAGATCGTGTATCGCAAACGTAGGAAAATTGGCTGTATAATAGATCTATTATGACTTCTTTGACGACAACTCCCCTGCTGGACAGGTTCAGAAGGCCGCTGAGAGACCTGAGAATCTCGGTGACGGACAGGTGCAACTTCCGCTGTCCGTACTGTATGCCTGCCGAGATATACGGGGACCGCTACCAGTTTCTGCCCAGGGAGTCGCTGCTGACATTCGAGGAGATAGCACGGCTCACGCGCATCCTCGTAAATCTGGGCGTGGTGAAGGTACGGATAACCGGAGGCGAACCGCTGGTGCGGGCGGAGATAGACAAGCTCATCTCCATGCTTGCGCGTGTTCCGGGCATCGAAGACCTGACGATGACGACCAACGCCTTTCTGCTGTCGCAGTTCGCGGACAAGCTGAAGGAAGCGGGTCTTCAACGGATCACCATCAGCCTGGACTCGCTGGACAACGCGGTTTTCAGGAAGATGAACGGGCGCAACTTCGGAACGGAGCGTGTCCTGGAGGGTATCGAGGCGGCGGACAGGGCCGGTCTGCGCCCTGTCAAGATAAACGCCGTGGTCCAGCGTGGGGTGAACGATCACACGCTCGTCGAACTGGCGCGGTTCGCGCAGGAGCGCGATTACATAGTCCGCTTCATCGAGTACATGGACGTTGGCACGCTGAACGGCTGGAAGATGGACGACGTGGTCCCGGCAGAAGAGATACTGGAGCGCATACACGCCGAGATGCCGCTGGAGCCGGTCGAAGCGAACTATAAGGGCGAGGTGGCGCTGCGATACGGGTTCAAGGACGGTAAAGGGGAGGTGGGAGTAATCGCTTCCGTGACGAAGCCTTTCTGCGGGGACTGCACTCGCATGAGGCTTTCGCCGGAGGGCGAGATAGTTACCTGCCTGTTCGCCACATCCGGGACTGACCTGCGAACACCGATGCGAGACGGCGCGACCGACGACGAGCTGGAGTCCATCATACGCGGCCTGTGGGGGCTAAGGGACGACCGCTACTCTGAGATAAGGACCCTGTTCACGGACGAACCCCGCAAGAAGGTGGAGATGTACCACATCGGCGGCTAGAGGTCTCCTTCGAGTACGTTTACGCCCGTCGGATCGCCGCTACCGCCTCTGGGTTCTATCGTTATGCTCATGCCGTCGAACTGTCCGAACGGAGCGAGAGGTATGATGATCGTTTGGCCGTACCCCAGTGGATCAACGGTGAACCAGCCGGCGTTATACTTAACGCCGTCCTTGATCAGCCAGACCCGGTAGACCCTGTCGGACGGGAGGGCGGGCAGGTCGGTAACGAGAAGCAGGCCCCGGTTCGACGTGTAGGAAAACATTACGACGCCGCGCGCCGTGGACCAGGGCCCCGTTCCCAGCAGCGTGTTCACGGAAGCGCCGGGCGTGGAGGACATTCTTATCAGTTCGTAGGTCGCCTCACGGTGTCCCTCGACCGCGGACATGACCTCGCTTTCACGTTCACGCGCCAGCGCGAGTTCATCGGAAAGCTGTTCGGCGTTTCTGGAAATATCGCCCAACCTGTCGTTGAACCACACGCCCGTCGCCAGCAGAACTACCGCCAAGACCGCCGTAACGCTTCCACCCCATCCCAGCGCCGCTCGCCGCGTGAATCGTCCCGCGTATCTGGGTATCCGAATTCGCAGATTGGGCCAAGCGGAGCTTGCAGGACTGTGGGAGTCCACCCTGCCGAACAACCTGTCCTTCACGCTCTGCGGAGGACTCTTCTGCGGCACGGCTTGGGCGAGGTCGGCCACCATCTCTTCCGCCATGGCGCGGCTGCAATTCCGGCACGCGGCGATATGTCTCTCCAGCGTCACGGCATCGTCGCCGACCAGCGCTCCCCGGAGATACGGAACTACATGATCCTCGGCATCGCTACAATCCATGCTCGGCAGACTCCCGAATCTGCGGCTCCAGGACTTCCCTAAGTTTCTTCATAGCCAGTCTCATTCGCGTCTTGACCGTGCCAAGCGGCTGGTCAAGCTCCCTGGATATTTCCGAGTGGGTCAGCCCTCCGAAGTAGGCCAGCACCACGACGTCCCGCTGCTCCGGTCTCAGCGTCATAAGCGCCGACTTGAGGCGAGTCCCCTCAAATTGGACCGAGACGTATTCAGTCGGATCGTCTGAACGTGATTCGGTGGGCCTGTTGGAGAGATCAACATCATACTGGACCTTATTGTATTCCCTGCGGCGCTTGCGCAATTCGTCTATGGTCCGATTGTGCGCGATGCTGAAGAGCCAACTCGTTACCTTGCCTCTGTTGGATTTGTAGCTTCCGGCTCGCCGCCACACGTTGAAGAAGGTGTCCTGGGTGACCTCTTCGGCGGCGGTAGGGTCTCTCAGCATGTGTATAGACAGAGAATAGACCGGCCTCGAGTATCTCGAATAGAGTGATTCGAGAGCATTTTTATCCCCGTTGCTGATACACTCCATCAGAATCTTGTCATCAGCTTCTTCATAGTTCATCGCTCTCACCATCGAGCAAATCCTGTCGAGACCCGCTCGCCTTTCTATACGATATTGGACAATGCCCAGATTTTTCAGTCCGGCGGATACATCAGAATCGCGCCGGATATACTATCCCTTGAACATCTACAACGAACCGGAAGCGATATGGTTAGCTATCCAGAACCCTTTGAAACATTAGATACGGGAAAGTTGGAAATAGATTCGGCGAAGCTGGGGATCTCACTGAACCCGGCCCAGTTGGATAAGTTCCGGCTGTACTACCGCGAGCTGGTCCGCCGGAATTCCACGATTAACCTGACGACGGTAACGGGTTGGGATGACGTCGTGGAGACGCATTTTCTGGACTCGCTGTCAGTCGCGGGCGCGCTGCCGTCGGAGACGCGGGCCGCGCGCAACTTCGTTGACATTGGCGCGGGCGCCGGATTCCCGGGAATACCGATGAAGCTAGCGTTTCCGGGACTGTGCGGGACGCTGGTTGACGCGACCGCGAGAAAGGTCGGATTTCTCAGGGACATGACGGCTACGCTGGAACTGGCCGACATGGAAGTGAGACACTCCCGAGCAGAAACGCTGGCGCACTGTGAGAGCGTTCGGGAAGGCTTCGACCTGGTATTTGCGCGGGCAGTGGCGCCTATGCCTGTCCTGGTCGAACTCACACTGCCGTTTTGCAGAGTGGGCGGCCTGGTCGCGCTTCACAAGACCACCTCCGCTGCCGATGAGATAGCCGCCGCTCACAGAGCAATCGAGACTATGGGCGGGGTAATACGCGACACCATAAGAACGGGCGGAGACAACAAGATTCTGGTTGTCATAGACAAGATACGAAGCGCTCCCTCAAACTATCCGCGCCGCCCGGGGATCCCGGCCAAGCGTCCGCTGCTCTGAATACGCATGAGACGGAACAACTCTGTTAAACTTGTGCTTGTGAAGTCGCGCTCCCAGATGAGGAGACATTGAAATGGCTACCATAAACGAAGCCGACGTTATCAGGATAATACGGCAGAATCCCCGCCTGGTATTCAATGCCATGCGTGAAGACCCTGAACTGCTGAAAGAGGTGCGGCAAGCAATTCTCACAGACGATATTCTGGGTCTGCCCAAGCAACTCGCCAGGATATCCCATACGCTGGAAACCCTGGTGGGAGTCGCCTCCACGTTGAACGACAGGGTAGGGGGCTTAGAAGCGAGCGCGGAGCGTACCGACGCTAGGCTGGATCGTTTAGAGGCGAGCGCGGAGCGAACCGATGCCAGACTGGATCGCATAGAGGCGAGCGCGGAGCGTACTGATGCCAAGGTTGATCGTATAGACGCCAGGCTGGATCGTGTAGAATCTCTAGTAGGCTATCTTGTGGGGAGCGAGCTTGAGCGGAAGCTGGAATCGGTCGTTCCCAATCGCCTGGAGGCGGTCTATGAATTAGACGACATCCACATCCTGGTCTATCAAGACCGACATCCCGCGGTGGGCCGCGATTTTCTCCGGATGATAGACCGGGCGCGCAGAGACACCGCCATAGACGACGCGCAGCATCGCCGGCTGAGAGACACCGACATGATAATCAGATCCGACCGCAATGGCGCCCCGGTCTTCTTCACTGTCGAAGCGTCTAGTACGGTTGCCGAGGATGATATTGACCGCGCCATCCAGTCGGCGCAGGCGCTGGAGAAAGTCGTGGAGGCGGAGGTTATCCCTGTCGTCATGGGCTATGCCATTCCCAGCGGCGCGCGTGAGTATAATACTGAAGAGAAGGACGGACAGGCGCGGATTTTCGAGATGCGGAGAAGAAATCGGTGAAGCCACTGCGGAGCGCCGAGATAAGACCGGGAACCGACGACTGAACGCCCTGAATGAGCCAACATAAAGAGACCCCACTCACGCAAGTCCCTATCGTAAGACGAATCTTTTCGATTCCCACGCTGCTGTCCTTCGGAATCGCCGCGGGCGTCATCTTCTTTCTTGCCACGAGGTTCGACCTGGACTGGGGAGAGATCTGGCGTGGGATACGGGACATGAACCCCTGGCTCTACCTTCTCGCGCTCGCGCTCTACTATCTGAGTTTCATATTCAGAGGGATGCGCTGGAAGATGCTGGCGACTAACGCGGCGGAGTCGAGTTTGGATGGATACCAAGCGCTATCTACGCTCCACACCTCGCAACTGATAGTAATCGGATGGTTCGTCAACTCGGTTACGTGGCTCAGAATGGGCGACGCATACCGCGCATACGCCTTCGCCGAAGACTCGAAGAGCAGCTTCTCCTGGAGCCTGGGCACTCTTCTGGCCGAGCGCGTGATGGACATGGTGATAGTGGCCGCCATCATCCTGACGGCAGCGTTGGTCCTCGCGGTCACTCAAGGCCAGGCCGTCTCGGTTTACATCATCGTCATGGCGTCCGTTATGGCCGTTGGTATCGTGGCGGTTGCCCTGTTCATGAAGGCTTACGGCGAGCGCGCCGCGAACTTCCTGCCTGGCAGGATAAAATCCGCCTACCATCGCTTCAGCCAGGGAACGCTGGGCAGCTTTCGACGTATGCCGCTTGCGATGTTTCTCGGACTGCTGGGCTGGCTGCTGGAAATGGGACGGCTGTACTTCGTGCTGGTAGCGCTGGGAATGGATTTCAGCCTCGTGCTTGTTCCAATCGTGACGGTAGGGCACGCGATTCTGAGCACGGTCCCGACCCCGGGAGGAGTGGGCGCAGTGGAGCCGGGTGTGGCCGGGCTTCTGCTCATCGAATTGGCCGCGCCGGAGGCCGCCGCCGTGACAATCGTAGATCGCTCGATTACGTATCTCAGCATCATAGTGGTCGGCGCGCTGCTGTTCGCGCTGAGACAGGCGCTGAATATACGCCGCTCTCGAAAGCGCGCCTCGGGGACTCTGTCACCCTCACCCTAGCTCTCTCCTGGAGGGAGCTGAGAGGGGTAGGCATTTCACCCTCACCCCAGCCCTCTCCCTGAGGGAGAGGGGGTCTGTTGATCGGTATTCCTAGCTGGCTGCAAGTTTGCCTACCCTTGTGAGCCTGGAGGGAGAGGGGACTTTCTGAAGGCATTCATAGTGGCTTCGCGCATTGTTGCCTACCCTCGTGAACTCCCAATGGAGAATGGGACTTATGCCAGCCAGACATATAAAAAATTATTCATGCAAATTTTATCTTGACTTGTTATTAAATTGTGAGTAAACTCCGCAACAGACACAACTCCAGAGAGGAGAGGGGAGAGTTATGGTCGCGGAAAAAGAGGTAGAGGTAAGCCATGTTGTAAAGCGTCCGGGGAGACTGCACGGCGATCCGGATTACGATATCCCGGTGCCTGAGAATCTGACAACCGTTCCTGGCATTCGCAAGAATGACGTGGATGTCTCTTTCTACACGAGGGTAGAACCAATTGAGTCCCAGAACATCCAGAAGGCGGCAGACCGCGAGTGGGTGTGGACAGTCTATACGGACGATGTCCGCGAGTACCGCGAGGAACACGACCGGGTCAACAAGCCGCTTGTGGACGCCGCCATAGTTTCCGGTGAGATAGAGCCCACCGCTGCCCCGGAAATCGGCAAGGACATGACTGAAGACTTCCGGCTGAAGGCGCGAGAACTGGGCTTTGGTGAAGTCGGCTTCACCCGCTTCGACCGCCACTACGCCTATCAGAGCAAGCGCCGGTGGATCAAGTACGAACACGCCATCTGCCTCGCCCTTGAGCAGGACTTCTGGCAGACACAGACGATTCCCAGTCTTGAAGCCGAGTTCGCCCACTTCGGAACATACGAAATGGAAGGCGCGATGGGCCTCGAACTTGCCGCCTATATTCGCGAGAAGGGCTATCACGCCCAGGTCCACAGCCCTAACGACAACAGCGCGGCGTACATCCCAATGTTCGTCGCCGCCGGACTTGGACAGCTAGGCGCGAACGGACAGCTTCTGTCCCCGCACTTCGGCTCCCGCGCCCGACTCATGATCATCACGACCGACGCGCCCGTCACATACGACGAGCCCGTTGACTACGGTATCCACCAGTTCTGCCAGGAGTGCCAGGTCTGCGTGAACCGCTGCCCGGGCCGAGCGCTGGTGAAGGAGAAGGTCTGGTACAGAGGCGTAGAGAAGAACAAGCTCATCTACGACCGCTGCCGCCCGGTCATGGCCCGCTACGAGGGCTGCGCCGTCTGCATGAAGGTCTGCCCCGTACAGAAGTACGGCATGAAGCCTGTCATGGAACACTACATCGAGACGGACGGCGAGATCCTGGGCAAGGGCACCGACAACCTCGAAGGGTACGAACTGAGGGACAAGGGCTACTTCGGCCCCGGCAAGCTGCCCAAGTTCGACCGCGAGTTCTTCGACATTCCGCACGGAACGAAGGAAGACTGGCTGTTCGAGGAGTTCAAGGCCAAGCTCCAGAGCGAAAAGAAACCCGATGTCGAAGAGGTCATGGACTTCGTGAACGAACTCGACGAGATCCTCACGATAGGCCACACGACGCGCGGAGACGAGTAGCATCTGCTTACTTCCAGGCGGAAGTTGTATAGGAGACTGAGCATAAGGGGCCGGAACCTGGTACTGGGGCCGGCCCCTTATTGATTCCACAGGACTTCGGAACGAGGTATTTCCCATGCCAGCCTTCAGAAAAGAACACATTGACGCCCTCTTCGACGAGATCGAGGATGGCTATAAGGACAAGCCTGAGCGTGAACAGCTTCACCGCGACGCCCACTTGGCCATCGCGCTCCACGACGCCGACCGCCCTATCCCCGATGAGATAGACGACCGCGTCGTAACTCTGGTGAATAAGCACAAGCCGTAGGACCGACCCCGGACGGTCTGCGAACATCCACGAATCTATATCTGGCAATCCCGCGTTCATTTCAACATCGAGCGCGGGATTCTTTGTCGCATAACGCGACGGTACTCTACCGCGCATGACTCCCAACCGCATGAAAAGCAAACTGCTCTCGGGACGCCCCGCATTCGGGGTCTCGATAATGTTCCCGTCTCCACACATCGTTGACATGGTGGGGCGGCTCGGCTTCGACTGGGTACTCATTGACTGCGAACACGGTTCTATCTCGCTTGAGAGCGTCGAACTCATGGTCATGGCCGCCGAGGCCGCAGGGGTAACGCCCATAGCGAGGCCGCCCGTCAACTCTTTCGAGTCAATCGGCCAGTTGATGGACAGGGGAGTGATGGGAGTGCAGGTGCCTCACGTCAACACCGCGGAAGACGCGCGCAGGGCGGTTGAGTCGGTCAAGTACCACCCACTTGGCGAGCGCGGACTGGCCGCCGGAGTCAGGTCGGCTTCCTACGGGTACGGAATGTCTATGTCCGAATACGCCGAACGCTCGAACAGGGAGACGCTGGTCTGCGTCCAGTTGGAAGAGGGGGAGGCTATCGAGAACGTGGACGAGATCGTCCAGGTAGAGGGCGTGGACGTGTTCTTCGTGGGCCCGTCGGACCTGTCCCAGTCTTTAGGATACCCGGGACGGCCTGACGCACCGGAGGTGCGCGGGGCGATGGACAGGGCGTTCTCTTCGATAGCGTCGGCTGGAAAGGTATCGGGTTCCGCGGGCAATAGCGCCGCTATACAACGATACCTCGATCAGGGCGTCACCTATCTTTACACTCATCTGACCACGCTGCTGTCGTCCGCCGCCGGAGAGTTCATGGACGAAGTGGGAGGCTGATCGGTAGTTCGGTCGGTGGCTGCCCGGCCAGAAGCTCTTTTTCTGTTTCTGTGGGTCTCATAACATCCCAGAAGTCATCAGAATTCCTCGTATCTAGCTACGGAACAGCAATTTTATTGCATCTTGACGTCCCAACGCGTCTTTTGTAATATCATCGTAAAAGTGATAACGAAAGTGATAATGAAATGTCTCGTCCTAGGCGTCTATCCGCAACTTTCGTCAAGAATGTCAATCGGCCTGGTCGGTATGGTGACGGTCATGGCGGTTACGGACTGTCCTTGTTAGTTAAGCCTCGATCGCACGGAGGTTTCTCAAAGACATTCTCGCAGAGGTTGCGTATAAACGGTAGGCCATTCAATCTCGGACTCGGACCTTTTCCTCTGATATCTCTACAAAAAGCCCGAGAACACGCAGTTGCAAATGCCCGTACTGTCAGGGATGGTACAGATCCTCGCGCGGAACGCAAGGGACAGCCGTTTATCCCCACATTTGCGGAAGCAACCGAGCGCGTCATCGGCATTCACGCTCAGAACTGGAAGCAGGGAAGTAAGACAGAACGACTGTGGCGAGCGATGTTCCGGGATTATGTACTGCCACAACTTGGGAATGCCCCTGTCTGCGATATAACAACGTCTGATGTATTGGCTGTCTTGACTCCGATATGGGCAGAAAAGCATGTGACAGCCAAGAAGGTTCGTCAGAGGATTTCAACGGTGATGGACTGGGCTATTGCCGAGGGCCTGAGACAGGACAACCCAGTTGCAGCTACGGTAGCCGCGCTACCCAGGAAAACTGCCGAGACTAGCCATCATCGTGCCTTGCCTTTTGTCGAGGTATCGAACGCGCTTGAGAGAATCAGGACGTCGAGCGCGTACCCCGTTACGAAAATGGCGATTGAATTTCTGACTCTCACGACTACTCGGTCGGGTGAGACGAGAGGAGCGCTTTGGACCGAAATTGATACCGAGTCGGCCACATGGACTATTCCCAAGACGCGAATGAAATCAAAGCGAGAACACAAAATCCCACTGACCAGACAGGCCATGGAAATACTTGCTGTCGCTAAGTCGTATGAGAACGACTCAGGACTCATTTTCCCGTCCGTCAGAGGCAAGCAACTCAGCGACAATACTTTATCCAAATTGTTCAGAGAACTTGGCTTATCTGGAACACCGCATGGGCTACGCAGTTCATTTCGAGATTGGGCGGCCGAGTGTACCGACTTTCCAAGTGAGATATGTGAGTTCGCATTGGCTCACGTCGAGGGGTCATCGGCTGAACGGGCTTACAGGCGTACTGACTACTTTGAGAAACGTCGGCGACTCATGGAAGCATGGGCACAGTACCTCGACGGATAGGTTCCCTTCCGCTGGGCCGCCCTTGTACGGCAGGAACGCTGTCCGTACCGTTTTCGACCTGTGGAGTCCCGATGGGAGAATGCATACCATGACTCGCCGACTTACCCGACAGAAAGAAGAGATCGCCGCCCGCTCTAACTCTGTGATCGAGGAATCGAGACAGGCCCTGTTCGATCTCTCGAAAGACATCCACGCTCACCCTGAGTTGAACTACCAGGAACGCTACTCATCCGGCGCTTTGGTTGGATTCCTTGAGAGCTGCGACATTGAGGTGGAACGCGGTATCGGCGGGTTGGAAACGGCGTTTCGGGCTACCATCCCCGGCGGGGCCGGAGAAGGCCCTACGATTGCCATCCTTGCGGAATACGATGCGCTGCCCGAGATTGGGCACGGTTGTGGCCATAATCTCATTGCTATGGCCGCGATGGGCGCCGCCCTGGGACTGCAGGCGAACGCTCAGGACTTGCCCGGACGCGCAGTGGTGATCGGAACTCCGGCAGAGGAGGGCGGCGGCGGCAAGATACGGCTGTTGGAGGCCGGTGTGTTCGACGGCGTGGACGCCGCCCTCTCGTCCCATCCCTTCTCCAATCGCACTTTAGCGCCGACGACTGCGGCAATGGGAGAGAGTTGGAGTCTGGCGATGGTCGGCTATCGGTATATGTACTATGGGAAAGCCGCTCACGCCGCCGCCGCTCCCGAGGCCGGCATCAATGCGTTGAACGCGGTTATCCACCTGTTTACCGGAATTGATGCCCTGCGACAGCACCTGAGAGATGATGTTCGCATCCACGGAGTAATAACTGATGGGGGTATGGCTCCCAACGTCGTACCGGAGTTTGCCGCCGCCAACTTCATGCTGCGCTGCCGGGATCGGCGATACCTTAGTGACGTCGTGGTGGGCAAAGTGGAGCGGGTGGCGGAGGGGGCTGCGTCCATGACAGGCGCACGTCTGGAGGTCCAGGAATTCTACCCCTTCTACGAAAACGTTCAACCCAACGCGACTCTGGCGCAGGCTGTCGGAACCAACGCAAAGACACTGGGCATCAGGATGGACGAACCCTTGGCAGGTCGTCCGGGCAGTGGAGCTTCAACTGATTTCGGCAACGTCAGCCAGGTAATGCCGGCTTTCGAACTGAGGTATGCGGTCAGCGAGGAACCCGTCGCTTCTCATACAAGAGAGATGGCTGAGACTGCCATTACCGATCTGGCGCTCTCGAACGCACTCCTGGTGGCCAAGACGCTGAGTCTGACGGCCAGCGATCTGATACGGGACCCCACTCTGCTGGAGGCTGCCAGGGCCGAATTTCTAGAACGTAGCAGTTGACGTCCACATCGCTACCTCCCCGGAAGTTCGTATGGGGCTGGCCTTACTGCTATTGACCCCTCATGTGCGGGTGTCTACAATGCAGATATGGCAAATATAGCAGAATTGCAATCAATCAGTCCAACTTTGCAGGCCATCCGCGCGAGGCTGGACCTGACACAGGAACAGCTTGCCGAGCGGCTTGGAGTGTCATTCACCACCGTGAACCGTTGGGAGGGTGGTGTCACAAGGCCGCAGAGGGCGGCTCGTACGGCGATAGCCGCGCTTGCCGCTGAAGCAGGCATCGATACCACTGAGTCTGCCCTTGACGGGGCGGACTCCGCAGCCCGTGTGACTCGGCGGCGGTCCCGACGACGGCAGGCGTCCGTTCCGTCCACCAAGACTATGGAGCAGATGCTCTGGGACGCGGCGTGTTCGATCAGGGGTGCGAGGGACGCGGCCAAGTTCAAAGACTACCTGCTGCCGCTTCTCTTTCTCAAGCGCCTCTCCGACGTGTTCGACGACGAGATCGAGCGACTGGCCCAGGAATTCGGGGACCGGGCAATCGCGCAGGAGATCGCTGAGAGCGACCACGACCTGCTCCGCTTCTACCTGCCGCCGGAGGCCCGGTGGAGCGTGGTCAACGGTCGAGAGACGCACGACTGGCCCCTCGACGCCCAGGGCCGCAGCGCCCGTCCCCGCGACATCGGAGAGCATCTGACAAGCGCCGTGCGCGCCGTCGTGCGCTACAACCCCACTCTCTCCGGCGTCATAGACCTGGTGGACTTCGCGTCGGAGCGCAATGGAGAGCGCGACATCAACCCGGCCCGGCTCGCCGCGGTCGTCGAGACGTTCTCCGACCCCCGCTACCGGCTCGGCCTGGCCGACGTGCAGCCCGATTTCCTGGGCCGCGCCTACGAGTACCTTCTCCGCAAGTTCGCGGAAGGCTCCGGCCAGAGCGCGGGCGAGTTTTTCACCCCAACCGAGGTCGGTTTCCTGATGGCCCGCATCATGCGCCCCAGGCCGGGCGAGACGTGCCACGACTACGCCTGCGGCTCGGCGGGACTGCTCATCAAGCTCCAGTTGGTCGCGCGGGATACCGATCCCACCAGCCGCGTTCCCCTCAGGCTATACGGGCAGGAGCTCCAGGCCGACAGCTACGCGGTCGCCCACATGAACGCGATCATCCACGACATGGATATCCAGGTAGAGCGCGGGGACACCATGATCAACCCCAAGTTCAAGGACACCGCGGGGCGCATCACTGGCCATGACATCGTGGTCGCCAATCCGATGTGGAACCAGGACTTCAACCGGGACATCTTCGAGAACGACCCGTTCGACCGCTTCCGCACCGCCGGAGGCGTCACCACCGGAAAGGGTGACTGGGCTTGGCTCCAGCACACCCTGTCCTGCCTGAACGAGCGCGGACGGGCGGCGGTGGTGTTGGACACCGGAGCGGTGACGCGAGGCTCAGGTGCCAGGCACGAGGACAGGGAGCGCAACATCCGCAGGTGGTTCGTGGAGCGCGACCTGATAGACGGTGTGATCCTTTTGCCGGACAATCTCTTCTACAACACCAGCGCTGCCGGGGTCATCGTCGTGCTGTCCAAGCGCAAGCCGGCGGCTCGCAGGGGTAAGATAACGCTGGTGAACGCCAGCCGTCGCGTCGGCAAGGGCCGCCCTAAGAATTTCATTCCTGAGAACGACATTAGCGCTATCACGGATCTGTTCCTGCAAGGCGAGCCGGTTGAGGGCGAGGTGGCAGTCATTACGCGCGAGCAGGCGGCGGAGGCCGACTACAACCTTAGTCCGAGCCGGTGGGTGGGGCAGGCTGATGCTGTTGACCAGCGTCCTATCTCGGAGATCATTGCGGACATGCGGCGCCTTGATGAAGAGGCCCGCGAGGTGGATGCGTCGCTGGCGAGAATGCTGGAGCGACTGCAATGAGCGAAGCGTGGGCATGGCGTCCCCTTGGGGAGCTTTTCGAGATCGGCGCGGGCAAAACTATGTCTGCCGCCGCACGCAACGGC
>DAOULF010000063.1:0-15156 GCA_034420555.1 Dehalococcoidia bacterium
GAGATCATCTACTGCGTACCTTGACAGTATCACGGTGTTGCGGCCTGGATGGTCAACGAGTTCGTAGCTGAAGGCGGAAGTGCAGTATCCATAGAGGTGAAGCCCGGTGTGGGCGGAGTCCTCCAGGTGTTTGTTGACGGCGACAAGATTTACGACAAGAAGGAAGAGGACGGACAGACTCCGCACCTCAACCGTGTCAAGGAATTGCGCGCGATTGTACGAGACAGGCTCAACTCTCTCGCCGCCGCAGCCGACGACAACTAACACGGCATACGAATCCCGAAGTGAAAAGGCCCCGATTCATCGGGGTCTTTCTCTTTGCGCGGAGCCGCTCGGAATTAGTGGTTGACCTCACAAGGGCTGTGTAGATACATTTTATCGGGCGCGAGAAGCGCAATTGGATTCCTGAACCCTCAATTTCTATCAATGGAGCGGGCGAATTGGAAGAACATACTTCGGACAGGCGGCACTGGGCTACAATCGCTTTCCTGGCCCTGCTGGGTGTACAGGGCGTCGTGATCAGATTCTCTGGCCTGCATATAGACCCTCAGATCGAGGCGCTGCTATTCGGCATCAGCATCATCGCCGGCGCTTTCTTGCTGTCATGGGCCGCCGAGGTCGCGCAGCTAGATGTGTCCGCGTCCTTTGCCATAGCCGTTCTCGCGCTCATCGCCGTGATGCCGGAGTACATGGTCGAGGCTACCCTCGCCTGGAACGCCGGACAATCCTTCAACCCCGATATGCCCGCGGTAACGGAGAAGATGTCGCTTGCCGCCGCGAACGTCACCGGCGCGAACCGCCTGCTGATAGGCTTGGGCTGGTCCGCTGTAATCATCATCTTCTGGCTGAGGCGTCGCACCGGGTTCGATATGCGCGGTCTGCTGACGCTCGAACTCCCCATGCTCGTGGTCGCCACCCTGCTCACAATCGCCGTCGCCTTCTTCAAGATGATACCGATATGGCTTGCGGCGGTGTTCATTGGAGCGTACATCTTCTACCTGTGGAGGAGTTCGACTCAGGAATCGGAGGAGCCGGACCTGCTCGGCGCGGCGGCGATGATAGCCAGCTTCAAGCCGCTGTACAGGCGTCTGTGGGTACTCGGCCTGTTCCTGTTCAGCGCAGCCGTAATCATCATAGTAGCGCCTCCGTTTGTGCATGGACTGGAGGCGACCGGCGAGGCGCTGGGCATCAGCAAGTTCCTGCTTATACAGTGGCTCGCGCCGCTGGCGTCGGAGTCGCCCGAGATCATCGTGGCTGTGCTGTTCGCCCTGCGCGCCAATCCGAACGACGGCCTCACCACCCTCATATCCTCCCAGGTGAACCAGTTGACGCTGCTCGTCGGCAGTATCGTCGTCGTGTTCAGCATATCCGCCGGGCAGCCGCTGAGCTTCCATCTCGACCATTATGAACCCGTCAACTTACTGGACAGGCTTGCCTCCGGCTTCGGCCTGCAATCCAGCGAGTTCCTGCTGACGGCGGCGGCGGCGGCGTTCGCCATCCTGCTAATCTCCACGCGCGTCATCAAGCTATGGCATGGGCTCGCGCTGCTGGGTATATTCGTGGGGTATCTGGGGACGCTGGGAATGCTGAGCTGGCTCGACATTGCCGACGAGGAGAATGTGCCTTTGCGGATGTGGTCGTCCGTCATAGTATTCAGCCTCGCCGCTCTGCTGGTCGCGTTCAACTGGCGCCGCGTGGTGTACGTGTTCAGGGGAGTGCCACGCACCGAAGACTGAGGACGCGAACGCTTACGTCCCCGACGCTATCCAGTCCGCCGCCCGCTCCGCGATCATTATCGTAGTAGCGTTCGTGTTGGCGCGCACCACGTCCGGCATCACCGAGGCGTCAATGACCCTCAGCCCTTCGAGACCGTGTACCCGCAGGTACTGGTCCACCACCGCCATGTCGTCCGAGGCTGGCCCCATCTTGCACGTTCCCGATGAGTGGTGCTGTGTGCCGACGTTCGCCAGTATCCAGGCGTCCAGTGCGTCGTCGGAGGACAGGTCCGCGTCGGTGGGGTTTACCCTGCGAACCAGGTGATCGGACAGCGGCGGCGTTTGAGTGATTTCGATGCACGTCCTGACCGCGCTGCGCATTCGCTCCCTGTCCCACTCGTCCGTGAGGTAGCGGTAGTCAAGGTGAGGCTGCTCGCTCGGGTCGGTGGACACCAGCGTTATTCGGCCAGCCGTAACCGCCTTCTGGAGCGCGACGCTGAACCCGCTGTACGACCCGTCTTCCGGTATCTCGACAGTCGCCGGGCGATGTTCGCTGGTAAGCAATATCGGGCTCATCTGCATATCGTTCCGGTGAGGCGATCCTGGCGTCGTGTATCTCATGCCAACCTGGATGGACGGCGAATTATCAGGGGGTGTGCCCTGGTCCGTTTCGTAAAGCAGGAAGGTCGCCGGGTGGTCCCTGAGGTTCTCGCCCACTCCGGGAACGTCCTTCACAACGGGTATGCCGAACGATTCCAGATGTTCCCTGGGTCCCACCCCGGACAGCATGAGCAGGTGAGGCGAATTTATCGCGCCGCCGCTCAGGATTATCTCGTTTCCATAGACCTCGAAGGTGTCGCCGCCGCTCTCCGCCTCTATGCCGACGGCGCGGTTTCCATCGAATATGATCCGGTGGGCGAGGACCTCCGACCGGATCGTCAGGTTCAGCCTGTGCCTGGACATGGACAGGTAGGTCAGATTGGTACTCATCCTCACGCCGTCAACGTTATTCAGCGGACGGGGCCCGACGCCCTCGGATTCCGGGTGATTGTGGTCCAGCGTCTCCGGGAACCCGGCGGAAACGCAGGTGTCCCAGAACAGGCGCGGTATAGGCATGACCTCGTCCTTCGAGTAGCGACGGACGGGAATCGGGCCCTCGCCGCCGTGGAAGTCGTCCGCCCCGAAGGTCAGGTCGGTCTCAGACTTGCGGAAGTACGGCAGGATGTTGACGAACGCCCATTCAGGGCTGCCCAGCTCGGCCCACTCGTCGTAGTCCTCCGGTATTCCCCTGAAGAAGACCTGCCCGTTGACCGAGCTCGATCCGCCGGTTAGCTTGCCTCTCGGCAGCGGGAACGGTTCTCTGTCAGGGGTGGCCGTGGCCATATATCCCCAAGTCTTGGACTCCGGGCCGTAGGCCGCGGGCCATACCGAGTTGCCGAACTTCACGCTGTCCGGCATCGTATCGAAGTTGGAATAGTCCGGCCCCGCCTCCAGGAGCAGGACCGAGCGATTTGGGTCCTCCGTGAGACGTGAAGCAAGTACCGAACCTGCCGACCCCGCTCCAACGATAATGTAGTCATATTGCATATCAACATCCCCCGATTGTCGCGCGCGAATTTCAGATATTTATTGTCATTCCCGCGAAGCCTGTCCTCGTGAAGACGGGGAGCGGGAATCCATACGTACAGGCTAGAAGATAATGCCCAGTTCGCCGCGCGTCAACCGAGAACTCGCGCTGTGCTACAATGCGTACTATGAAAATTCTGGGCATTCGAAACTCAATCGTCTGGGCGCCGTATGGATTAATGATATGCTTGAATTGCGCGTCAGATGAAGGTCGAGCAGTAAGATAGTGTTTGCAGGCACGGGCCGACTCCTGCGCTCTTATCACTGCGTACCAGGACCGTAGGTTGGAGAGGAAATACGGAGGAAGACCGTGGCCGAATCAACAGTAGAACGTCTGGAGATGGAAGCGTTACAGCCAGCGAGCGTGTCTTACCTAGTTTCCGACACTCTGTTCATACAAACGGATAAGCCGTTCGTTGAAGGCGAAGAGATAGCTCAGGGCGTGACCGTGTTTTATGGCAAGGATGACTCCAACGAAGTGGTTGGGATTATGATTGATGGGGCGGAGGGGGTTCTCAAGCCTTTTGTGGACACTATCCTGGCTAAGCGTGGCCGGACTACTGGCAATGGCGATACTCCACGCGATATGGATGGGACGCTCCGACAGCCGACTCTCAGCGCCACGCCGTCAATCGCGGCTTCTGAGAGTTGATCTACCGCAGTATTATCTCGAACAGCCTATACTCCCAGGGGGCAGGCCCGCCCGCGCCGTCACGCCGCGACTGTCACCACGCCGCTATCGGAGGCACTCCATCGCCGCGTCCAGCTCCTCCAACTCCACCCTTACGATTGCAGTTGTCATGGCCCCCCTATCGTACGAAAAGTAGAACCCCTCGCGCCGATGGTATGTTCACCCGTCCATCCGGTCAACACATAACGCTAGTGATATAGGGCCTTTCATAGTTTCGCTGCCGCTATGCAGCTACCGACTTTGAAAATGTCCTGCCGGTGATACCGCGGTCTCCCGGGCAAACGATTTGAACGGGAAGCAGAGGTATCGCTAGAATTATGCAATACCTATATGGACGGGAGATCGGACGGGGTGATGCGATAGTGGCTCTAACGGAAACCGTAGTGCTGTGTCCCGGGTGCGGGTACAGCAATGATTCTGGCGCGTCGTACTGTAGAGAGTGCAGAACGCCCCTGGACAGGGGATCGCGCGTCAGTCCCGAAGAAGCAAGGGATGCGGAATCCAGACGCCTCCGGGAGGCGCGCCGGAGACGCATCATCCGTTGGACGATTGTCGCGGCTGTGGTACTGGTCGCCATCGTCGGCGCTACGGCTTACGCCATAGTAGGGCCCGGGAGAGACCTCGACCCGCCCACTACCAACATCGGGGTGATTTCCGCGCCCGGAGACTGGCCGATGTACCAGGGAGATCCCACGCATTCAGGGTACATCCTCGAACGGCAGTCCGCGCCCGCCGGAGAGGTGGCCTGGCAATTTCGCACCAATGCCCCGTTGTACGCAGCGCCTTCCGTCGTGCAGGACACTCTGTACCTCAGCGCCGGAGACAAGCGAATAGTCGCCCTGGACGCAGGTACCGGCGAGGTGAAATGGGAGTATCCGGTGACAGGGCCGGTCAACTCGTCGCCCGCGGTTGCGGACAACCTCGTGTTCGTCGGGCTGCGCGACGGCAGGCTCCTGGCCCTGAACAAGGACACCGGAACGCTGCGCTGGGAGTTCCAGACCGGAGACCTTGTTTACGGCTCGCCCGCGGTCCACAAAGGCGTGGTTTACATCGGATCCGGTGACCATGCGATATATGCGCTGGACGCTCTGACCGGCGAGGTGCGCTGGAGCCGGAAGACGGGAGGCAGGATAGTTGGTTCACCCGCCGTCACCGATGACATCGTGGCGGTCATCTCGCAGGACCAGCGGATATACTTCTACGACACCAGGACGGGCGGCTTCCGCCTGGACTACCTGACACGGGATGCCAGGGGCGCGCCCACGCTGGATGACGACCACGCATACGTGGGAAATTCCAGGAGCATGGTCTATGCCATTGACCTGAAGCAGAAACAACTGCCCTTCGAGAAGACCGCCCGATTCATAAGGACGCAACTCTTCTTCTGGGGATTCTGGAATACGCTCCCCGTGATCAAGGGGTTCGAGTGGGCTTTCCGGTCACCCGGAGAGGTCTTCCTGGGCACGCCGGCGCTGGACGGTGAGAAGGTCTATGTGACCTCCGAATCAGGGAACGTCTTTGCGCTGAACAAGGATGATGGCGAACGGGTGTGGAAGTTCAAGGCCGACGGCGAGGTCAGAGGCGACCCATCGCTGGCGGGCGATACCCTTCACATAGCCGACACTCTCGGCAATGTGTACGGACTGGATACCGGCGCCGGCGAGGAGAAGTGGCGTTTTGAGTTGAACACGCGCATTTCGAGCGGGGTGGTCGTGGCCAACG
Source organism: Dehalococcoidia bacterium (assembly GCA_034420555.1). GTDB lineage: Bacteria > Chloroflexota > Dehalococcoidia > Lucifugimonadales > UBA1123 > VXRN01. The sequence continues at coordinate 5,755 of DAOULF010000063.1, forward strand.
ATACGTTCTTCGTCACCGCGGAAAACGGCGTTCTGTACGCCGTCCGGTAGCCGGAGTAGTCGAGTTCTTCCGCCTCATTCGTGGCGCCCGCCTGTACCCGTGAGTGAGTGCAGTTCGCTGCGGTCTGCGTACCGGCGCACCGAGCGGCTCTCTATGCCCCAGATAGCGGTGGAGTGCCTGTCTATGAAGGCGCGGTCGTGAACGGCCATCAGCACTGTCCCGGGGAATGCCTCCAACGCCTCCTCGAACCGCTCCCTGGAAGGGATGTCCAGGTGGTTCATGGGCTCGTCCAGTACTAGGAAGTTGGCGCCTTCCAGCACAAGGATGGCAAGCAGCAGCCGGGACCTCTGGCCGTAGCTCAGGCTGCCTGCCGGAAGCAGCGGCTCGTCTCCTTCGAATAAGTAGAGGTGGAGTAGAGTCCTGGCCTCGGTCTCAGTTAAGTCCGCCGCCTGTCGGACCATTTCCAACGCGGACCTGCGCCAGTCCAGCCCGGCCTGGTCCTGAGGCATATAGCCCACCTTGATGTTTTCACCTACCCGCACCGAACCCAACGCCGGAGTCCCCTGACCCGCCACGAACTTGAGAAGCGTGGACTTGCCGCAGCCGTTAGGGCCCAGCAGAGCGACTCGCTCGCCATGTTCCAGGACAAGGTTGACGTCCCGGTACAACCATCGTCCATCGTATTCGTGGCCGACACCCTCCAGCAGGAGAACGCGAGAGCCGCCGCGCGGCGTGCGGCCAAAGTCCAGCTTCATCGTCCATTCCGCCCTGGGACGTTCCACCCTGCCCGGCGACGATAGAATACGCTGCAACCGTCTCTCCCGCACCTTGGCCTTGCGCGCCACCTTCTTGGCGCGCCGACGATAGAAGTCGTGAGTCGTTGACGTTTCAGTGCGAAGCGCGGTCTGCTTCGTCCGGGCTATGTCCATCTCTACTCTTCTTCTCTCCGCCTCCTGCTCCTTCCAGGCCGCGGTCTGCCTCTCCAGTTCTCGCTCCTTGGCCAGTTTGTAGTCCGAGTAGCCGCCCGGATAGGCGACGAGGCCCGGGCTTAGGCCGTTCAGTTCCAGGACGCCGGTCACGGCTCCGTCCAGGAACGCGCGATCATGAGAGACGACCAGAGCCGCGCCCGTGTAACCGGAAAGGTAATCTTCCAGCCACTCCAGGGCTTCGATGTCCAGGTGGTTGGTCGGCTCGTCCAACAGAAGAACGTCGGGATTGGACGCGATCACGCTCGCAAGGCTGGCCCTCGTCCGCTGGCCTCCGCTGAGTATGGAGAGCGGCGTGTCTAGCGGGACCGCTCCGAGACCAAGACCTTGGAGCATAGCGTTAGTGCGCTGTTCTACCTCGTAGCCTCCGAGCGATTCGAATACGTCCGAGGCTCTGCCGTACTCTTCGATCAGGCCGTCTAACTCCGCCCCAACTGCCCTTGTCATGCGCTCCTCGATATTGAGCAGCGCCTCGTGTGCATTGGCATGTTCAGTAAGGCCCCGGCGGACGGCCTCGCCAAGCGTCTGGCGCAGATCGGCCTCGAACCCCTGCGGAAGCCAAGCGATGGACGCGCCTGACCTCAGGACGACGCGGCCTCCATCGGCGCGCTCCACTCCCGCGACGATTCGCAGCAGAGTGGACTTGCCCGACCCGTTTGGCCCTATCAGGCCGGCGCACTCTCCGGGATTGACTACGAAAGATACATCTTCCAAAACTACTTCGGGGCCATAGCTTTTGGAGATGCTTACGGCTTGGAGCATTCTCGACCTCAACTGCGCGACTCGATCCGTACAGATTTGTTACGAGGATCGGACAGTCGGTCGGGAAGCGAGCGTGATTGGGGCGTCTCGAGGCTCCCACCGATATGCGATCCATTCGGTGGGGACTGCCGCGGCACTGCTGCCTTCCCCGGGAAACGATGCGTGATCCCGAGGTCGAAGAACGTTACAGTTCGGATGCCGTGGCAGTTACTTGATCCTCAAGGGAGGATGCCTCCTTGCGATGCGGCGCAGATAGCGCAGCTTATGAGCAGATTATGAAAGGTGTGGTGGAGACGGGGGAGGGTCGAACTCCCCGTCCAGAAGACTCTTCGTCTAAGACATCTACAAGCTTATCCGGTGCTTTGAATCACCCCGGCGCGTCCGCACCGGCAGAGGCGGCGCTCAGGGCTAGCCGATGGTCTTTTGTCCCGGGCATCGGCGTCGCCGGAACAGCATCCCGATTTTCGGCGCCTCGTCGGCCCCTACGGGAGTCGGAACCGGGAGACGTAGCCGGTATTAAGCGGCTAGTGCGTACTGATTGTCGTCAGGTACTTTCTTTGCCACCTGATTAACGAGGTTGATGGCGCCTCGGCTTGCAGTCCCGCGAAGGCATCCCCTGTCGAACCCACGCGTCCCCACATGAATGAATTATACCACATCGCGCGGAGGCGCGTGGCGCAGGTGTCCAGTTGCCCGCGCCTAAGCGTAATTCGCCGTTCTTCGGAGATCATGGAGCGCTAGTCTTCTGCCGCGTCGAGCGGGATGGCGCTCTTCAGGAAGCGGTTGGGGTCAGCCTCGGCGGTGCTTGCGGCTGCGGCGTCCGCCATGCGGTCGTAGCGCGGGTCGAGGTCCTGGAGCCTGGAGTTGAGCGACTTGTGGAACGCGACGCTGGATATGATCCGGTGGGTGTTCTCGCCACTGCACTCGCGGCAGGCTATGGACTCGGGCGCGTCGAACCCTTTGACCAGCTTTGCGGTCAGACCCTCGCAGTCTTCGCATCTGTATTCGTAGATAGGCATGGCGACCTCACGCGAAAGTGGTCTCTACCCCGCTCGATACGTCGAAGAAGCGTTGGACCGTAAGGTGGTAGCGGGGGAAGTTGTTCATTCCGTATGGGTTGGGGGACTCGACGATGCCGCGCTCGATGTCCAGCGTGTTGAACGTGTTCTCCGAGTCCGCTCCGCCGTTCTCACGGATGTTGTTCAGCAGGCGTCGCCAATCTTCGGGCGCCATGTTGAGCGCGAAGTCCACGTCGTGGAGGGCGGTGTCGTCGGTCTCGGACACGCCGGCACACTCGAACGCCTCGAAGTCGAGCAGGAACACACGCTCGCCGACCCGGACTCCGACCTGAGCGAAGCAGGTGCCGAGGCTTCGGAAGTCGCGGTCGTCGTTGGCGGCGGCCCTGACGGCCTCGAACCATTCTGTTGATGGGAAGGTGGGCATGAACTCTAGTCCTCGATTCAGGAGTGTCGGTCATATATTGCGCTTTATATCGTACAGGTGAGGTTCCAGATGAGTTTCCAAATGGGATAGGCGTTTAGAACACCTGGAAACGACCTGTCGTCACCTGTCGTTAGCTTTGCGCGGGAAGTTTTTCTCCGAGGAAATTATTTTTGATAATCTCTTGTTTATGTAAAGGTTTGGCCATTCACAGTTCATTGACCAGACATATCATAGCATGAATGTTCTTTCGAGTGGTAGAGCGTCTAAGGGCCGCGTAAGATCAGTATATAATGGCCGGTGAGACGAACCATTCCGGCAAAGGACTTTGGGACATGGCTGAATATACTCTACTAGAACAGGCTAGACGCTTTCTTGACGGAGAGTTGGCTTTCGGGCAACTCCATAAATGTATGGACGAGGTCGTTATGCAAGATTTCCGACATGGTGTATCTGATTCGGGTACAGAAAAACTTGCATATAACTTGGTCGGAATGTACGCCGAGTATCAACTCGACTGCGAACTCTTGGGCGATCCATCCGAAGCGATGGAACAGTTCCGTGAGAGCCTGCTGAAGTTCATCCAGGAGACCTCCGACAGTGTATCAACGGATATGGCTGTCGAACACGCGCCTAGCTGACGTGGACGGCTCGGATCATACTTTGGATCGGAAAGTTGGCATGGATTACATCTCGCCTATGAACCTCGGGGTCCGTAAATCTCATCGTATATTTCATTTAGAGGTTGCTCGTTATATGTCCAATATCGTGTAGGACGACGCAGACTCGTGCTTTTATCTTTGCCCAACAGTATATTTGTAATTGGCGTAAGATGATAAATTTCCTCTCTATACTTCACGCGCCTGCTGTCAGCAACCTCAACTGTTTCGTCAGAATCGATGAATTTCAACTTCGACCCTATAGGAACGTCCATCTCCTCAAAATTCAAATTTGGTCGTCTTGATCTCTTGGCGATAGTTACTCGTGCGACAGGATCAGATTCAACATCATCCGCCTCTTTCTGGACGCCGGGAGTTACATCTTCGTCAGCAAGCAGAGTAAGAAGCGCTATCGCCTGTTCAGGATCAATTCTAAAGAACTCTCAGTTCGGATTGATGCGGTACGGCTCGAATGCAGTATGGAATGCTTTCTCTACGAGCGTTTCATCGGAAACTCTTGCCGCATACTCGCACTCGAAAGGGACGGGGACTCCGGTCGAGTATAGCTCTATCAGTCTTTGGTGCACTTCCTTACGTGAAGTCTTTCCTATCTTCACCAGCCCGGGCATCTCAGGGTTCGTGAGTACATAGACGATTCCACTTTGGTTGTTCTCACTCGTCAATTCGATCCTCGCGCACTACCCTTTGAACTCCGTCTCCACACGCGATGACTGGTCGAAGAAGTACTGGAAGGTCTGGTTGTAGCGGAAGAACATGTCCTGGCGGTACTGGTCGCCGGTGTAGGAGTGGGCGAGGCCGTCCAGGCTGTCGAGGTCCATGGTGTTGAGGGAGTGGTCGAGGTCGGCTTCGCCGTTCTCGCGGATGTTTTCCAGCATGTCCGCCCAGTCTTCCATGGGCATGTCCAGGTAGAAGTCCGTGTCCTCCAGGTCGGTCTCGGCTATCTCGGACGCGGATGAGCACTCGAATCCCTCGAACACGAGCAGGAATATGCTGTCGCCGGCCTTGACGCCGACTCTGGCGTCGCACATTCCGCCGCCGGCGGTACGCACGGCGTCGTTCGTGTTGAATTCGTGGCGCACGGCGTCGAACCACTCTACCGATGGGAAGGCGGGCAATCTAATCCTCCAGGTACTTTGCCAGGTCGGGAGACAGGGGCGCGGCGCGCTGGATGCCTATCCACTCGCAGGAGGCCATGTACGAATTGAGCCAGTCGGCCATCATGCGCTTGACGTGCCCCATTCCGGCCCGCGCTCCTTCTATGCCGCCGCCGAAGACTATGGCGAGCGGCTCGAGCATGGCGGGGTCCTGGAGTTCCTTGGTGAAGACGCGCTCGCCGATGAACAGCAGACGCTGGAAGATGAGCGCCTTGTCCTGCTGGTGGGTGACGGCGTAGCGCAGATGCTGGAGGCCGTAGGCGAGGTGTCGGGCCTTGTCCTGCATCGCGCGGGCGAACAGGACTTTCTCGGCGGGGTTGTTGGCGAAGCGTTCGCAGTGCCTGTAAACGGTGAGCAGGTACGTTCCCCTGAGAAGGTGCAGGAACAGGCTCGTCTCAGACCAGCCGCCCTTGCTTTCGAGGATCATGCGGTTGATCTCGCCCCGGCTTTCGAGTCCCAGCCCGCCGCCGTTGGACAGCGCGCGCTTTCTGAAAGCCTCGTGGTGGCGTCCGGCGTCGAACATATTGGTGGCGAGGAACAGCTTGACTTCGTGGTAGCCGTAGGACATGTGCTGAAGCCAGTAGCCGATGGTCTCGAACTCGACGTTGGCGGCCTGGCTCAGCTCGGTGCAGAGCTGGCACATGGCGGCTTCTACGTCGTCGGGCAGCGGCTGGATGGTGTCCCAGGGGATGTCCGTCGCCGCGATCCAGCGTCTCTGGATGGCCTCTTCGTAGAGGTCGGCAGCGTTGTCGGCCCACATATCGCGCTTGTCCTTGAGCGCGAATCCGAGCGGGGGTATTCCGGCAAGAGGATACGCGCCGCGAGGCATACGGGTCTGCTCCTCCCAGTGGTCGGGAATCTCGCCGTATATGCCTACGTTGAGGTCGCCGATTCTGAGGCCGGCCTTGCCCGGCTTTACCCGCGTCTCCCACTGGAGAGTGCGCGGCATCCAGGCGTATGAAGGTTCGGGGACTTCTACGTTTTCGTCTGTGTTGAGGGTGCGCCTTCGCCTGGGACGTTCCCATACCTCGGTCTTCTGGCCCGCTACTCTCTGCTGGCGGTCTTCGTCTGCCAAGCGACTAGCTCCTCACGTATTCCATAAGTTCGGGGTTGGCCCTGCCGTTCTCGAACCTCTCGCCGAATCCGGCGGAGCGTATGCGCTGGACATACTCCTTCGCCTGTCGCTTGCGTATGGCGAGCAGCTTACGGTAGCCCTCGTCGAAGTTCTTCTGGCCGCCGCCCAGCAGTATGGACAGCGACTCGCTCTGCGCCGAATCGCGCGCGGCCGGATTCTGGCTCCCGGATACGAGGCTGCGCTCGCCCTCGTCCAGGTATTCGTGAATCTCTTCCTTGCGGTCGGGTTCGGTCTCGGCAAGGTAGCGCATGTGCATGACGCCGAAGGCCACGTGGCGGGACTCGTCCTGTGCCGCAAGGCGGTAGATGCGCTTCTCGGCGTCGTTGTACGCCATGAGTTCGCCCATTCGGAATATGGTGAGCACCGCGCCCTCGCCCGATATGTGCAGGCGGGAGGACATCTCGGTGAAGTCCCTGGACAGGTCAATGCTGCCCACGACTCCACTGGTGGTCACGTTGATGTCGGGACGCTGCATGAGCCCGCCGCCGTTGGCGAGCGCGCGCTTGCGGAACACGTCCAGGTGGCGAGACTCGTCCATTATCTGCGTGATCAGGAACATTCGAGGCTCGAAGTAGTCCGGCGTGGTGCTGGCAACCCAGCGACCGGGTATGTCGGCGGCGACGAACTCGACCTCGGTCAGGAAGGTGGCAAGCTGGCACTGCGCTCGCTCGATGTCGTCGGGCAGCGGCTTGATGGCCTGCCAGGGTATATCGGTGGCCGAGCTCCACTGTCGCTGGAGCGCCTCTTCGTAGAGCATCGAGGCGTTGGTGAGCCAGATGTCGGACTTGGTGCGCACCTGGTATCCGCCGATGCGATAGGCGTTGGGCCTGGCCGCCGCGCCTCTGGGCTTGCCAGTCATGTTGTCGGACTCTTCGGGCGGGTCGCCGTAGCTACCAATCTGGGTATCGTTGAGCGTGAGGCCTTTCGCGCCGTCCGCGGACGCCTTGACTCCCCACTCGCCCTGACGGTCTATCCAGCCAAGGTCGAGGCCCTGGTCGTCGGCGTATTCCTGAATGCCGTTGAAATTGTCCTTGAGCGAGGTCATGCGCGGCCCCCTTTGATTGTAGCTATCTTATACTTGTACTATAACCGCTGGGGTATCAGTCCGCAATAGATTTCCCTGAAACTTGCTCAGCCTGCCCTTTGATTGGCGCAAGATTTTTCTCTATACTTTAGAAGTTAATAATATTCCGATAAATGGCAGAGTGTTTCCATACCATGAGGTTCGGAATTTAGTGGATCAGGAGAGACGAATGAAGAAAATACAGGCTTTTGTAATAGGAGCGGGGCTTCTGGCGGTCATCTTCGCAATCGTGGCATGTTCACAGGAAATGACCGACGCCGAAATACAGTCGGCGGCGCAGGACATGGGCATGATGACCAAGGCCGAGGCGGACGCCATGGCCCAGGGCGCTATGATGACTGACGATGAGATCATGGCCGCCGCCGGTGATATGGGCATGATGATGCCGACCGGCAACCGGCTTCAGCAGGTCAAGGACAGGGGCAAGGTGATTTGCGCCAGCCGCAACGACGTGCCGGGCTACGGCTACCTGGACGCCTCCGGCAACAACGTGGGCTTCGACATTGACCTCTGCCGCGCGCTGGCGACAGCGGTGCTGGGCGATCCCAACGCCATCGAGATCCGTCTGATCAGCGCCGCCGAGCGCGGCCCGACGATCCAGTCCGGCGAAGTTGACATGCTGGTCCGCACGGTCACCTGGACCACCTCCCGCGACTCCCAGTGGGGCAACTATGCCCAGACGATGTTCTTCGATGGTCAGGGCTTCCTGGTCAACAAGGACCTCGGCATATCCAGCGCGCTCGAGCTGGAAGGAGCCAGTGTCTGCGTAACACAGGGCACCACCACCGAGCTCAACCTGGCGGACTTCTCCAGCCAGAACAACCTGAACATCGAAGCAGTGACTTTCGAGGACACTGACGCAGTGGTAGCCGCCTACGAAAGCGGACAGTGCGACGCCTTCACCAACGACCGCTCGCAGCTAGCGGCGCTCGGTTCCGCGATGTCGGACCCCATGGCGCACACTATTCTGCCCGAGACCATCTCTGAAGAGCCTCTGGGCCCCGTGGTACCGCATGGCGACGACCAGTGGTTCGACGTAGTTAAGACCGTCATGGGCCTACTGATCTATGCCGAGGCTTATGGCGTGAACTCCGGCAACGTTCCGAGCTCGGTTACCGGCGACACCAAGGTTGACCGCCTGATGGGGCTGGAAGGCTCCTTCGGCCAGGAGAGCCTTGGCCTGAGCCAGACCGCCGCGCAGGACGTGATCAAGGCCGTTGGCAACTACGGCGAGATCTACGACCGCAACCTCGGACCCAGCGGAATCAATCTGCCCAGAGAGGGCGGACGCAACGCGCTGTGGGCCGACGCTCCCTGCATGGACTGCCCGAAGGGCGGACAGATCTACGCCGCGCCTCTGAGGTAGTGGATTTCGGCTCTCGCCCCTGAGGCGAGGCCATGGATAGAGAAGCGAAGCGGCTGGCGAAAGTTCGCCAGCCGCTTCTTGTTCGATGCCATACCAATTTTACGGTTCACGCCGGACCCTATATCAATTTTGTCGGCGTCGCCTGCGGGGTATAAAATCCCCTCTCCCTTGATGGGAGAGGGCTAGGGTGAGGGTAATCCTACTCACCGACCAAACTGATACAGCATCTTTGCGCTGTCGAACGGCGGCAAAGTTCGCGTGTTTGTGGTAGCATCTGCCACGCAAACAAGACTTCGGAAGTATATTTGACCCTATGATGAGCATCCTGACCTATCAGGGCATTCCTGTTTGGAGGCACGCGCGCGCTATACAGTGGGCTGCGCAGATTGTGTCCGGCATACTGGTGGTGGTCTTCGTCGCCTGGTTCTTCTCGAACATATACAGCGCGATACACGACCGCAACATCCCATTCGGCTTCAGCTTCCTGGACAGATCGTACCAGACTCCCATAGGCCAGCACTTCCTGCCCTACGACAAGTCGGATACCTTCCTCTACGCGCTCGGCGTGGCGGTCACCAATACCATCGTGGTCTCCATCGTCGGCGTGATACTGGCGACGATGCTGGGCATCGCGGTCGGGGTGGCGCGGATGTCGAGCAACTGGCTGGTGTCGAAGATAGCGACCGTCTATATCGAGTTCTTCCGAAACGTCCCGCTGCTGGTGCAGCTCTTCTTCTGGTTCTACATCATTCTCGCGCTGCCCCGCGTGCGCGACGGCTATGTCCTGCTCGACGC
>DAOULF010000064.1:0-6544 GCA_034420555.1 Dehalococcoidia bacterium
CTGTCGCTGCTGGTGGTACTCGGAGCGGGACTGCACACGGTAATCATCGCGGTCGCTTTCACCAGAGTGCCGTATGGCGTGCGCGTGATCAGGTCGGTTGCAATCGCTGTAAAGGAGTTTATGTACGTTGACGCCGCGCGCTCGGTCGGCTCGTCGGAGCTCAGGGTAATGCTGCGCCACGTGCTGCCAAACTGCGTAGCTCCATTTCTGATAATCCTGACCGCGCACATTGGTACGGCAATCGTCGTCGAAGCATCATTGGGATTCCTCGGTATCGGGATACCGCCGCCGACAGCATCCTGGGGCAATATGCTCGGAAGCGCGGTAGGACAGGCGATCAATCCACACTGGTGGAGGATCGTGTATCCGGGAGTGGCAATCGTGATTACGGTGCTGAGCTTCAACATATTCGGCGACGCCATCAGGGACGTTCTGGATCCCAGGCTCCGGGGCTCCGAAGCGCAGTAGGCGTTTTTCATAGAGTGATAATGGCAAAAATGGAGCCGACGGCGTTCACACCGTCGGCTCTTTGCATCCGTGTTACAAGCAGTTCTGATTACAGGACGGTGTTGGGAATGTCCTTGCTCGGATCGAAGAACGGGACTCGCACTACTTCGGCGTCCACGATGCCGTCCCCGGGAAGTTGGACTTTGACCTGAGCGCCGCGTCTCCAGTGGGAGCGGGGCATGACGGCCAAGGCGATGTTCGACCCCACGTTCGGAGACCAGAACGCGCTGGTTATGTAGCCCACGTCTTCGCCCGATTCCTTGTCCTTCACCAGGTAGAAGTCCTCGTTGTACCAGGTGATTGGCTCGCCGCCGACTCTCAGGCCGACCAGACGCTGCCGGACGCCCTCCTGCTTGATCTGTGCAAGCGCGTCCTTTCCGATGAAGTTGTCCTTGTCCAGGTCCACCTGCCAGCTCAGCCGAACCTCGAAGGGGTTGTTCTCGATGTCCATGTCCTGACCGTATGACAGGATTCCGGCCTCCAGGCGTCGGATGTGGCTGGGCGCTATTACGCGCAGGTTGAACTCCTCGCCCTGCTCCAGGATGTGCGGCCAGATGTCGTCGGCGTAGCGTATGGCGTCGTGCAGGTATATCTCGAAACCCACCTCGGCAGAGAAGCCGGTGCGCGAGATAGTCACTCGACGCCCGTTCAGGGTCTCATGGAGCAGGCCGTAGTAGGGGATGTCCCTGATTTGCGGCCCGAACATCTTCTCCAAGAGCGCGACAGACTTCGGCCCCTGTATCTGCACGGGAGACACGTCGAGCTCGCGTATTTCGACGTTGTACCCCGCGAAGGAGTTGACGCCCTGCGCCCAGAGCAGCACGTCCGAGTCGGATATGCTGAACCAGAACTCGTCGTCAGCCACCCGCAGCAAAACCGGGTCGTTGATGATCCCGCCGTACTGGTTGCAGAGGATCACGTAGCGGGCGCGCATGGTGGGCAGGAGCGAGTGTACGTCACGGGTAATCAGCAGGTTCACGAAGTCGGCGGCGTCGGGGCCCTTGACGCAAATCTGACGCTCGACCGCCACGTCCCACATACTGACGTGCTGCGTGAGGTACTTGTACTCCTCCATCAGCCCGCCGTCCTCGGGCGCGATGTAGGCGCGCGGATGATAGAGGTGGTTGTACACGGTATAGGCGCGGCAGCCGGCGGCCTTGGACATGTGCCACCACGGGGACTTCCTCACGCGGGTAGAGATCAGCATCCGGGCGTCGCTGTTGCCACTCTGACGGAGATTTATCGGCAGTATTCGGGGCTTGAGACCGTCAATTACCAGAGTCTGCGCCATCTTATCACCTCCAGATGCGCGACTTATTATGGCACTCCGTTCGATAAGGTCTGGATTATACAGCGTAGAACGGTGAAAGTGTGGACGAATCTATCCGATTTGGTTAGCCGATTTGAGTTGATTCAGGCCAGACCGGCAGACTCCAGAATATCCGGGATGCGCGACTCCCATCCTATCGCCATGATGTGCGTCCCGTCGCACATATCGCGCGTCTCGCGTATGAGGCGAGCGGTGATTTCTACGCCGGTTTCAGCCCGGCTCTTCGCGTTCTCCATCTCGGCTATCAGGCCATCCGGCACGCTGACGCCGGGGAGTTGGTCGTTCAGGAAGCGCGCCATGCGAGCCGACTTGAGGACTATCATGCCCGCGAGCACCGGAACCCCGAATCCACGCGCCGATTCCATGAACTTCTCGAACTCAGCAGCGTCATAGACGGCCTGCGTCTGGAAGAACGCCGCTCCCCGCTTAACCTTCTCCTCCATGCGGGCGAGTTCGACGTCCATATCGTCCGCGCCGGGGTTGGCGACCGCGCCTGCGAACAATGTCGGAGTTCCCTTCAGTTCGTTGCCGTACATATCCGTCCCGGAATTCATCGCGGTAACGGCGTCCAGCAGCGTCTCCGCCCTGAGATCGAAGACACCCACGGCGTCGGGGTGGTCGCCACGCCCGGGAGGGTCACCGCTCATGCAGAGCACGTTGTTCACGCCGAGCGCGGAGGCGGCAAGCAACTCACCCTCCAGCGCGATGCGGTTGCGGTCGCGCCCCGTCACCTGGAGTATCGGCTCAAAGCCCCTGTCCAGCATCAGATGTGCAGCCGAGATGGGGGCCATCGTCATGTTTGCTCCGGCGGAGTCGGTCAGGTTGAAGGCTTGCACCTTGCCATCCAGGGATTCGGCGTGCTTGAACAGAACATCGAGGTCTGTTCCTTTCGGCGGATTCAGTTCGGCGGTAACGACGAACCTGCCGGACTTCAACGATTCGGAAAACGTGGGCAACTGTGCCTCCCTACCATGATTGCCTGAAACTCAGGCAATGTCGAACGTGGTCTCGCCCTTGTCCAGAACCTTCTTGACGTCGGACGCGAATTCTACAAGCTCCGCCTCGCTAGGGACACCCTCGGAGGCGAGCTTTTCCTTGAATTTCTCGAACAGCCACTCTTCCTCGCGGCCATGCGGGATTTCGAAGAACTCTCGGTCGAACTGGGGCAGTTCGCCAGTGCCGAAGTCTCCCTTGCCCTCGATGGAGTATCGCTCCAGGTTGTCCGTGCCTTTGCCGAGAACCTCGCCGGTCTCGACGTAGTGCTCCATGACGGGCTTCATGCCGTAACGCTGTACCGGGCAGACTATCATGCAGACCGCGCAGCCGTGGAACGTGACCATGACCGGACGGCAACGGTCGTAGATGACTTTGTTCTTCTCTACTCCGCGCCACCATACCTTATCCTTGGTAAGCGCGCGGCCCGGGCAACGATTGACGCAGACCTGGCACTCCTGGCAGAACTTATGGATGCCGTAGTCCACCGGCTCGTCGTAAGTCACGGGCGCGTCGGTGGTAACGAGCATCAGGCGGGCGCGCGAGCCGAAATGAGGCGACAGCAACTGTCCGTTCGCGCCGAGCTGCCCCAGTCCCGCCGCGACGAACAGCGGTATATAGGGCCCACTGCAATCGTACCCGTCGTGGACCTGCGCGCGGTAGCCCCTGGACCTGATGTATTCGGCGATCTTCAGACAGCCCGCCTGCTCGACCTCGTAGGTCTCGAACCGCGCCCGGTCGGCCTCGGGGCCTGGACCGGTCTGGGTCATGCGGTAGTCCTGCTCGTAAGCCAGACAAACGGCGTGCTCGAACTTCGCCCAGCGCTTCTTGCCCGAGAACGTATAGTGCCGGTCGTGCCTGGTGAATCCCACTTCTCCGAATCCCAACTCTCGCGCAAACCGCCGAATGTCCTCGGTCAGGTCTTCTCCGGCAACCGGCGCGCAGGTCGGCTCGACGTCGGCGGACACCAGCCCCTCTTCGTACAACAGCTTCATCCGCGCGTCGTGCCCATCGAGGAACTCGGACATATCCTTGGGGTAGGTCTTCAGCGCCCACTGCCGGTCTGCGGACTTCTCTATTGCCTGCGTCTCAATCGGATATTCCCTGCTGTAAAAAGCCACGTCCACCGGATTCTGCGGCACGCCGGGAACGGTTGCCAGATCTTCGGCGACCGGGATTTCTACATCCGGCTGCCCGTGCTTTCTGCCGGACCTGGTGACAGTGTGACTTATGGATTTGACCATTCGATCCCTCCCCTCTTCTGGATAGGAGTTACACGCTTGAGTATAAAGAACCAACCCTCGTCATTTGTATGTTGAAAATCCCCTCTCCCTGAGGGAGAGGGCTAGGGTGAGGGTGGACTGCAATTCAGTCATTCCCGCGAAAGCGGGAACCCACGAAGTGGCTCGCCGCTCGGCAATCCACCCGCACTCAACTGCGTAAGTCCTGTTCTGTAATTATGCGGACTGCCTTCCCTGGGTGAAGCGCTACGACCGGAGCGCGATACTCTCAGCCGGCGCCGTACCCCACCTCACGCCCTCATCTTGTCTCCACTAGGATCATACAGTGGCTCGCGCGCGACCGTTGCCTGGAGCCGTTCGCCGAAGTAGAGCACATCCACTGCCGTTCCGACCTCATCGTACTCTACGGGCAGGTAGCCGTAAACTATCCCGCGCCCTATCGAATGACCGTAGTTCGCGCTTGTGACATATCCCAAAACGCGGTCTCCGTCCAGAATTGGCTCCTTGCCCATGACGACTCTTGCGGGATCATCCAGCGTCATGCAGTACAACTTTCGCTTGAGGCCCTGCTCGCGCGCCTCTCTAAGAGCGTCGCGCCCTATGAAGTTTCCCTTCCGCATCCTGACGGCGAAACCTATGCCCGCCTCGTATGGATTGTACTCGGTGTGTATGTCGTTGCCCCACAGACGGTATCCCTTTTCGAGACGCAGCGAGTCGAACGCGCCGCCGCCCGCGGCAATAGCGCCGAGCGGCTGTCCCGCCTCCCACAAAGTGTCCCACAAGTAAAGGCCAAGCTCCGACGGGGTGTATATCTCCCACCCAAGTTCACCGACGTATGAAATCCGGAGCGCGAGAGCGGGAACTTCGCCTATCGTGACCCGCTTGGCGCTCATGTACGGGAAGCCTTCGTTGCTCAGGTCGTCGGCGCAGACGCGGCTCAACAGATCCCGCGCCCTCGGCCCCCAAAGTCCGATACAGCACTGGGACGATGAAATGTCATTGACCGCAACCGAGCCATCATCGGGCAGGTGCGCCCGTATCCATTCCAGATCGTGGAGTCCCATCCCACCGCCCGTGACCACCATGAATTGTTCGTCTCCCAGCCGTGTCACCGTTAGGTCGCACTTGATCCCGCCGCCTGGTGTAAGCAAGGACGTGTATGTGATCGTCCCGACCGGCTTATTCATCTGGTTGGTGGTCAGTTTTTGGAGAGCCGCCAGCGAACCCGTACCTGAAATCTCGAACTTGGCGAACGGGGTCAGGTCGAAAAGCGCCACCCGCTCCCGCGCGGCTACGTGTTCAGCCGCGACGGTCGGCGACCACTCTCTCGCCTCCCAGCCGTCGCGCGACTCCCCTGTTACATCCAGCGAGTCCAGCAGGCCCGCGTTCGAGTCGTACCACTGCGGGCGTTCCCAGCCCGCGTTCTCGAAGAAGACAGCGCCGAGTTCCTTCTGACGCGCGTAGAATGGAGTCAGCCTCAGATTTCGAGGACTATCCATCTGCTGGAGTGGGTGGATGATGTCGTACACCTCGCGGTACTGCTGCGCGGCGCGCGCCCGGACGTATGGGCGGCTGTGCGCGTGAGGGTGGAAGCGCAGTATGTCGCACTCGCGCAGGTCTGTCGTCGGCTCTCCGTTCACTATCCACTCGGCCACCGCTCTGCCGACACCTCCGGCATGAGTTATCCACACAGCCTGCGCCGACCAGAATCCGCGAACGTCCGGCGACTCGCCCAGCACAGGAAAGCCGTCGTTGGTGAACGAAAACAGGCCGTTGAACTTGCGGGTCAGACCAACGCCTTCCAGCGCGGGCAGCAATTCGCCCGCCGCCTTCGCCGCCTTCTCAAAATGAACAGGTGTGAAATCCATCTCCGCTGGCGCGATTGGCGCCTGTTCGTAGTCAAGAATCTCCTCAGACTCCACCAGCAGGGGTTCATGGTTGTACGATCCGATGCCGTATGACTCGCCATGCTGCCGGAAGTACATCGCCGCATCCTGGTGACGCAGAATCGGCTGCGATACTTCTTTGGTCGCGCCCACGAGTTCGTCGAGCGGCTCGGTAACGGCGTAGAGGTGCTGCATCGGAGACAGGGGTATGGAGACGTCCGCCATACCGCCGACTCTTGGCGCCCAGATCCCGGCGGCGGAGACCACAATCTCGGTCTGGATGTCGCCCTGAGTGGTGTGGACCGCCTCTATCCGACCGTTGGATATGCCGAAGCCCGTGACTTTCACGCCGCCGTAGAAGGCCGCCCCGTTTCGCTCCGCCTCGCGCGCCATCGCCTCAGCGGGCCTGGTGGCCCTGGTATGTATGTCGGATGGGACATAGAGCGCGCCCAGGATATGGTCGGACAGCATCGGGATGTGGTCGCGCGCCTCGCTGGGGCTAATGACATGGGCCTCTATACCCCAACTGGTGGCGAACCCGGCCTTGCGTTTCAGATCGGTGAGACGCTCCGGCGTCCAGGCGACCT
>DAOULF010000065.1:0-3032 GCA_034420555.1 Dehalococcoidia bacterium
AAGTGGGACTTCCCGGACCTTCGCCTGATAGTCGTCGGTCCCGGCGAACCGGACGCCGAATGTTACCGCATAATGAGCGAGCGAAACCTTCAGGACGTAATCTTCACGGGCCGCGTATCCAACGAGATGAGGGCCAGGTACTTCAAGTCCGCTCACATCTACTGCTCGCCTGCCGTTGACAAAGAGAGTTTCGGCATCGTTTTGCTTGAGGCGATGGCCGCGGGCGCGCCTGTCGTGGCCACGGATATCGTAGGCTACGCGAGCGTCGTAGAACACGGGCACGACGGCCTTCTGGTTCCGCCGAAAGACGAAGAAGCCCTCGCGCGGACTATCCGCGTCCTTCTTCTGGATCCGTCGCTGCGTAATCGCCTTTCTGAACAGGGAATCCGCACCGCCGACAGCTTCCGCTGGGAGAGAGTCGCCGGCAGCGTCCTCGATTACTACCACGAGCTTATTCCGAGTCCTTATGTCGCCGCGAATGTGTAGGCTCTTGTTGACCGCCCGGCTGCATACTTTCTAATATGTCGTGATTAACCAACTCCAGGCGGTTACATGATGATTGGTCGGGACGAAGCTCGGCGCGCTCTTTCCAACTACGTTGAAACTCCCGTCGCGCTCCTGATGGGACGCATGGGACTCACGCCAAATCTGGTTACCATTATCGGACTGCTGATAGCGGGCGTCGCGGCCTATCTCATCGGTGTCGGCCTGTGGTGGGCGGGCGGACTCGTGGCGCTGTTCGCGGGCATATTCGATATGTTCGACGGCGCGCTCGCCAGGAATACCGGACGCGCCTCCGACTTCGGCGCGCTGCTTGACTCCACGATAGACCGCGTTTCCGAAGCCGTAGTGCTTCTGGGAGTCCTAGCCTACTACCTAGCCAGCGACAACGACTGGGGCGCTATGCTCGTTTACGCCGCGCTCGTCGGCTCCATCATGGTCAGCTACATGAGAGCGCGCTCAGAGGGGCTTGGGATAGAATGTAAGGTAGGCATGATGCAGAGGCCCGAACGAGTGGCCCTGACAGGGCTGGGGTTGATCGTCGCCCACTGGATTCCGGTTGTCATGCTCATCGTGCTCGGAGTCATCGCCGCTCTGACGACTGTGACGGCGATTCACAGGCTCGTCCACACCTGGCGGATGCTGGAGACGGATAAGTAAGGCGGTGGTTGCTCGATCCCGTGAATCTCGCGCAGTCTCCGTGAACGTAATACACATACGGGGGAGTTCATAGTCGTCGGATCGCGCCTCCGAAAAGACAGTACACTCAATTCATTACCGGAAGGTGAGTCATATTGAATAAAGCCGCCGGCGTTCGAGCAGTAACGCTTCTCATAGTGGGCCTTGCGCTCATCATAGCTTCCGCGAAGCCGGAGGGCGTCGTCGCCCAGGCCGACGACATCAGGGTACTTTCATCAAGCGTCGTCAGCGAGTTTCCTGAAGGAATGCGCTATTCCATCGAGGTGGAGGGCGAAAACGAGATAGAAGAGATTTCCGTCAGGTTGAAGGTTGGCAGGAACCAGAATACGGCCTACGAATACTTCGAGTCGGACCAGGCCGCGCTTGTGGAGGCTGAACTCTTCTGGCGCACCGGCATAAGAGGCAGGTATATCCCGCCCGGAACGATAATCACCTACTACTTCCTGATAGAGGATACCGAAGGCAACGAATTTGCCACCGAGCCCGCGGAGTTCATATACCACGACGCGCGGTTCGAGTGGGAAGAGGTGACCGACGGCCCGGTCGCGGTCGCATATCACGGCCCGGTCAAGCGACGAGCCGAGATAGTCCTGGAAGCCATAACGGACACCATAGACTTCATGGGGCCGCTCCTGGGCGCGGACACCGAAACCCCGATCCGCGTCACCATGTACAACAACGTAAAGGAGATGCTTGAAGCGCTGCCGCCGGGCTCTAGCACAATCAGGCGGGAGCTTATTACCGAGGGCCAGGCTTTCACCGACATAGGCACTCTGTTAGTGCTTGGCGGAGGGCGAGGCGCGACCGGCACGGCATCCCACGAGCTTACCCACATACTGAATCACAGGGCAGGAGACAGCATAATCCGCCGCATCCCCTCCTGGCTCGACGAGGGCCTGGCCGAATTTGGCAACGTCGCGCCCGGATTCTCATACGACATAGCGTTGGAATTCGCTTTGGGAACTGATAGGCTCCTTCCCATAACCTCGATGCCTGTCCTTCCCGGAGACCCGGAAGACGTCATCATCTTCTACGGTCAGGCCAGGAGCATTGTAGAATACATGATCGCGGCATACGGACCGGCGAGAATGCGCGAGCTGCTCGCGGTTTTCAGGGAAGGGACCAATATGGACGATGCCATAGAGCAGGTTTACGGCATCAGCCGCATCGAACTGGAGAACAACTGGCGGGAGATAATAGGCGCTCCAATGTATGTGCCGCCCGAGCGCGACAGCGCCAGGCCAACTCCCATACCCAGGCGCGCGATCCAACTGTACAGCCTCACGCCGCAGGCGGGTTCGGAGCAGGTAGGCACAGTCGAATCAACCCCGACACCGACGCCTGAGCCTCCCACTCCGACGCCAGTCCCACCACCAACACCTACGCCGCCGCCAGCGGTGGCCAAGGTGGAACCCACTCCGACGCCGGAGGCTGAGCCTGCCGCAATGACGGAAACGGACGATGAACAGACCGAATCCGGCGGCTCTTCGGGCTGCGGTCTTCCGGCCAGCGAGTCTCTTGGCCTGAGCGACCTCACTTTACCGCTGTTCGCACTGGGACTTGTCGGACTCGCCCTCCGCAGGCGAAGAAAGTAGAAAAATGGAAGACGAACTAGATTTCATTCGCGCCGCGGAGCAGACGTGGGTTGTCAGGCATCCCAGGCAGAACCTGGCGACTTTCGGTACGACCAGCCTGTCTTACTACGTGGTAACAGAGCCGATCTACCGGGAGATACAGCCCGAAGACACCGAGAGCGTCGTGAGGCAGGGCAAGGTGATAGCCCAGAAGCCCGCGATAGTCACGCCGTTCTACGCCATGAACCTGGAAGGCTT